>JAIVHB010000207.1 GCA_020201275.1 Rhodothermaceae bacterium | reverse complement strand
TGGCGACCGTGCCATGCTGAACCGCCAGCCGGGCAAATTCCGACGGCACCAGCATCGAACTTTCTATGTGGATGTGTGAATCGACAAAACCGGGAAGAATGTATACATCCGGAACATCATCACAGTCGCTGACATCGGCTATACGGCCGTTTTTCACAGTCAGTTCTCCGGGGAACTGCCTGCGGTTTATCACATCAATGATGATGCCTTTTATTGTTTTCATCGGTAAATACAGGTATTTAGTGAACAAGTAATGTAAGCTGAATAGTTACCATTCGCACCGCCTTTCAGGCAGATCTACCAGAATCCGGATCCACTACTATGCTTAAGACTCAGGAATAAACAGGCAGATCAGTATCTGCGGAGCATTGACAGTGGTTAATAAGTGCCGCATAGGAGATGCAATTGTACTGCCATCATATTACCCTGAATACAAGATGATCACCCTCTGGTACAAACCCCATCTTTTTCAGGTACTCTGTGTGATCAGCCGTGCCCGCCTGTGACCGTATTTCCGTTATTCCCTGATCCCTGAAAAAAGTTCGCTGCTCGCTGTATACATAGCGACCGATTTTGAAATCGCGGTACATGGGTATAACAAAGTCGAGCTTCATCGAAAGTACTCCGGCATCATTGAGGTTGCCGATGAGCAGCCCGGCTGGTATCATATCGCGAAGTATGAACACAGACACTGTACCGGAACTTATAGTAGAATCGAAGGCGGGTTGGTATTTCTTTATCTCTTCATTGTAGAATTCGATGAAATGCTGCAGATAGTGGTCGTTGGGGGGTACCCTCAGCAGCCTGAAATACTCTTTGTTTGTAAAAATATGGAAGAGATAGTAGATATTGATGAGAACAATGAACGCGTTCATGCCGGCTACAGGTATTGAACCTATCAGCATACCGTAAAGTGAGAAAGTGGCCGCCCCGATCAGATTAACGATCCGAAGGCTCACAATTTTACTCATCATCAGCGATACAGCAACCAAAACGGACGCTATATAGCCGATTACCTCATATATGATATAATTGTCCATTGGATGTTAACCAGGCACAATTATCCCGTGTCAGTGATTGATTTATGAAAAATTACTAACCCGACCCGTTAAAAAAAGCCGGAGCATGAAACCCCGGCTTCTTATTTTTTTAACCGTTATAGCCTATTCCGGAATTACGTTTTCGGCCTGGAGCCCTTTTTGGCCCTGGGTTACTTCCATGGTTACAGCCTGACCTTCATTGAGGGTTTTGTACCCGTCAACCTGAATGGCCGTATGATGTACGAATACATCCTGTCCATTTTCCTGTTCAATAAAGCCGAAGCCTTTTTCATTATTGAACCACTTTACTTTTCCTGAAACTCTGTTTGCTGACATAATATCTTTTTCGTTGTTGCTTGTATGGTAATGCCGAAAATCTATATCCCTCAATTACTGCGAACAGTCATTTAACAAATATAAATACGACGCATACATAATAAGCAGGGAACGGGTGTTTTACCAATACTTTCGTGTAAATCATAAATTAAATTCAACACGGGTGGCAGCACTGCTTCAGAGCTGTATCGGTATGGATAGTTAAATAACTAAATATTAATACTATAAAGAGGTAATTTACATGGCTTAGGTTTGATCGGATGTTGCAATGCACAGCTCAGATTACTGTATAAATAGATAGTTCAGTATTCTAAACTGCACCGTGTTTGATCTTGCCGGGCAACAGATATGCCAAAAATGCCCTTTCGGACGAAAGGGCATTTCTCAGTTAGTTACTGGTGAAGTTTACTTCTGTATCATGCCCTGACACAGCGGCCTTTTGACCCGATTAATGCAAAAAACCGCGAAGGTTTTATCGTTCAATATCGTACTCCCGGGGTGGTACCAGTCCGAGGAGGTGCATCACGAAATAATCCCATGTTCGGCGGATTTTGTACGATTCGTTGCCGTAGCCATGACCGCGGTTTGGCATCACAACAAGATCGAAATCCTTGTTATGACGAATCAGCTCGTTGATGACCAGATTAGTCATGTTAGGATGCACATTGGAGTCCATGGTACCATAGGAAAGCATCAGCTTGCCCCTGAGATTTTCAACCTGGTATTGGAGGGCCTGATTGGTGTAGGAATCCCGGTCTTCATCAAGAACTGTGTATGAACCCTGGAATTTTTCGCCCCAATAGTATGTATAGCCCCGATTGTCCAAATTTCCTGCACCGGCCACACCAACCTTAAAAAAATCCGGATGGGTGAACATGGCAGCAGCCGTGGCAAATCCGCCGCCCGAGTGGCCGTAAATGCCGGCGCGGTTAATGTCGATCCAGCTGTGGCGCCGGGCCAGTTCCTGCATGGCGGCAATCTGGTCTGGCAGGCCGTTGTCTGCCATTTCACCGTAGTAGGCGGTGTGGAAGTCGCGCGAACGCTTTGGTGTGCCCATTGCATCGATCTGAACAACAATGAAGCCGAGCTCGGCCAGTGCGTGGGCCTGACCCCGCCTCGAAACGCTGAATGCGCGTGTGCCAATGCTTCCCGTCTGCGGACCCGGGTAGATACTGTTGATGACGGGATATTTTTTTGATGGATCGAAATCAGATGGTTTGAACATCAGACCATATATATCGGTCTCGCCGTCCCGGGCTTTGGTGACGAACGGTTCAGGCTTCTGCCAGCCTTCGGCCAGAACCTCCGATATGTCGGCCTGTTCCAGTTCCATAACAATTGCGCCGGACGAATCGCGTACTACCGTAACGGGGGCATTCTGAACATCCGAAAAGGTATCAACAAAATGGCCGGCATCCGGCGATAGCGTCACCTGATGATGTCCACTGACGGGCGTATGGGCCTGAAGTCCGCTCCCGTTAAAACCCGTGGAGTAGAGATAATCTTCATACGGATCCTCATCAGGGTTCATTCCAGCCGCCGTGAACCAGATTTTACGCGCATCCACATCTACCCTGATGATGTCAACCACATTCCACTCACCGGTGGTGATGGCATTTTTCAGTTCGCCCGTCTCCAGATCATGAAGATAGAGATGACCCCAGTTGCTGTTTCTCGAGAACCAGATAAATTCTCCGGAACCGTGCAGAACCCTCCAGTTCGGCACACCGCGTGAGGTCAGGTTTGTTTCGATAAACATCTCATCACGCTCGGCAAAAACTTCCCTGACGGCACCCGTTCGTGTATCGGCCAGTTTCAATGTAACCTCTTTGTAGTCGCGGGATGTGGCCACATAGGCCAGCGTTTCGTTGCCGGGGCTGAACTCGTTGTCGGCCCATTCGGATCCGCGGGTGAGGCCGCAGCAGTTGGATGTACGCTGATGGTAGAGTTGGGTCTGTAGTTTTACCTTGCACTGTTCCGGGATTTTGATCACATAGCGCTCATGCATGGGTACATGCTCATCGCCGGGCAGCGCATAGGGCCATGAGACGAGCTCCGGACGCCCGTCGGTCGTACGGAGTAGGTGCATCTCTTCAACCATGCGTTCATCCAGCCGGTAGGTCGATATCATGGTTTCATCAGCCGACCAGGCCAGCACCGGCCGGTTTGAGCGCGACCATCCCTGGGAGTCTGTGGCAAAACCGTATCCGGCCTCGCCCTCCGTTGTAAGCTGCATATCCTCACCAGAGTGCATATCTTTCAACCACAGGTTATGGTCGCGGATGAACGCCGCGTAGCGTCCGCCCGGCGACATCACATAGTTTCCGCCTGGCCGCAGTGCGGGCAGCTCATTGCCCCGTGTAAGTTCTCCCGTGCCGCGGTTGAGCGACCACCGGTGGTTGTCGTATACAAAACGGACAGTTGTGAGGTCAGTGCTCACTTCAATATCAGAAATCGGCAGAGAGTAGGGATCGATACCGTTACTATCCCCGTCTGTTTTACTGTCATTCCCGTTCCTGGAATCCACGTTGCCGTCGCCCCCGTCATTCATGTTGCCACGAGCTTGCGCCTGAAGGTTTGCCGCCAGTTTCTGCTGATCGAACAGCGGCTCTTTCATGCTTCCGGCCACATCAGCAAGGAAGTACTCGTTGCCGTTTTTGGTATTTACCCTGTACCAGAGGGCCTGTTCATGAATCCACTCCGGCTGAATAATTGAGTTGTACACCTTGCCGTTCAGTTTCCAGCTCAGCATTCGGTTGGCCATCCGGTAACGCTCTGCCGGCATAAGGTTCAGGTTGGTGGCGGCCGAAACCGTGGCAGTAGCAGTAGTTTGAGCCTGTATGTTGATCGGGGGTATGGTAAAAAGCAGGACTGTAAATACCGGGATGGCGTAACGAAGCATGGTCAATTACCTGGTTTGATGTTTATTGAGAATCCTGGCTAAGGATCTGTCTTATAGAATCTGCCGTCTGACAGTTTACAATGTGTTACCGTGTTAAAATATTGAAACCGGTCTGATCTTAAAGGAAAAAATCTGTAAAAACAGATGCCTGCCATCAGGCTGCTGTTACCCTTCAAAAATTACGCTGCAACAGGTCAGACCCGCTTCGGCTTTGGCCATCTCCGAATAGTCGATGGTACGCACATCCAGTCCGAGGCCGGCCAGCCAGTCGATTGTTCGGGGAAACGATTCTGAACAGAGGGCAGCATTGCCGAAACGCAAAAGGTTTGCGCCAAAGGGTTCAGAAGGATGGACCGGAACGCAGGTCACCCCGTCAAAGAGACCGGGGTCTACCCACTGCGGGTTGATCAGCAACAGGTCATCGTGCACAGGGACCAGTGCGGTTTTCAGATGCAGACAACCTCTGACCGGTACCCCGGTTACAGTGTAGCCAAAGGGTTTCAGATAATGGGCCATTGAAGCGGTTTCGGGCCTTCTGGATTCGGCACCAGGCCGGGTGATCACGGCAACGTCGGGGAATACGACCGCCGCATCTTCCACGAAGACGGCATCGGGCAGATCGTGTTCGGCCGGCAGCCTGACTACAGAGCATCCGAACTGTTCGAGATACTGCTCATAGCGCTGGTGCTGCAGGGCCGCCGTCTCAATGTCAATGGCTTTTCGGTCAATATGGGTGAGCTCACAATTTCCCAGACTGTGGCTGGGCTCGCGGGTAATGGCAATCATTGGGTTTCCGGTACCGGATGATTCATGATTCATGGTGCAGATATGTCATTGTATTGTTACAGTTTCGGGATAATCGGATATCCTGATACACATACTTTTAACGTGAACATCAAAATTGTTTTATAACGTGGATTTCAGTTTCCGGCCGAATTTAAGCATTAACCCCTGCCAGTACACTGCCGGGATGGATTGAATCCGGAAAACTGAAACCATTAATTAAATAAATCAGTTATCAGGATATGAAATTTTTGATGTTTTTAACGATTCCCCTTTTTTTGTTCGCAAATACGGGCGATAAAGATCCGGTTGTGCTGAATGTCGGTTTTTTTTCGGGCTCGGAAAACGATGCCCTGATTCCCGATGGCTGGGAAATCTTGCGGTTCAGGGGTCTCAAACCAACAGAATACAGCCTGACGGAACTTGACGGGCGCCGTGTCGTGAAAGCGGAAAGTGATGGCTCGTCATCGGGTATGATGCGACGGGTAAAAATAGATCTGAATGAGTATCCAATACTTGAGTGGAGCTGGATGGTGGGTAATCTCATTGAAAAAGGGGATGTTACTCGAAAAGACGGCGACGATTACCCTGCCCGTATATATCTGATGTTCGATTACAGCCTTAAAAATCTGAGCTGGGGCCAGCGCAACCTCATCCGCATTACAAGGATTGTGTACGGACGTGTACCATCGCGGGCAATTAATTACATCTATGCCAACAGGGAACAACCGGGGCTGATCAGAGAAAACCCGTACACCGATCTGGTAACCATGATTGTGGTTGATTCAGGCGAAGAAAATACCGGCCAGTGGCGTACATATCGCCGGAACATCCTCGAAGACTATCGCAGCATATACGGCGAGGACCCACCGCCGGTTGAAGCGATAGCCATTATGACCGACTCTGACGACACCGGTGAATCGGCGGTATCCTGGTTCGGCGATATTCGCTTTATCAATAACTGACTCCTTCGACCAGACGTTGGTCGCACGCACGGACCGGTCGAGTATGGTGCGGTGGTCTGATGGGAAAAACTGCAGTGTACTGCTGCCGGTAATGCCGGCATTGCGCCAATTCCTGCAGCAGAAACGAATACTTGTAAAAAAAATCCAGAAAACTGCCGATTTCAGCACACTGTAAATGCATGGAAATTTTCAAGTGTGAATGCATCTTTTTTCATTCGTACATTGCTGTCGTACCCGCAGGCGGCTGATCCCAAAGTGTTAGAATTTCAATCTTTGAAGTGTCATAAAATCAGTCTGTTGGGTTTTAAGGTAAGCGCTGGAATAAACCCGGTATGCGCCCTATTCGTTATCAACATTTAGCCAAACAGAACCTTTGATGCCCAGTTTCTCACATCTGCACTGCCACACGCAATATAGTATGCTCGATGGAGCCGCCTCTATCAGTCAGCTTTTCGACAAAGCATCGAGGCACCAGATGCCGGCCATGGCCATCACCGATCATGGAAACATGTTCGGGGTCCCCGATTTTGTAAACGCTGCCCAAAAGGCCGGTGTCAAGCCCATTATCGGATGCGAGTTTTATGTTACTCCTGTAACAATGGAAGACCGCGAGAACAGGGAACGGTACCATCAGGTGCTGCTTGCCAAAAATATGACCGGGTACAAAAACCTGGTAAAGCTCACTTCACTTGGCTACATCAAAGGCCTCTACTACAAACCCCGCATCGACAGGAAAACCCTTCAGGAGCACTCCGAAGGGCTCATCGCCACAACATGCTGTCTGGCCAGCGAAGTAAACCAGACCATTCTCAAAAAAGGTGAGGCTGAAGCCCGCAAGATTTTCGAATGGTACCTCAGTGTTTTTGGTGAGGACTACTATATCGAATTGCAGAGGCATGGGCTCGCCGATCAGAATACCTGCAACGAGGTGTTGATCAGATGGGCCAGGGAATACGGGGTAAAAATGATCTGCACCAACGATTCACACTATGTGGAACGGCTTGATTCCGAGGCCCACGACGTTTTGCTGGCCCTTCAGACCAATGCGAACCTCGACGATCCCAACCGTTTCCGCTTTACCGACGACAATAACCAGCTCAACCGCGAATTCTACCTGAAAACCCCCGAAGAGATGCTCGGTTTGTTTCAGGATGTGCCGGAATCGGTCGACAATACCGGCGAAATTGTGGACAAGGTGGAGGAATTTTCAATTTCCTCGGAATTGCTGCTTCCGCATTACAATGTGCCGGAGGGTTTCCTGGATATGGATTCCTACCTGAAAAAGCTTACCTACGATGGCGCCCGCAAACGCTATCCGGAGCTCACGTCAGAGATCACGGAACGGATTGAAACCGAGTTGGCTATCATCAAAAACATGGGGTTCGCAGGGTACTTCCTCATTGTGCAAAGCTTTACCTCTGTTGCCCGTGAGCGCGGTGTCTACGTTGGCCCTGGTCGTGGCTCGGCCGCCGGCAGTATTGTGGCCTACTGCGTCGGCATTATAAATATTGATCCGCTCAGGTACGGCTTACTGTTTGAACGTTTTCTGAATCCGGAACGGGTGAGTCCACCCGATATCGATATCGATTTCGATGATGTTGGCCGCCAGGAAGTTATCGATTACGTGGTGGAACAGTACGGCCGCGAAAATGTGGCCCAGATTGTTACCTACGGCACCATGAAAGCAAAGACCGCGATCAGGGATGTGGGCCGCATCCTGGGTATACCGCTGCCCGAGGTCGACAGGATAGCCAAGCTGCTGCCCGACCGGCCTACCATCGATACATTCGAAAAAGTGCTGAACCCGCTGTACAATCCCGATACCTCGGTCGACATTAAAAAACTGTTTGATGACCCTGACCCGCGCATCAGCAGGATGATGCACTACGCCAGAACACTGGAGGGATGTGCCCGTCAGACCGGTATTCATGCCGCCGGTGTTATTATAGCACCGGGCAAGGTCTATGAGTATGTTCCGGTGGCACTCTCCAAAGAGAAGGACATGATCACGCAGTACGACGGGCCCAGTGCAGAAATGTGCGGCCTGCTCAAAATGGATTTCCTTGGTCTGCGTACGCTTTCTGTGCTTAAAACGGCGATCCGCTATGTGAAGGATAACCACGGCAGGGAGTATGATCTCGACGACATCCCCCTGGACGACGAGGCAACCTACCGGCTCTACCAGCGGGCCGATACGATCGGTACATTCCAGTTTGAGTCAGACGGTATGCGGAAGCACCTCAAGGACCTGAAACCTACGGATATCGACGATCTCATTGCCATGAACGCTCTCTATCGACCGGGGCCGATGCAGTTCATCCCGGAGTACATCGACTGCAAGCACGGCCGAAAAAGTGTGGTCTACCCGCACCCCATGCTCGAGGAAATCCTGAAGCCGACCTATGGCATAATGGTCTATCAGGAGCAGATCATGCAGGTGGCTCAGAAGATGGGCGGCTATACGCTTGGCGAAGCCGATATTCTGCGGCGGGCCATGGGCAAAAAGAAAAAAGAGGAGATGGAGAAGCAGAAAGCCATCTTCGTGAGCCGGGCGGTAGAAAAGAACGGGGTGGATAAAAAAGTAGCCGATGAGGTCTTCGAAAAGATGGCCTACTTCGCCGGCTACGGATTCAACAAGTCGCACTCGGCCGCCTATTCGGTGCTGGCCTATCAGACAGCCTATTTTAAAGCCAACTACACGGCCGATTACATGGCCGCAGTGCTGTCGCATAATATGAGCGACATCAAAAAAGTATCGGTGTTTATAGAAGAGTGCAACGCACTGGGAATATCCGTCGACCTGCCGAACGTTAACACCGGAGCGGGCAATTTTGTGGTTAAAGACGGTCGCATACAGTACGGGTTGAGTGCAATCAAGGGGGTTGGCGCCAACGCAGTAGCATCAATCGTGAAGGAACGGGATGAGAACGGGCCATTCGACAGCCTGTTCGATCTCACCTCCCGCATTGACCTGCGTAATTGCAACCGCAAAACCCTTGAAAGTCTTATTGAAGCAGGCGCGCTCGATCCCGTTTACCCCGACAGGTCGCGGCTCATGGCCAGCCTTGATGATGCCATCCAATATGCTGCCCGCAAACAACAGGATGAACTGATGAACCAGATCAGCCTGTTTGGAGAGTCGGGAGGCGGGGCGGCCGGCAACGGTGAGCCTAAACTGCGCGAGGCCGAGAAATGGACCAGCATGGTTAGGCTTAAAAAAGAGCGGGATCTCATCGGGTTCTATCTGAGCGGTCACCCCCTCGACCGGTTCCGCGACGACATCAGCCTGTTCTGCAGTCACAACCTGGGCAGCGACAGTCTGGGCTCGCTCGACGACCGCCATTCCGTATCGGTTGCCGGTATAATTACTGCTGTTAAACAGGTCCGTGACAAAAAAGGGCGCCCTTTCGCGTTTTTGAATATGGAAGATGAATACAACAGCGCCGAAGTGATCGCTTTCTCCGACAGCTACGACAAATTCATGAACCTGATAAAGGTGGATAACATAGTGGTGGTGGATGGCAACGTGGATACACGTGGAGGCATACCCAAAATCATTGCCCGCTCTTTCGACAGGGTCGAAAACCTAAGAGAAAAGAACCAGGCGAAAATCCGGCTCAGAATACAGCTTCACACATCAGAATTAACCGATCAGGACCTTCAGGAACTTGCGGAAACACTTAAATCGAGCAAAGGGCAGACCATGGTGGCATTTGATGTCATTTCAAAGCATGCGGAGCCCATGCGGATGAACGCCCGAAAGTATGTGATCGACCCGACAGACGACCTCCTGAAACATCTGCGAAGAAAATTCGGGCGCGACAGGGTTTCACTGGAACGGAATTGATTGCTTGCATGAGCCCGGGAAATCACTCCGTGAGATTGCCTTTAGCATTTTTGTACAACCCCTGGCTGATAGAGAACCCAGTAGTGATACCCGATTTGATACAACCGTGATGATTTCCGGCCTGTTGATATTTATATTACTATTCAGTAATATAG
>JAIVHB010000206.1 GCA_020201275.1 Rhodothermaceae bacterium | reverse complement strand
TGGGAGTCGCGGTCGTCGGGAATGAACCAGCTGATGCAGTCGGTCTTCTTCAGGGATGCGACCAACGGAGTGGCCGTGGGGGGAGCGGGTTCGATTGCCCGTACATCCGACCGCGGAATTACATGGGAGGAGGTATCGCAGGGAATTAACACGCAATTGGCCGGGGTTTCCTTTGCAGATGCCCAGACCGGCACAGCCGTGGGCGCAAGTGCCAGGATCCTGCGCACGGAAGATGGCGGTTCTACATGGACGTTACAACCAACCCAGCTGGCAGGCGGTCAGATGCATGATGTAGTTATGTTTGACGCGAACAACGCAACCGTTGTCGGAGCCAACGGGCAAACATTTTACACACAAAACGGTGGTCAGACCTGGATCAGGGTGCTTGTGGGTAACAGTGTTCATCTCTATACAGCAACATCCGCCGGGCCGGGTTCGGCGGTGGCTACGGGATTCAGCGGGAATATGGTCCGGACGGATGATGGCGGCGCCTCATGGACCCCGCTGGATCCGGGTGTGACCAATAACCTGCATGGCATCAGCTTCTCCGACAGCGATAACGGAACGGCAGTAGGTACCAATGGAACCATCATCCGTACTACTGATGGTGGGCAAAACTGGTCGGCACAGGCAAGCGGTGTAACTGCGACCCTTCTGGGCGTGCATTTTACGGACAGTCAAACCGGTACGGTAGTCGGTGCTAACGGCACCATCCTGCGTACCAGCAATGGCGGCAGCACCTGGACAACGCAGCCAAGCGGTACCACCACTGGACTTCACAACGTGTGGTTTGCCGATGTGAACCATGGCACGGCGGCGGGCAATAACGGTACAATCCTGATGACGGCCAACGGCGGGGCCAACTGGATGTTGCAGCCTCAGCTGACCACAGAGCAGTTGAACGGGGTGGTCATGTCCGATCAGCAAACCGGTACGATTGTCGGTACCACCGGCACCATCCTGCGCACCGAAACCGGAGGCGCGGTATCGATCGGGCGGGAGATCGATGAGCTTCCGTGGCGGGCCCGGCTCGGCCAGAACTATCCGAACCCGTTCAACCCGGCTACGGTAATCCGCTATGAACTGGCAGAAAGCAGCCACGTAGTACTCGAGGTGTTCGACCTGCTGGGCCGCCGGGTTGCCACGCTGGTAAACATGCAGCAGCAAGGCGGCAGCCACTATGCAAGCTTCGACGCATTCGGCCTGGGCAGCGGTATATACATCTACCGCTTCCAGGCAGAAAATTTCACCAAATCCCGCAAAATGCTATTCCTGAAATAGCCCTACCCCCTTCTTCTGCCTCCTGCCTTTTGCCCTCACTTTTGCCTTTTGCTTTTTGTCTCCCAAACCTAAGACCCGGGCGCAATAGCACGGTGCCGGCCCAGAACACGGGCCAGGGAAGCGAGTGAGGTAAATTCCGGCTGCGAGGTTATCATCAGACGGACGGTTTTGATATTTCGTCGAGCCGTTCGGCTATCCAGAATTTTATGACCGAACACCAGATCAATAAATCAGAGTATGCGAATACTTGAGCAGGATGGCGCGGCTGCTGGTGAAGGGCAGGCGCACGGATTCGCGGCCGCGTTCAGTGTTGTAGCCCTCGTTGTAGACGAGATAGAAATCGTTACCCTCGCGGCGGTTGTAGCGGATGCGAAGGTTCACGAATACCCCTCTGGCCGCGCTGTTGTACTGGATGAGCCCGGCCGCCGAGAGGGCCCTGTTCACGGCCGCGTTTACGCTTAGCCGGCCAAGGTGGCTGTGGAAGTCCTGATCGCGGTCGGCAAAGGAGATGGTGGTGTAGCGGTAGAAGATCTCCCAGGAGGCCCCGGCCTGCACGTATTCGTACTCACCGGCCGGCACTTCGGCCCGGTCGCTCAGGCTGAAACCGCTGATCAGGTTATCGCGAATCACGGTGAGGCTCAGGTTTACATTATCGCCTGATTTGAGTGTGCCAGACCATGAGGGACCGTACTCAAGGGTTTCGACCGCACCATCACTGTTTTTGTAGAACGCCGCCCAGTTCAGGTAGATTTGGTGCTTTTGCAGCGGTGATGCCTCCCCGGGGAACCATCCGTAGAACAGGCGGTCGCCGATGCGGGTGTAGACGCGGCGCAGGATGAACCCGGTACCGGGATTATACAGCCCGCCGGATCGCGACAGGTTGAGGTCGTACCCGAAACCGTCCTGCGAGCGCCGTTCCCAGCGCGCGTGCATGTGGCTGCTTTCAGGATCGGCGAACCCGAAACTGATATCGCTATCGGCCGTCTGTGCCAGGGAGAGGGTGAGGTAGTCGTTGTCGAATACCCGTATGTTGCCGTCGAGGCCCCATGCCAGGTTGTAGTGCCCTTCGGTGTCGTAGCGGGATGTGGCCATAACGCCGATGTAGGAGTAGGGATTGAAGGCCTGCCGGCGCAGGCGGACCACGCCGAAATTTTCGGAGGGAAGGGCATTGCCGTCTGTAAAGAAGGAGCCAACCCGCTGCGTCTGCATGTTCAGCACACCGATATCCCAGCCTCCGGCCCGGCCGACCAGCCTGACACCGCCAAGCAGTGGCACCGGCTGGCCCTGGAAGAGCCCGATGCGGCGGCTGTAGAAGAGCTGATTGGTGGTGGAACCCGATCCCACGCCCGATCGCTCAAGGGTGCCGAAGGTGAAAATGCTCGACCGCTCCTGGAAAAAGAGCCGTTTTTCGGGGAAGAAGAGGGAAAAACGGGTCAGATTCACCTGCTGGTCATCAGCCTCGACCTGGGCGAAATCGGTATTCACGGTCACATCCAGCGTCAGGTTGTTGGTGAGGGAGTATTTCACATCCAGGCCCACATCACCGGTATAGGAATCATCGCGTGAGTAACGGGTGCCGGACGGGTTCATCAGGTAATTCTGATCGATGCCGCCCAGTACGTACGGGGTAATATAGACCGCGCGTTTGCTGTACACATCCTCCATCACGATTTTTTGCGCTTTCGAGGGTTTGGCGAAGCTCCAGAAACCCCAGTTCGGAGGAATCGGAGGGTAGGTGGCCACCGAGACGTTGGTGGCGAACCAGCGGTACACGATCATGCCCATCTCCACCCGGCCGTTGTCGTCCTGGAAACGCAGGCTCGAGAAAGGGATGCGTATTTCGACAGTCCAGCCATCGTCGGTGATCACGGTTTCGGCATCCCAGAAGGTATTCCAGCTGCTGTTGAAGGACCCACTGGTCTGTGCATCGTCGAAAAAGGCCATATCGACCCGGGCGCCGGTGGGAATCACCGAAAAGGAGAGGGCGGTTTCGTTGTCGTTGAACGTATCGAGCACGATGGCGATATAGTCGTTGGAGGCGGCTACGTGGTCGCGCCGGAAGGAGGTGAGGAACAGATCATCGGGCGGGGTGATGCACACCGCCGACAGATAGAGGTACTGGTCGTCGTAGGCCACACGGATCTCGGTGGGGTATAGAGGTCCGGAACCGTAGACTGGTGTATGTTCAACCAGCGGGAAAGGTTCGATGGTCTGCCAGAAGGGCTCATCGGGCATACCGTCGAGCACAACCGGCTGATCGATACGGGTGAGTGAAACGGGATCACTGTTGGATGCGGCGTAAACCGTGCTGTTTACAGATTCGAGCAGTAAAACGGTCAAAAAGAAAAGAATGCAGGAATAGAAATGAAAACCCAATGTATTACCCATACTGAGGCCAGCTCTGTTATTTGAATTGTATGTCCCGGAGAGAGCCTAGTTTATATAATTTATCACTTAGGAACAATTCAAAATAATACAACAGGGTATAGGTCTGCTACTGAAAAGAAAGGTAGTCTTGCGATGCGGATTTTGTGCCAATGCCTGTAACAGTTTTCAGGATTGCGGTTTTTCTGAGCGGTTCACGTACAGGTTTTCTTCAGTCTTTCCGTCAAACAGGTGAAGTTTTCCGGTTCGCAAGTGGAGTGTTACCATCTGCCCGTCGTGCATGTCGGGTGATGGCGGTGCCTTGACGATCCATTCGACGCCGGGTTCGGGTGAAAGATGTATGAGCGATATGTCGCCCATATGTTCGATCAGTTCGATGGGTACAGTGCTGAGTTGTATCAGATTATCTTCTGAGGGGTTTAGAAGAATATCTTCCGGCCTGATACCAAGGATGAGATCTGATAGTGACGACGATGGAATGCCGCCGGTCATATGAGCCGGCAAGTCGCAGCTGATGCCGCCTGATGTACTTGTGAACCGGGGAACAGATCCCTTCATGCCGATGGACCCGTTAAGAAAATTCATCGACGGACTTCCGATGAAGCTCGCAACAAAAAGGTTCTTCGGATGGGAGTAGACCATGATCGGCGTGTCGAGCTGCTGAAGGACCCCGAAATTGATGATGGCTATCCGGTCGGCCATGGTCATGGCCTCGATCTGGTCGTGGGTTACATAAACGCTGGTCGCGTTCTGTTTTTTATGGAGCCGGAGCAGGTCGGTACGCATTTTCACACGAAGCTTTGCATCCAGGTTGCTGAGGGGCTCATCAAACAGGAATGCTTTCGGATCCCGCACAATGGCGCGGCCCACGGCAATGCGCTGTTTCTGGCCTCCCGAAAGCTGACCGGGTTTCCGGTCGAGCAATTCGTTGATGTCGAGCAGATCGGCCGTTTTCCGGACCTTCTCATCGATGAGATCTTTCTTCATTCCCTTCATCCTGAGACCGAAGGAGAGGTTGTCGTACACACTCATATGCGGGTAGAGGGCGTAATTCTGGAAAACCATGGCAATATCGCGGTCTTTCGGGGGCGTTTTGTTCACCTCCACGCCATCGATGACGATGGAGCCCCCGTCTATGGTTTCAAGCCCGGAGATCATTCTGAGCAGTGTCGACTTACCGCATCCCGATGGACCGACCAGGGCCAGGAATTCGCCGGATTTTACGGTGAGGCTCACATTGTTTACCACCGTGAGGTCGTCGAATTTTTTAATCACATTTGTTAACTCAATTTGTGCCATCAGGTCCTGTCATTACAATTTATTTTATCTGTTTCGCCCTGTTTTTAACCGGGGTAAGGCGCGGCAACGTCCCGATTTAATATCATCAGAAAACCGCTTCCCGTCCGGCGAGTCCATTAAGGATCAAATTTATTAACAAGTTAGGCGGTTCTAAAAAAATTGAAAATAAAAATTGACTTTAATGTGGATTTCAAGAAATTTATAGAAGCGCTTCGATATATCAAATTTAAAGTTTACGGTTCTTGAATCAGCCCACGAAAAAAAAGAAAGTAACGATAAAGGATGTTGCCAAACATGCGAAATCGTCGATGTCGACGGTATCGATGGTGGTGAACGGCAAAGGCTATGTTAGCGATATAAAACGCAAAGAGGTTCTGGGTGCTATCCGGCAACTGGGTTATGTACCATCGGCTCCGGCCCGCAGCCTGGCCTCCAATCGCACCAATAATATCGGTTTTATATTGCGGGAATCGCACTTTACGCTGAGTGAGCCCTTCTACACCCGTATTTTTCTGGGTGCGGAGTTTGAGGCAAAAAACCAAAACTACTACGTTCTTCTTGCAACAGTGGCCGATGATTACGAGCGTGAGGCAGATACACCCCGCTTGCTGAAAGAGCGAAATGTTGACGGTATCATCATCGCCGGCAAGGTTAACAGCGAGCTGCTGATGGAAGTGGAAGATTCGGGGATTCCCTTTGTTCTTGTCGATTACCAGTATAAATCATATCCCTCCATTACAATCGATAATCGCAACGGAAGTATAGAAGCGGTTCGATACCTGATGGAGAAGGGGCATAAAGATATCGCCTTTTTGGGTTCCGATATCAGGCATCCGAGTATATCGGACCGGCTGGAAGGCTATCAGCTGGCCATGCTTAAAGCCGGACATCAGGATACTAAATCCATGACATTTATTGATGAAGACAAATCACCGACACTGCAGACCGGATTTGATCTTGGCATGAGAATCCTGGGTGGAAAGAGAAAGCCGACGGCTGTTTTTTGTGCCAATGATGCGCTGGCATTGGGCCTGATCAAGTATGCAAAACAGAAGAAGCTGAAAATTCCGGAAGATCTGGCCGTTGTCGGGTTTGATGATGTTGAGGGGGGGAAATTCTCAACACCTCAATTGACCACGGTGAGGGTATTCAAAGAGCAGATGGGCGAACTTGCGCTGAGACTGCTCGCCGAGCTGCTCGACGATATCCCCACACTGAATTCGAAGTTCGAGAGGAGTAATCATATGCTCACTGTTCCTGCGGAACTGATAATTCGGGAATCGGCGTAGAAAATTTTCTTAAGGTCGAAAAAACACCTCTGCATAAACCTGATGTTACGGGATTTTGCAGGGGATTAACATTACAAAAGAGGTATATACATGAAAAAAAATACAATGTCCGGTTTTGGCGCGGTATTGGTACTTTGCCTGTTGGCAAGCACTACTATCGTTGCACAGAACAATACAAGTGTAAACTTGTTATCAAACGGCGGCTTTGAAACCGACCGTCCGGCGTACTGGACTCCATCCGGAGCAGGCGCAGAGTGGAGCACCGAACAGCATCGCACGGCCAACTACAGCCTGAAGCTAACGGGCAGCGGATCTTCGGACTGGACCATGGAAGAAGCGGTACGCAACTGGGTACCGGGCATTCCTGGCGCCGGTACACCGGAGCTGATCATCGGTGGATGGGTCAATGTGATGGGTGTGAATACCAATCCGGCGAATGATGACGAAAAATTCCAGCTGATCTATGAATTTTTTGATGCCCAGGGCAACGATGTGCTGGGAGCCCCTGTGGTGCTGGATGTTCCGCAGGACGCCGCAAGTTCCGATGGCTGGGTAGAGCTGAGCAGCGAATCGCTGGGTGCAATCACCCTTCCGAGCGAGCAGGCCGCGAAGAGCGTAACCATCACGTTCCGCAAAGGGGCCAACGCCACCGGTACGGTATACATGGACGACATCTTCCTGCGTCCGGCACCGGGAGCAGAGGGCTGGGTAGGCGACTGGTTCAACGCCAATGTTGACATGGGCGACTCCTGGTACTACTGGTATCCGGATTTCGGATTTGGTAATGAAGGCTGGCCGCAATCGCAGTCGTTCATGATGACCCGC
>JAIVHB010000205.1 GCA_020201275.1 Rhodothermaceae bacterium | reverse complement strand
CCGAGATAGATCAGAACGATTGAAAAAATAATGACACCGGTATTTATTACCAGCATTTTACTTTTATCTTGAAGCGCGGTTTTTACAAACATCCTGAAAGAGTCGTAATTGAAAATCAGCTGACTCATCTTGATCAGCGTTATGCTCAGTAAAGCGGCAAGAATCCAGCCATAATCCACATCATCTGTCCATACTCTGTACCAGGTATAGGTTATAAATAACGCCGAACAAGCTGCCAATATATAGATCCAGGCCGGTTTTTCCTGGGTATAGGCCCGGTTGAGTTCCCATCGGTTCCATTTATCCTTAAAGATTACCATCAAAAACCTGGTCAGGATGGCAAATGCCGCATAAGCAAAACAGGTTACATTAAAGAAATTCAAGTCCATAGTAACAATCATTATAACGCGCACAGGTGATTACAATATCGTGTGCTATCGTAAAACGTGGTCTAATTATTCGACAGGACGAGCACAAAGCTGGTGTTTTCTTTTGCTTTCAATGAATGGACGGCGTTGGCGTCCATGTAAATAAATGTGCCTGCCGACATAACAATCTCCTTACCCTCAAGATTGAACTGGCCGTCGCCCTCAATCACGTAAACAAACCCTGACTTGGTGGAGGTATGCCCCGATATCTCTGTGCCGGCGGCCATGCTGAACAGAGTAATGTTCATTTTTTCGTTCTTAACGATGACCTTGCTCAGGATTCCGGATTCAGAATAGCTTATGAGTTCGCTGAAGTTTTTATCCATAGGTTTGGGGTTCTGAAGTTACAGATTTCAAGACTCACCACTTATAAGTATTGCTTACATGGCAGTTATGTTGCATTCACTAAAGTAGTAAAATCTTCAGGAATATATTCTAGAGGTACCGGTTTTTCGATTCCCGAATTTGTAGGTCAAACCACTGCCTCATGGTATTCATGCTTTGTTTTAGTAAATTCCGTACGATCCAAAACATCCTGAAGTTTCTTCTGTTTTCAGACTTTCTTTCGAATAGTTACAGGTACTTTAACATAGTCATCCGGCCGGCCACATCATTCCCGTTATCCTCCGACTTTTATGGAACTTGTTACCGAACAGTTCGCCATTGCTCATATTCTGAACCAATACTGGCTGACCCTGCTGCTTGTGATTTCGATGGTCCTGATTTCGCGGACAGTCGTAGCCGGTACCCGGTATTCCCCCATACTGATTATTGTGGTTTTCGGCCTGCTCATGGGCTTCATCATGGTCAGTACCGGACTTGCAACACCTGGTCTGCCGGAATTTCCGATCGTGGAACTTACCAGCCGTGTAACCATTACCGCGCTGATGGCATCCTTTTTCGTGGGAGGCCAGGAGATACGCAAGATTTTTGCAAATGAAAAAATCAATCCGGAAGAGATGGTTGTGCCATCGTCAACGGAATTGTTCCTGGGTACCAAAGCCACACAGTTTATGTTTATTGTGAGAGGCTTTTTCATCCTTACCGGCATTGAGGCGTTCCGGAGATTGCTGATCGGGCATTCCACCGGTGTACCGCTCGACCAATTTTATCCACTTATCGGTTACATCGGCCTGGTCGCTTCCATCATTCTTATTGATCACCGCGCACAGATCACCAATAAAGCTGTCTACATCCGCAAGGGGATCGTCGAAACGGCCATGATTATCATGCTGCTTGTAGCGGCATTTCATATCGCGGTTATGGTGAAACCGGTGATCGCATTACCCGAGATTTTTTTCGCCATGATCATGTCGGTTGGCCTTGGTATGTTCATGGTCAGGTGGCAGTTTGGCCCTACAATCCGGTCGTTGCTTTTCGCTGGCATTCCCATCGTTCTGGCGGCCAATTTTATGGTTGGCGGTTCGCGTATGGCTGAATCGTTTCAGCTCACAGGCATGTCGGCGGTTCTGACCTTCGGCTTTTTCGGGCAGATGATGTGGATGTTTAGCGGCCTTGCCATTCTCATCATCTTCGGGCATGCCAACCACATCAGAAACCTGGCCCCGGGTATGGCCGGTTCCCTGTCCCATTCGGGATTGACTGGTGCCTGTACGGCCGGTGACCTGGGCCCCCAGGCTGCAATCCGCGCCCCGATCATGATCAATATTCCATTTTTCGGGCACATTTTTGTCTTCTCGATCCTGGCGGTCAGTGCTACATCCGGCAACCTGCTGATCCCATACACACTGGCCGTTGTGGCGATCGGCATCGCCCTCACATACCTTGCCTTGAAAATGCTCCGGGGAGCATTGGGCCGTGAGAATCTGGAAATCCGCGGACTGATGGTGTTTTCCCTCGGCTGGCAGCTGGTGGCCGTATTCGGCGGTCTGCTGATGCTTGATCTATCCGGTATGCCGCTTGCCGATGCGGTGATGGCCAATACATCGGCGATTTCGCATTTCGGGCTGTTTGCGGCTATCCAGGAGGGCATGTTTGGACTTGAAGCTGCGGGATTGATCGCATTTGTATTTGCTATGCCATTTCTGGTACATCCCCTGGTTTTCGGCATCTTCGGGAAAGCCGCAGAGAACGAAGGGATAATGCCGGTAAAGATTGTCTATGTTCTGGCCCTTATCGGTATCATCGGGGTGGTTTACTCGATGGTCGTTTAAAGCAGGCCCTGCCGGTGTTGTCAGGGATTCTGTTTATCTCGTGCCGCAGAGCAAAATAGATATACGGCTTTATCCGTACCACCTTATATATCTGAAAAGTATTGAACGTTATGGATACGCAGGTAATGCCGCACTCATATAGACTCCTGTTTTATAGGTTAACCTTTCAGGCCGTAACATAGGTTGTGCCATCGGAAGTCAATAACAGCTTTTTCATCCTGAGTTCAGAGATTTATCTGTTAAATGTTTTATGATTTACCGTGTTTCGATTCCAGATGTTCAATTGAGGTTCTCATCAACTCTGAGAGCACTTCCTGATTTATGTCGGAAAGCTTTTTGATATAGATGCAGGCCTTGCCCATTTTAAACTTTCCCAAATCGTTCAGCAGAAGTTCCTGGCCCGCACATCCTGTGTACACGTAGAGCGAAATGGCCGTTTTTCTTGGTGAAAACCCGACGAGAAACCAATCCCCTTCCTGTGTGCTTCTTTCTGATTTATAGTGATAACTGCCGAATCCGATAATGGATGATCCCCACATTTTGGGTTCACATCCTGACACATCCTGCATCAGTTTAAGGATCCTGAAACTGTCTTTGCGTTTCTGTTCGGTGTCGGCAAACGAGTTGATAAAAGCATGAACATCTGCCTCTGTCTGCTTTGTTTTCAGTTCAGCCATACGCTTAATTTTTTAAGGTTTCAATTTCCAGACTTTGTCTGATGCAGGCAAATATTCGGGCAATGCCGCTGAACCGTACCAGTTTAAAAACTCCACATCAAGGAGTCCGTTTTTAATGGCCAGGTCGGTTTGCATCAATTCAGCTGCTTCTTCAACTGAATCCACATTGTTCAGGATGAAGATACCCCGGTACTGGTGGTCATTACTCCCTAATGGGCCGGCTACAATCAGTTTTCCCTGTTCCACCAACCGGTTGATATTATCCATATGCCCACGGAAACTCTCGCTGATCAATTCCCGGTCGGTGGTAGTATTGGAACCTGTTTTTAGAATGACGAATATGTACCGTTTCATTCCGTAATCGTCAGCACCCAACTTTTCGGCTAAAGCCCTGTCATAATTCGGATTGGAAACCGATGTGTCTGCTGCAGCAGGTTTAACATGTTGATTGTCCATTTCCCAGGTCCCATCAAGGAAAACAGGAACATCCGGCTGTGCCAGGGCAATTTTTGTCAGAAGCATCAATATGATGATCTGTGTATGTTTCATGGTCTCTGAGTTTTGGTATGGATTGTGGATTACAAAATTAGGTAAATAAAAGGAATGTGGAGATGAGCTTTTTATTTAACTGTAATTATTACACCTGACTCAATTTGTGTTCACAAAAACCTCGCATAAAGTACGAAGACATGTTGTATTCACACATTTTTTATTCGGTTATTAACTGATCCGACTGATCCGACTGATCCGACTGATCCGACTGATCGGGTAAGAAATAATTTAGCGTAGGGTACTGCCTGCTCCGATGTCCCGGAAAATTTACCTTATTTCACATCACAGTCAGTATTTAAAAGACGTTTTTAACGTAAATTGACTCCCTGCGGTCGTTTCTCAGGGCAAGATTACCATTTGCCGAACTATTTAATACCAGGGATTGACGGCTCGTCGTGAACGGGACGGACCCAGATAAGAACATCACAGAGCCGGGCAGGGATATCATTTGAAAGCAAAAACTAATTTAACCGCCGGGGATAACGCTGAGCAAATGGCTGCCCGGGCAAAAGCCTCAACGAAGCCTTCGGCGGTGTTGCATTGCGCGCGTATGATGCTGATCATGATCTGTCTGTTGCTGATGTTGCCTGTTATGAACGGTGTAATGGCCCGGCAGGCAGAAGGCCGGATTGACCGTGATGAGTATGCTGTTACCGGCACGATCAGAGCGTACAGGTTGACGGCGGCCGAGCAGATCGTTCCCGACGGCAGGCTTGATGAACCGGTCTGGGAGCGGATTCCTCCCGTAACCGGTTTCAGGCAACAATTTCCCGTTGAAGGGGCAGAGCCAACGCAGCCAACCGAAATCCGCATCGCTTACGACAGCCAGAACCTGTATATCGGCGTGCGGTTGTACGACGATCCCTCCGGAATCAGGGCCTACCAGAAACGCCGGAACCAGGGCCTTAGTGCCGATGACCGGTTCATGTGGATCCTCGATACGTTTAACGACGGCAGGAATGCCTATTTTTTTGAGATCAACCCGGCAGGACTTATGGGCGATGGCCTGCTGACCAGCGGGCAGGGTTCCAGTCTGAACAAGGCCTGGAATGGTATATGGGATGCAGCAGTTCGCACTACGGATGAGGGCTGGATGGCCGAGATCCGCATCCCCTTCAGAACCCTCGATTTCAATCCGGACCAGACCCATTGGGGGATCAACTTCCAGCGGACCATCCGGCGGAAGAATGAGGAACTGGTCTGGATGGGATGGCGGCAGAATCAGGGCCTGTACAGGCCGCAACATGCGGGCCAGCTCGTGGGACTGGAGGGGCTTACACAGGGGCTCGGTCTGGAAGTGAAACCCTATTTGAGTGCCAAACCGGACCGGCAGTGGACCCCGGAGGGAGGCCGGGTTGATCAGTTCGAAAGCGACGCAGGATTCTACATCACATACAGTATTACCCCTGGCCTGAGAACATCACTGACCGTTAATACAGACTTTGCCG
>JAIVHB010000011.1 GCA_020201275.1 Rhodothermaceae bacterium | reverse complement strand
ATATCAGACATCGTCGATCGGGTTCTCGACCGCATACCCCCTGCTGTAGAGACCGAAAGTGCTAACCTTCAGGATGCTCTCATCGCCATTATCTACCATACCCTTGAACGGGTCGACCTCCGGGCCATTGTCGAGGAAAACCTGAACAGACTCGACGAGGAAAAGCTCGAACTGATGATCAAGGGCGCCACAAACACCCAGCTCAACTATATAAAATATCTGGGCGCAATTATCGGTACCATCGGCGGCTTCGTGATCTGGTCACCGCTGGAGAGCCTTGTGGTTCTCGGCGTGCTGGCTGCAGGAATATTCTCGGCCGACTGGTTATTGATCAAAATGAAAAAGGATAATTAGAACCTCTTCTTTGTCTCCTTACCTATGACCCCTCTCTTCTGCCTGATTTCAATTGTCAGCTGCTGAAGGTGCTTCTGCTGATCCAGATACTTTTCACCGATATTATACACCATTTTCATATGCACCTATAAATCAGCAACTAATCCGAAATGTACTTTCCCGTTCGAAAATGAATCCTCTGCTGATATGGCATAACTGAACCGTAGCTGCCCAACGGGTGTACGATAGGAAAATCCAAAACCACCCGATTGTATACTTCCGTTAACCCCGCCTCCCCCGTCCGGTTCAACTATAAGCCCAGGACGTTGGTACCAACCTGCTGTATAAAAAACAAATGCATAGCTGGTACGATCTAACAGATAACGATACTCAAGATCACCCCATAACAGCCGGGAAACCAGAAACTGATCTTCACGGTAGCCCCGCAGTGAATTGGCTCCGCCGGTTCTGAACAGGTCACTCTCAGTGAATTCCGGACTCACTTTCATAAAACCGTTGAGTGAGGGCGCAACTACCTGCCTCCGGAAGAGCATGAAGTAAGGCCGAAAAAATGCGTAGAGCTCCTGCTGACGATAGTTCAGTCTGTTTGTGTAGTTTGAGGCCCGTTCATCGTCAATTCGTTTGTGTCCGGTTTCAAGCTCAATATGGAACTCAAATCCCATTGTTGGTACCAGTATATCATCGCGTGTATCGGCACGCATACCAAGGCCACCAAATAAGGCAGCGCCGTCTAGCACTTTTACTGGTACCAAGGGGCCTTTGTTCGAGGATGATGCTTCCCTTCTCACCGAGCCAAATACCTCCAGTCCCCCGCCAATGGCATACCCGGTCTCAAAACGGATATTACGAAGCTGATAGGTTGAGTCCTGCTGGATAAAACGGAAAGACCCTGCTGCACTCATTGGTACACCAAACATCCATCGTTGCTGGAATTCTCCCTTAAAACGTGTAACCTGAGGCGACATTCGCTCAAAGCGCAGGTAGAGCATGCTTCCGTCCCAAACCGCATTGCGTATACGCAGCATTCCGGTACCTGCCACATCCCCGCCGCCACCGCCTGGATCAGGTACGTAGCCCAACAACAGGTCGAGCACATTAGTACGACGCTCCCGCAGATCGTGCACAAGGTAGTAGCGCCCATCACGCAGCATCAGACCGGGTTCATCGACCCTTTCAAATAGTCCGCTTTGCTGCAGATTTCGCCTCACCTGCCGCAGGGTGCGCCGATCGGCAACAGCCGAATCGGGTAACGCAGCTATTCGGTTCAGATATTCCGGATTATTGCGCTCAATGGTCGGAAACAACTGACCCGATAATACAACACGACTGCCTGTATCAATGATAAACTGCAGGTCAACCTCACACTCCCGTGGAAATTCAGGCTCTTTGAGCATAACCGATACAAGGATGTATCCCCTGTCGATGTAGTAGTCACTTAGATTCTGCCTCTCGAGATTAATACGTACGGCCGAAAAGGACTCACCCGAACGGATTAGACCCAGCAGCTCAACCATATCGCCGGGAATGCTATTTTCACCTTTCCCCTGCTCTTCGGTAACGATACGCCTGATATTCCCAATGGTGAAGCGGCATCCTGCAGAAGCATATATTAAAAGCCGTTCAGGATCATCAGTTCTGACCGAGTCGATTTGAGCCTGCAGATGACCACGGTCGCCGAGATACATCAGCAGTGCCTGCTCATGATTAACCTCATGCTGCTCAATGTATTCTGCCGGCGGATCCACACTGCTCCCGTCTATAACCCAGTCCACATTCGGGGGTTGGACGGGCGGTTGAGCGGCAACGGAAGCCGAACAGATCAGAAATATTGCCGACAGGAACATCGGCATTGGTAAAAAAGCGATACGCATACCGCCAATTTGCGGTTTATCTAAGGATATTCCGAACGAAATTAGGAATGGCAAAGGCCCCCTGATGAACATCCCTGTTGTAGTATTTCAGCTTGTCGCCAAAACGGGCGAGGCCTTCATCAACCCGGGCAAGTACATCCTGACTCAGCGGATCAACGCCCTTACTGGCAAATGCCATCGACCACATGCCGGCCGGATAAAGCGGTATGAACGACAGGTACATCTTCGACACCGGGAAAAGCTCATCGATTGCATCGAACAGTGATTTCATGCTTTCGTGGTAGCTGGCCACCCACGGACTCTCTGTCTGGGCAATCAGTACTCCATTTTTGCTCAGGGCATCGTAGCACTTCTGGTAAAAATCTTTTTTGAACAGGTCTACTGCCGGTCCCACGGGATCGGACCCGTCGATGATAATTACATCGTACTCGCCATGGCGGCCGTCGAGATAGGTAAGGCCGTTTTCGTATTTAACGGTCAGGCGTGGGTTGTCAAAATCGCCGATGCCGGGCATACATTCTTTCGAAGCACGAACAACAGTTTCATCAATCTCAACCATGTGAACCAATTCTACTGCGGGATGACGTAGCACTTCACGGGCCGAGCCCCCGTCGCCACCACCAATAATCAGAACCCGTTTCGGCTCCGGATGACTGAAAAGGCCGATGTGGGTCATCATCTCGTGATAAACAAACTCATCTTTCTCACTCAGCATCACCATCCCATCAATAGTCATGAGCCGACCCCATGTGTCGGTTTCGTACACCTCAACGAGCTGAAATTCCGATTTTTCAGAAAAAAGGAGTTTCTCAAGACCAACAGTAAGGCCTGTCAGGCCGTTGTAGTATTCATTGTATATGATCGGCATGGCAGAAATTCCTTATTTCTGATACCAGAGAACCGCACCGGCAAAAACACCGCCGCATTTCTGAACAACATGTTCTACTCCGATGGTAAGTATCTCACGGTATTTCCGTTTCCGGTAAGCAAACCCGTCTTCAACCATCTGCTTGACCACCTGTTCCACATATTCGAGCGGCTTCGCATCCTCAAATTCCATAATCAGGCCCGGTTCATCCGGATTTTCGGGCAGCCCGACTCCGATGGCCGCAGCAATCGTTTCACCAATAGTGGCCGAGGTATAACTGGCATAGGCAACCGGTATCAAAGCACCTTTCGGAAGTTCGATTTTAGGTACCAGATTGCAATTCGGTGGTATGATGCTGCTCATACGCACCAGGTTCGTATCACCGATTCCCGCTTCCAGCAGGGCAAAATCAAAAGCATTAAGAAGAGTATTCCCGTCAGCTGCACCCTTTACAAGACTGAAAATCTGCGGGGTTTTTACCATAGTAATATCATTGAGAGCCAATTCTTCCTTATCTCCTGTACTTACGTTATGAATGAATGTAGTGATGGTGATGATTCTCCGGTATGGGGTACCGGAGAGTACAATCAGTTGGTATGCGGGCTGTACTTTCCGGCATCCTTGGGCTTAAACAGTAGCTCTTCGCCTTCAGGTACTTTGAACATACCCCGCTTGAGCTCCATGCTTGATATGCTTTTTGATTCGAACCGGTCTTTAACAAACTCCTGAATGATCCATGGATCTATGGTCTCACCACAGGTGAAAATGTCGACAGCGGCGTAGTTGTATTCGGGCCAGGTATGGATGGCGATGTGCGATTCGGCGATAACGATTGTTCCGCTTACTCCATGAGGACTGAATTTGTGAAAATTATGGGATATAATACTGGCCTTCGCCCGCTTTGTACCTTCAAGAAGGATGGACTCGATTTCAGTTACATCATTGATAATTTCTGGGTTGCAGTGGTAGTATTCTACCAGTATCTGCCGGCCAAGTGCTTTCATGATACCCTCCCGATAAATGGGTGATGAGATTGTTCTGTGATTTTTCCGGAAACCCGGCTTTCTGGTTTATTAAACGGAAAAAGCAACCCCGGATATCCTTCTGGCTGTTGACCAGGGGCGCCCGACAATGGCACCCGGAATATTCGGCAGTCGCTATGGGTAAGGTTGGTATCAGGAAGACATACAGTCGCAACGGGATCAGGGATGTCCGGTACGCTGCCTAAAGTCTTTGATATCTGAAAATCATAAATGTTCAATTGCGTCTGAAAGATCTAAATCGTTGATTTACCTCGTTTCTGATATTTGGTTTTACCTTGCCAGTTATATCATTGTTATTGCGTTTCACATATTACAACGTTCTTGCGTTTTCACATATTACAACATAATTGTAACTTATGAAATATGCATCGGCTCTCATAATGGATTAAACAATTCTATAACTGACGCAGAGAATCATAAAGTTACGCACTTTTCTGACAAATTAATAATGCAGTCCACCAAAACTTTTTTTTCCGAAAAACAGGCCATCGCACTCTATAAAAATCTGTTGCTGCCACGCCGCATAGAAGAAAAGATGCTGAAATTGCTGCGACAGAATAAAATCAGCAAATGGTTTTGCGGTATAGGTCAGGAGGCTATACCGGTAGGCGTTACAACCGCCGCCCAAAAGCAGGATTACGTTATGACGATGCACCGTAACCTTGGTGTTTTTACAACACGCGATGTACCCCTCTACCCGCTCTTCTGCCAGCTTCTGGGCAAACGCGATGGATACACCAACGGCCGCGAACGCTCTTTTCATTTTGGGATTCCCGAATACCGCATCATTGGAATGATATCGCATCTTGCAGCTATGCTGCCTGTAGGCGACGGTCTGGCTCTGGCATCAAAACTTAAAAAGGCTGATTTTGTCACGTTTGCCTTTGTGGGTGAAGGCGCCACCAGTGAGGGTGATTTTCATGAAGCCCTTAATCTGGCGGCTGTATGGAAGCTTCCCATTGTATTTGTGATCGAAAATAATGGTTACGGCCTTTCTACACCGGTATCTGAACAGTATGCCTGCGCGAATCTGGTAGACCGTGCCATCGGTTACGGTATAGAAGGTGAGCAGGTAGATGGAAACGATGTTCTTGCGGTTTACGATGCAGCAAGCAGGGCCAGGCAGAGAGCCGTTGAAACCGGAATGCCAACCCTGATTGAAGCGATCACCTTCCGCATGCGTGGCCACGAGGAAGCCTCGGGAGTTGCATATGTGCCCGACCAACTTTTTGATGAGTGGAGAAAGAAAGATCCGATTGACCGGTACCGGAACCACCTTCTCGGCGAAGGTCTGTTGCAGGAAGAAAGTCTCGCAGCAATCGAGTCTGAAATATCGGCCGCTTTCACAGAGCCATTGAACAGAGCTCTTAAATCTGAAGCTCCTGTTTTTATAGAAGATAACGAACTGGCATCCGTGTATCAGCCAGTTTCACGCCGCCGGCAGCAACAGCAGAACGGCAAATCTGAGGAACTCCGGTATATCGATGGCCTCCGCCTCGCACTCAAGCAGGCATTCGACGAAGATGAGCGGTTTATAATCATGGGCCAGGACATAGCCGAATATGGAGGCGTTTTCAAGCTTACTTCTGAATTCCTGAATCTTTATGGCAAAGAAAGAGTAAGGAACACTCCAATAATTGAATCCGGAATTGTGGGTACCGCTATAGGTCTGGCCCTGGAAGGGTTCAAACCGGTAGTTGAGATGCAGTTTGCCGATTTTGTAAGTTGCGGATTCAACCAGATCGTAAATAACCTGGCCAAGTCGCACTACAGGTGGTCACCGCCGCTGGATGTAACTATTCGTATGCCTTATGGAGGCGGCGTTGGGGCAGGCCCCTTTCACTCTCAGTGTCCTGAAGGATGGTTTATGCAGCACCCCGGACTTAAGGTTGTTGTACCGGCCACTGTTCAGGATGCCATGCAGTTATTGTACAGTGCACTAATGGATCCCAATCCATCACTCGTATTCGAACATAAGAAGCTATACCGGAGCCTGAAAGACAACATTCCTGTTCACGCCATCTTTGAACCTCTCGGCAAGGCTGCTGTAAGGCGTAAGGGAACAGACGCTACCATTATCACATATGGCATCGGTGTACATTGGGCGCTGGAATACGCCGAAAAGGCAAGCGTGGAATCAGGCCTTGAATTTGAAGTAGTTGACCTCCGAACGCTGGTTCCGCTCGATATGGATTCCATCACCGGGGCCGTTAAGAAAACAGGACGTGTTCTATTGCTGCAGGAGCCCTCCCGTACTATGGGCCCCATGAGTGAAATTGGGGCCTGTATTGCCGAGGAGTGCTTTGAATGGCTCGATGCACCGGTAATGCGGTGTTCTTCACTCGATACACCAGTGCCTACAAACCGTATTCTTGAAGAAGGATATCTTGCAACAGCAAGGCTTGAAAAGCAGATGAGAAAATTGCTCGATTATTAGAAATGAGCCCGGAACACACTGATGGTACAGGGTAATCCTTTCATTGCTCAACACTGTGCAGAGCATTGCTCAGAACAGTACGGTTGAAAGCATATATCTCATCACAGCCTGTTTAGCCTGGTTTGCCACCGGGAACTGCAGCTAATAAAAACGAGTGAAAATGCCTGTCAGTTCATGTGAGGCCGCAGCCTGCTCATGAGATCACCATGGTAATCAGCCTGGGGCAGCAGTTTCAGGTGCTGAGATCCTTTCGCAGCAAGTGCGATAAAAGATTTCAGTTCTTCGTTTTCATCAACGTATTTGAGGAAAACCTTCAGGGTTTCCTTCTCCAAAGTTCCGTCTATGAAGTGACAAATATACTCGTGGATGTTCTTATCACTTAACGCATTAATCATTGTATAGGGGGTTACAGCATAGGGTCTATGCTGTATATACCCTATGCTGCAAATATTGTTTCGGCATTAGTAAAAGAATTTATCATTCCCTGCAGCCGAACCCTTCCCCTGTTGATTCTTGATTTAACCGTTCCCATCGGGAGATCCGTAATCTGCATGATCTCTTCGTAGGTAAGGTTTTGAATATCCCGTAAGATGATGAGTTCTTTAAACTCGAGAGGTATTCTGTCGAGTGCTTTTTCAATGTAGTTGACAAGTAACCGGTTGTCGACTTCACAATCCGGCTTTTCCCGTGTATCAACTACATCTATCTCGTATTCCTGATCATGCTCGTCATGGCCGGTGATGGAAACCATTTGCATGCGTTTGTTCTTTTTGTACTGACTTTTTACCAGGTTACCAGCGATAGTGTACAGCCAGGTCGAAAACTTGGCAATACGCTCATATGAGTTACGGCACCGGAATACCCGGAGGAACGTCTCCTGCACAAGGTCTTCACAGTCCATATGGTTCTGGGTATACCGGAAAATGAAGTTGTGAATGCGGTTCTGATAGCGCTCTACGATGATATCAAATGCTTTTTCATGTCCACCCTGGAACATCTCCATGAGATCTTCATCGGTCATTTGGCTCAGTGGTTGTGCATTTACATTCTTCATTGCTTCAGTACTTAAGATGTTGGTTACGAGTTTCTTCAGTAACCGGGATGATCTAGCCAATTATCCGCTTGATCATCATCATCAGTACCGTTTCGGGATCCAGTTTGCTGTAACCCTTGATGGCCATGTCGGCATCAAGCAGCGCTTCGAAGATTGCGGGTATTTCCGCTGGCCCGAAGGCCCTGGCGTCACTGACCAGACTGCTGTAGTGATAGGTACTTCTCAATCCCATCTCCTTCATTATCTGTTCGCGGCCCAGACCCTTTTGTGAGAGCCGCTGTAACTGCCAAATATTCGAAAACACACTGTAAAAGAACCCGATGGTACGGATAACTTCTCCGGCATCTGATTGACTTTTATGCAACATCTGTTCCGCAATGAATAAACTTTCTGATTTTTTTTTGGAAACGAGTGCTTTCTTGAGTTCAATCACCGTATATGGCCTGTAAACGCCGATTACAGATCGAACATCATCCTGATTAATTGGGTCGCCGCCCTTCTTATAGGTACAAACCTTATCCAGTTCTGTAGACAGTAGCAGCAGATCACTGCCCACTAAATGATACATGAGCTCAGCCGCTGCGGGCTCTATCTGCTTCTTATAATTCAACGTAACCCACTGAATAACCCAGTCTGCCACCTGGTCTTGAGACACCTGGTCAAACAGGTACAACCCCACATGCTCGCTGTTCTTGATCAACTTGCCCAGGCGGGTATTTCCGGCAGGTGCCTTCTCGTCTGTAATAATGAAAAGCGTTGTTGGATTAGGCTGCTCCAGATAGGGAATCAACTCATCGTAACTGGACCCCTGCTGCCCTTGCTCATCGTCGGTAACCTCTTTTTTGAACAGCCCGTGAAATTCCCGCAGTATAACCACACGCATCTCTGCCATCATGGGATAGCTGCGGCATATGCCAACAACCTTCTGCAGGGTCGTATCCTGGCCGTAGAGAATATCAAGGTTAAAATCCTTCAGATCGGGCGGCACACGGCTTATTGCTGTCTTCTGAAGGCGTTCTGTGAAAAAAGCCTCCTCACCCGCAAGATAATAGACAGGTTTAGGCCCTGGAGATTTCAGCTCCTCATCCACCCTTTTGTACAGTTGTATGCTGTTCTCCCTGGCCACTATTCTCCGGAGTAAAAAATTATGTCGGTTGAATACTGTTTATGGGTACAGGCGTCCGAGCATTCTCGGAAACGGAATCGTTTCCCTTACATGCTTAAGACCGCAAATCCAGGCCACTGTACGCTCAAGGCCGAGCCCGAAACCAGAGTGCGGTACTGAACCGAATTTGCGCAGGTCCAGATACCATTTGAAAGCTTCTTCCGGCAAATCATGTTCTTTGATCCGCTCAAGCAGCAGTCTGATGTCGTCTTCGCGCTGGCCGCCACCAATTATTTCGCCGTATCCTTCAGGGGCCAGTACATCCACGCCCATGGCTACCTTATCGTTCTTAGGATCACGCTTCATATAGAACGCTTTAATTTCTGAGGGATAACCGTACACCATCAGGGGCTTGTTGAACTGCATGGTGAGAATCGTTTCATCACTGCCTCCGAAATCGTCACCCCATTTCTTTTCAAGTGCAGATTTTTTCCAGACAGGTATGTTCCTGAAATCTTCCTCGATCTCTTCGATTCTGGCCCTGATTTCACGCAAACGCCCTTCGATCTGATACTTTCGTCCTTTTTTGGCCTGGCCAAACTCGCTGTTCAAAGCCTTGAGCTCATCATCAAGAGCCGTTTTTTCAGCATGGCGGTCCTCCTCCATTTTATCAAGCATCAGCCGGGTTTTATCGCTGGTCAGAATATCTATGGCCTCGGTATAGGATATACGAGGGAATGGGGATGAAACCTGTTCGAGCAGGGTTGTATCGCGGCCAATAATTTCCAGTTCCGCTTTACGGCTTTGAAGTACTTCTGCTACAATATAGCTGAGCATCTCCTCGGCAAGATTCATGTTCATTTCCAGATCATAAAAAGCCATTTCAGGCTCAATCATCCAGAATTCGGTGAGATGGCGGCGGGTTTTACTCTTCTCGGCCCTGAACGTAGGACCAAACGTATAGATTTTCCCATGGGCCATGGCCATGGCCTCACCATAGAGCTGCCCTGATTGGGTAAGGTAGGCTTTTTCGTCAAAATAGGCGGTTTCGAACAGAGTAGTAGTACCTTCCGCCGCATTTCCCGTAAAGATGGGTGCATCCATCTGAATAAAACCACGATCCTGAAAAAACCTGTGTATCGCGAAAATAATTTCGTTCCGAACGCGCATTATGGCCCACTGCCGCTGACTTCTCAGCCACAGATGGCGGTTCTCCATAAGAAATTCAACACCGTGCTCCTTGGGAGTGATAGGATATTCGGTTGAAATCTGATGGATATGGATTCCCGTAACATGGAGTTCATAACCGCCCAGGCTCCGCTCATCGGCTTTCACCATACCGATAAGTTCAACAGAAGACTCCTGCGTAAGTGATTCTGCAGCCTCCCAGACCTCATCAGATACATCATCTTTTCCCACAATACACTGGCACAGGCCGCTGCCATCTCGAAGTACAATAAAAATGTGTGCCTTGCCGGATCGTTTGTTATAAACCCATCCTTTCAGGGTTGCCTCCCGGTCGTTGAACCGGTTTAATTCAGTAATACTTGTCATGTTGTTTTAATCTCGGGTAATAGTAGTGTTTCAGAAAAATCTTCAGCCTTAAAGAATTGAGCCGAAAAGTGTCTGATGTCCTCTGCTGATACTGTGTCGATATTGTCTACCAGCTCGTCGAGGGTTACAAAACGGCTGTAGTAAATTTCACTTTTTGCCAGTCTCATCATCCTGTTGCTCATACTTTCCTGGGCAAGCAGCATTTTCCCCTTCAGCTGTGATTTGGCCTCATTCAACTCTTTATCAGGTATAAGTTCGGTTCTCAGCATTTCGAATTCGGCGAACACCAGCTCACGAACATGGTCAACATGTACCGCGTCGGTGCCTGTGTAGACCCCAAACATTCCGGTATCCACAAAACTGTGATTAAAGGAATTGACAGAGTAACAGTATCCATATTTTTCACGGATATTCTGATGAAGCCTTGAACTCATACCTCCACCCAGAACCGTATTTGCAAGCAGCAGTTTGAACCGGTCTTCATCGGAGTTGCCTATAGATCGTTTTCCAATGATGTAGTGAGTCTGCTCGATCTGTTTCTTTAATTCCTTGCGGGCAGCATGGTACGGTGTAAGCCGGACATCAATGTCGTTGGTATCCCCGTTTTTTACAAATGAAAAATAGGTGTCGGCCAGCTGTACCACTTTTTCGTGATCAATATTGCCGGCAACAGATATAAGTATATTACTCGGGTTATACCGTTCATGTACATATCTCTGAAGATCTTCACGGGTGAATGCAGAAACTGTATTTTCATACCCTATAATAGGTCTGCCAAGTGGGTGCTGGTCAAACAGATGTGACGTGAACGCCTCAAAAACAAAATCGTCGGGGCTGTCGCGGTACATCTTCATCTCTTCGATCACCACGTTTTTCTCCTTTTCAATCTCTTCGGGCTGAAAGGTGGAGTGCAGTACCATGTCGGAGAGAACGTCAAAAGCCAGTTCCAACTCCGTATCCAGGCAGCGTGTATAATAGCAGGTATATTCGTTGGAGGTGAACGCATTGAGATAGCCGCCAACTGCCTCCATGCTCAGGGCAATATCAAATGCCGACCTGTTCTCTGTACCTTTGAAGAGCATATGTTCCAGAAAGTGAGTGATACCGGCCTGTTCGTCGGACTCATGCCGGCTGCCGGTTTTTACCCATACCCCGAGTGAGATGCTGCGTACCGTTTTGATCTGTTCGCTTACTACGCGAAAACCATCTTCCCGTATGGTGCGCTCCACCCTGTCGGTTCCGTTCATTTGAGTCATAATGTTATAAAATTGGTTTCATCCGATTACCAGCACATCGCCGGAACAATCTCCGGCTATGAGGATCATTTACATCACGCAGTGAGCAGAACTCAACTGCCTGTAGATAAAAAAAACAAAGCGCCATGAATCGGGTTCATTGGCGCTTTGAAGATACAGATAACAGAACCAGAAAAATAAATCCCGGGTACGTTATTTCGATAAAGGATTAGTTCTGCTCTTCTTTTTCAAGCAGTACTTTTCTCGAAAGGCGCAGTTTGCCGCCGTTTTCAACCTTAAGCAGCTTGACCTCGATCTGATCACCCTCCTTGAGAACATCCTCAACCCTGTCGATCCGTTTGTGATCGATCTCAGAGATGTGAAGCAGACCGTCTTTGCCAGGCATGATCTCAACGAACGCACCATATTCCTTAATGGAACGGACGGTTCCCATGTAGATTTCGCCCTCTTCAGGTTTACCTACAATGGCTTTGATCTTGGCAACAGCGTGCTGTGCTTTTTCGTCGTTGTCGGCCGCAATGGTGATAATGCCTTTGTTGTTAACCTCTTCGATGATAATCTCGGTTCCTGTCTCTTTTTGAATAGACTGGATTACCTTACCGCCAGGACCGATCACGGCACCGATCTGGTCACCATCAATTTCCATCCTTGTAAACGCAGGAGCGTATTTCGACAGCTCTGAGCGTGGTACGGAGATGGTTTCAGCCATTTTTGACAGAATGTGCAGACGTCCCTTACGGGCCTGCTCAAGAGCTTTTCCCATCAGTTCGGATGTGATACCTGAAACCTTGATATCCATCTGGCAGGCGGTTATACCGTCGGCGGTACCGGTCACTTTAAAGTCCATATCACCGAAGTGGTCTTCCTCGCCAGTGATATCGGAAATTACAATGTCTTTTTTCCCATCGGTTATAAGCCCCATAGCGATACCGGCTACAGGCTTACGCATTGGTACACCGGCGTCCATCAGTGCCATGGAACCACCGCAAACGGAGGCCATAGATGAGGAGCCGTTCGACTCGAGAATGTCTGAAACCACCCGGATGGTGTACGCAAAATCTTCGTTGCCGGGTACCATTTTCTTAAGGGCCCGCTCTGCAAGGTTTCCGTGGCCGATTTCCCGGCGGCTTGTTCCGCGAAGCATTCTGGCCTCACCAACACAATATGGCGGGAAATTGTAATTGAGCATGAAACGTTTGGAATCAGTGTCGAAAAGGGTGTCGACCCCCTGCTCATCACGTTTGGTACCAAGGGTAACGCTTACAAGGGCCTGTGTTTCACCGCGGGTGAAGATGGCAGAACCGTGGGTTCTCGGCAGATAGCCAACCTGAGTCCATATATCGCGGATTTCATCGGGCTTGCGGCCGTCGATACGAATCTGCTCGTCGAGCATATAGTTCCGGATCACTTCCTGCTGATAATCATGGCAGTATTTACCGATGGTTTTTTCCATTTCAGGATACGCTTCGGCAAGCTTTTCCTGAACTTCCGTATTGATTGCACGGATGGACTCGGAATACTCCTGCTTGGGCATTGTTGCCTTGGTGGTTGTGGCATAGCGGTCGCCTACAATTTCTTTAACTTTGGCAAGCAGCTCTTCATTGATCTCCGGCTGCTCAATAACACGTCTTTCCTTGCCAAACTCTTTGCGGAGTTCTTCCTGGAAAGCGCAAAGCTTCTTGATGGCTTCGTGGGCGGTATTGATGGCTTCGATCATTTCGGTTTCTGAAATTTCTGACATTTCACCTTCAACCATTACAATACTTTTAGCCGTACCACCTACGGTCATGTCGAAAGTGGAGTTTTTTAAATCAGATACAGTCGGGTTTACGATCATCTTGCCGTCTACCTTACCTATTCTTACCTGGGCCATTGGTCCGGAAAACGGAGCGTCAGAAATATGAAGTGCGGCTGATGCTGCAACGGCACCGATTACGTCGCCATCGTTTTCACCATCGGATGAAATAACCTGGCAGATAACCTGTGTCTCGTTCATGTAACCATCGGGGAACAACGGACGAATGGTCCGGTCGATCAGCCTGGCTGATAAAATTTCTTTTTCGGATGGGCGGCCTTCCCGCTTGATAAATCCACCCGGGAACTTGCCTCCGGCGGCATAACCTTCACGGAATTCAACGGATAACGGGAAAAAATCCTGGCCTTCGCGCGCTTCCTCTGAGGAAACAGCGGTTACGAGTACCATCGTATCACCAATTCTGGCTACGACTGCTCCATGTGCTTGTTTTGCCAGGCGTCCGGTTTCTACGGACATAAATTTGCCGGGCGCAAATTCTATTGTTTTAAAGTCTTCTTTCATCTTCAGTGTATTGTCTATTCTTTTCTTTCGTTGCGTATTGTGGCACTTTGCCACAGGCGTATATATTTGCGAGATTCAAATAAAAAAGGCACGGGGGTAACCCGTGCCTGAAAATCTATTTCCGAATGCCAAGCTGTTGAATCAGCTTGCGGTAACCTTCAATATCTTTTTTCATAAGATAGTTGAGGAGTCTTCTGCGTTTACCAACCAGTTTGAGCAGGCCAAGACGTGTAGAGTGGTCTTTTTTGTGGCTTTTCAGGTGGTCGGTAAGCCGGTTGATGCGCTCGGTGAAGAGAGCAATCTGCGCCTCAGGCGATCCGGTGTCTGCATCAGTTTTCCCGTATTTGGAAAAAATCTCTTTTTTTTCTTCTGTCGTAATGTTCATCAGGAGTTATCCTTCCGCTTTAGATTAATACCATGCTAAAGTAGAAGCTAATTTTTAGCTTTCTAGCCTGTTAATATAGCTAAATTATAGACTTTAAACAATCTGCCCTGTCTTTTACCAGCTGTTCTGTAAGCTCCTTGGCGGAGGCGAATTTTTTTTCATCCCTTATTCTCTTGATGAAGTCGATTCGTAATGTTTTTCCGTATATGTCGTGGTTGAAATCAAAGATGTTTACCTCGATTACCCGAACCCTGTCGCCGCGGAACGTGGGCCTGAAACCAATATTCATCATACCGCCGAAAGCCTCCCCTTCCAGGTGTATCCTTACTGCATAGACACCGTTCAGCGGTACGATCTTGCGTTCATTATCGGGTCTTACATTCGCGGTTGGATACCCGATAATCCGCCCCCTCCTGTCGCCTTCCTGAACAATACCAGCGATCGAATAGGGTCTGCCGAGAAATTGTGCCGCCAGTTCCACGTCCCCTTCTTTTTCGAGTGCTGCCCGTACATTAGTGCTGTTTACCGTTACTTCACCAACTTCGTGCGCTTCAACGACCTCCACATTAAAACCGAGCTCACTTGCAAGCTCCCTGGCTGTTCCTATGGTTCCCTCGCGGTTCTTCCCGAACTGATGGTCGTAACCGATAACCAGGTGCATCACACCGATTTTTTTATAGATAATATCGCGTATGAACTGGCCGGATGAGAGCAGTGAAAAGTCGCGATCGAAAGGAATTACAACCATCACATCTACATCCAGGTCCCTGAGAATTTCAGCCCGCTCGACGGGAGTTGTGAGCAGTTTTACCGGATTTTTTCCTGCATTGATAACCTCACGCGGATGTGGATCGAATGTGACAATTACACTGCGCGCATTGTTAGATCTGGCCCGCTCCACTACACGGTTGATAATCGATTTATGGCCTTCGTGGACACCGTCGAATGTGCCTACTGTAACCACCGAACGCTGATCATGGACTGCTTCAGCGAGATATTGTATAGTTGCCATCGGGGTCGAGTTTACTGAGTATCGTTTCAACTTCCAACGCATCATCTGAACGGAATGTACCGATTGCCGTTCGCCGGAGCGATACAAGGGTTCCCAGTGTACCGAGCTTTTTCCCAAGATCGTCTGCGATTGTACGAATATAGGTGCCCTTGCTGCAGTGTATATCCAGGCTTACAATTCCATGTTCGTACCCGGTAAGCCGTGTTTCATACAGATGAACCTCGCGGGCAGGTCTGCTTATCTCTTCACCTTTGCGTGCATATTTGTACAACGGCTGCCCCTTGTGCTTGATAGCAGAATACATGGGTGGTACCTGAAATACCGGCCCGGTAAAATAGTCTTTAATTATCTGCCTGATTTGCTCTTCAGTAACATGATTGAATGGGGATGTGGCATCAGGCAGGGTCTCAGAATCGTAGCTTGGCGTTGATTCACCCAGACGTATTTCACATTCATATCGCTTGTCGGCACCGATCAGATTCGTAATGGCTTTTGTGGCTCTGCCGGTACAAACTACAAGCAACCCTGTGGCAAGGGGATCAAGTGTACCGGCATGTCCCACCTTTTTCACCCCGGTGAGCTTGCGGAGCAGGCCCACGACCCGGAAACTTGTCCATTTGGCAGGTTTATTAACGAGCCAAACGGTTCCGCTCAAGAAATCAATACCCGGCTGCGGCGGGTTTCCGGCCGAGATCATTGGAAATTCCGTTATATCGTTCACACTTCTGATTTCCGGGTACACCAGGCCGGGAGCGGATTTGCCGGCAGCAGGCGTGATTTCACTCTTCGTCGGAGGAACTGTGCTCATTACGGTCCTTGCGGATTTTGGCGAACAGTGATTCAATCT
>JAIVHB010000076.1 GCA_020201275.1 Rhodothermaceae bacterium | reverse complement strand
GGCCAGCTTCAACTGGCTGCCGATCAGGCCGGGCACCAGGTTTCGCGAAATCCGGAAAACGCGGAGGGGCACTACCTGTACGGGCAGATCCTGATGGAAATTGCTGCTAAAGCCGCTCCCCCCGACAGATTGCCCTACTATGAAAAAGCCGCACACTCTCTTTACCGTGCCAGCGAGCTGTTCGGCAACACGGAGCCTGTAAAAGCACAAAACGCGCTTGATCTGCTGATTAATGGTTGGGCTGCTGAGATGAACCGGCCCCAAACCGCCCTTAACGACAGCCGCTCTTTCGATCAGAACGAATTGTCGGAGATGATCCATCACACAAGCAACGCCATCGCACTGATCCCCGACAGCACGGCGGCCTTCCTGGCACGATCTGAGATCTATTACTACCTCAGCGATCCGGCATCGGCTGCAGTAACCCTGGAGGAAATTCCCGTTAAAAACGCCGATATATTTGAGCGTATCGGGTTTTTTTATTCTATCGACAACCACCCGGTTGAAGCGGCCGATGCATTCGAACAGGCCTACCAGCTCGATACCGAAAACATCAACGTGCTCTTTGGGCTCATCAACACACTGGTTGAAGCCGGCATGAGCGGGCAGGCAATATCCCGCATTGGTGACCTTTCGCTCAAAAATCCCGCAAATCCACTATTCCCGGCCCTTGAGGGAACATTGCGATTTGACCAGACCGATAACTGGTTCATGGACAGGATCGACGACCAGAGCATCCATGCAGCAGGTGTGGTCGCAGAAGGCCTGGCTATGCTCGATCTTGCCGAAACCGTATTTCGCCGCGCATCCGACCGGAACGACGGAGATCCCGATATTCACGCTGCCATTGGCACCTTTTACCTGAATGCAGCCGGGCTGCTTATAGATCTCACCGAAATAACGGATGAAAGCAACGATCAGGCCCTGGAACAGAGAGTTACGAGCTATCTGAACAATTCCATACCCCATCTGCGGCTGGTTGCCGAATACGAGCAGGATCCCTCTTTCTGGCTGTCGTTGCATCAGATCTATTTATATCTTGGTATGGACGAAGAGGCTGAAGCCGCACTCCAAAATGCCGGTCTGTAGGGTTTTTACCGGATACGGAACCGTGCGGCGCAGTCCGGGACGTTCATAAACTTTTACCATCAGAAAGAATCAACCATGCGTTTTGCCACCAAAGCAATCCACGCGGGCCAGCAGGCAGACCCTTCCACCGGGGCTGTGATGCCTCCAATATATCAGACATCCACCTACCGCCAGGAGGCACCCGGTGTTCACCAGGGTCATGAGTATGCCCGGGTCACCAATCCCACCCGTACCGCACTCGAAAATATGATTGCCGGCCTGGAAGGCGCCGACGAGTGTGCCTGTTTTGCCAGCGGATGTGGCGCCATGGACGCCATGCTGAAAATACTTCGCCCAGGCGACCACGTGATCTCATCCAACGATCTCTACGGTGGTACCTACCGGCTGTTCACCCAGGTGTTTCAGCACTACGGCATAGAGTTCGATTTCGTTGACATGCGCGACAATGAAAACGTGATCAGCGCCGCAAAACCGAATACCCGGATGATCTGGATCGAAACCCCCACAAACCCGCTTCTGAATATCGTAGATATCCGCGGGGTCTCCGAATTTGCCCGCGCGTCCGGTATTATAACCGTGGTCGACAACACGTTTGCATCACCCTACCTGCAGCAGCCGCTCGCCCTTGGTGCCGATGCTGTTATACACTCCACCACCAAATACCTGGGCGGCCATTCGGATGTGATCGGCGGCGCGCTCTGCAGCTCTGATGCGGATATAATGGCCAATGCCCGGTTTCAGGTCAAGACCAGCGGTGCCGTACCGGGGCCAATGGACTGCTATCTTGTCCTAAGGGGGATCAAAACGCTGCATCTGCGCATGCGTCAGAGCTGCGAAAGTGCAAGGCAGATCGCCGCGTATGTGAGAAGCCATCCGAAAGTTGCCGAAGTGCGTTACCCCGGCTTTGAGGATCACCCCCAGCATGCACTGGCCGCCTCGCAGATGAGTGATTTCGGAGGCATGGTATCCTTCACCCTGAAGGACGACTCCGTTGCCAAAGCGCACACGTTTATGAGCAATACCCGCATCTTTACGCTGGCTGAAAGCCTGGGCGGGGTGGAGTCGCTCATCAGTCATCCGGCCAGTATGACACACGCATCTATCCCAAGGGAAGTCCGGGAAAAAGCGGGTTTGCGCGAGTCGCTGATCCGTCTTTCCGTGGGCATTGAAGATCCACTTGACCTGATCGAAGATCTGGGCAAAGCATTTGATTCCGTGTAGTGCCTGCCGTAAAGCGCCATATCGTCTGGAGTATCTGGCTCGGAGCCATTGTTATTTCTGCGGGCTGCATCAACCCGTTTGCCCCGGGCGAGGCCGAGGGCGATCCCTTTGAAAACTTCCTCGGCGACCCCACCACCATCGAGGGGTACTACCAGCGGTTTCAGAATGCCTATCAGCTGCGCGATACCACGCTGTACGGGCCGCTTATCCACCCCGAATTCCTCTTTACATTTCGTGATTTCGAACAAAATGTGGATATTACCTGGGGGCGGAATGAAGAGATGTGGGCCACCTATAATCTGTTCCTTAACAGCGCTGAAATACAGATGCAGTGGAACAACATTATTTCGCGGCAGGCCAACGCCGAAAACACGTTCAGCCAGATTGTACGCCGATTCAGCCTCATTGTGGTTCTGCAGGGGTCGGATGTGCTCAGAACCGACGGTTCCGCCAATTTTGTACTCACCCGTGCCGACTCTGCCGCTAACTGGCAGCTGATCTCATGGCGCGACGAATCGGATTTATAATGAATAAGCAACATTCCGGAAACAGGGCAGGCGCAATCCCGGTTGCCACGCGCAACGTCATTCTGAGCACAATCCTGGTTGCCACCCACCGCGTCATTCTGAGCGCAATCCCAGCCACCCACCACGTCATTCTGAGCGCAATCCCGGTTTACCGGGATGTAGTCGAAGAACGTGGTGGCATGACAATGCCACCGGTATTCAATACCCGGCACAACACCATAACCGGGGGGAGACTGCGTCTCCCCACATATTTCGACTTCACTCCGCTTCGCTGCGTTGCGCTCAATATGACGTCGGTTTGGTTTCGCCTTTAGCTATTTGATACTCACCATCTAACCTTATCACACCATGAAAGAAATCGTAATTGTAGAAGCTCAAAGAACTCCCATAGGATCATTCGGGGGCAGCCTCGCGGCCAGAACAGCGCCGGAACTCGGTTCACTGGCCATCATCGGTGTTCTCAAGAAGAGCGGCCTGGCACCCGATCATGTAGATGAGGTGATAATGGGCTGTGTACTCACCGCAGGCATCGGGCAGGCGCCGGCCCGGCAGGCCGCGCTCAAAGCCGGTCTCCATGAACGTACACCCAGTACAACAGTTAATAAGGTCTGCGCCTCGGGAATGAAAGCAGTGATGTATGCAGCCAATCAGATCAGTGCTGGCGATGCCCATGTTATTGTTGCCGGTGGCATGGAGAGCATGAGCAACGTACCCTACTACCTGCCCTCCGAGCGGTTCGGATCGAAACTTGGTCACACCCAGGCCCTCGACGGCATCATCAAAGACGGACTTTGGGATGTTTATAAAGACTACCATATGGGAAGCGCAGCCGAACTTTGCGCAAGGGAGCTGAAAATATCCCGGCAGGATCAGGACAACTTCGCCATCGAATCGTATAAACGGAGCAGTGAGGCAACGAAAAACGGGTACTTTGCCGATGAAATTATTAAAGTTAACATCCGCGACCGCAAGGGTAATGTGACCGAAGTGACCGAAGATGAGGAGGTAAGCAAGGTCAACTTTGATAAGATTCCTGATCTGCGTCCCGTATTCGAAAAAGAGGGAACCGTGACTGCCGCCAACGCAAGCTCCATCAACGACGGTGCCGCAGCCCTTCTGGTGATGAGCCGCGAGAAAGCCGATGAACTCGGCATGAAGCCCCTGGCCCGCATTCTGAGCCAGGCCAGTACCGCCAAGGCACCCGAATGGTTCACAACGGCACCATCCGATGCTATACCGAGGGCCCTTGAACGTGCCGGCAGAAAAATTTCCGACATCGACCTGTTCGAGATCAACGAGGCTTTTTCTGTGGTCTCACTGGCAAACAATTCACTTCTCGGGCTCGATCCTGCCAAAGTGAACATCCACGGCGGAGCCGTCAGCATGGGGCACCCCATAGGATGCTCGGGTGCCCGTATACTGGTAACCCTGCTGCACGCCCTGAAACGGACAGGCGGAAAGCTCGGGTGTGCAGGCATCTGCAACGGAGGTGGCGGGGCCTCTGCCATGGTCGTTGAAATGCTCTGATAACACCGCTATCACGTCCGGCTTAGAATCCGTTAGGTTCGGATGCCGGATGATTAGTCACTTAATTGTACATGCGCAGATACTTGAACGTACCTGCCATGCTATGTAATTCAATTACGGATTCAAAAAATATCGTAACAGATGTCTCGTAAGACCATCATATAGCTGGCAGGACATATAAAAGTGTAACATCGTTCTCTTTTATTTGTTTTTATCGGCCAATTCCCGTAAAATTGTAATTGCAGCTAAAAAAAACGACTAATCATTCCAGAGCTATTGCGAATAAAACGCTACTGAAGTTTAATACAGGCGAATACTTTTTTGCCCATCAACTGATCGCAATTTTCACCCGTAAGATAAAGTTCTGGATTTCTGTGCTTATGCGTTTTATCGCGGCTATATTTTTCGTCGTTTTAACCGGCATCTCCCCTGCACTTGCGCAGCATATGCGTCTCACTGCCGAGACGGATACCTTCCGCGATTATATCATTCTCAACGACAGCCTCAAACTCGCCCCACCCTTTGAACTGATCGTGCCCTATAACAATGGTGATGCTGCCTACCGGATCATTGAACAGGATTTTTCCGGCGTTACACTTTCATCAGAAAAACTGGCCGAACTGGGCGACCCCTCCAACCGTCTCATATCGACCACCGGCACACCCTTCGCCGAGATCGTGAATCCGGGCACCCTCAGGAAAAAGCAGGTTGCATCGCTGCGGCTTAATATTGCCAGGCAGAACCCCCAGTCGCCGGAACAGTTCATAATTGCCCGCAGGATTGTTGTTCGCGTCTATAAGGATGATTCCCTTATTCAGGCTGTTGCACCGGGAGAAACCGGTAACCGGCAGGCAGCCGAATTCAGCCACCCGCTCGCCGAAGGCCAGTGGTACCGGATCCCCATTAACAGGAACAACATCTACCGGATCGACAACGCCTATCTGCAGAGCCTGGGCATCAATCCGGCAAC
>JAIVHB010000204.1 GCA_020201275.1 Rhodothermaceae bacterium | reverse complement strand
ATACGGAAAAATTGTTACGTCGGTAAATCGTTACGTCTTACGAATCGTTAGGTCAAATGGATACGGCTTCGGCCGGGAGTGCGACTTTATTGATATCCGATTCATAAGATGTAGCGACGTAGCGATTTTCGGGCAAATGTGCGCCGTTTTTTTTATTCTGTGCCGGGTTACATGGTTCAGCATCTTGGACCATGTAACAGGTTGCATCAAACACCCTTATCCGGAATCTAAATAACGGTTATGATCAGGAAAAAAGGTTTATTCGTCTTCGTGCTGGTAGTGATGCCGGCCCTGCTTTTCGCACAACAAATCAACATCGACCGGGTCGAGCCGCCGTTCTGGTGGACGGGCTTCAGCAATCCGGATGTTCAGCTGGTGGTGCACGGTGAAAATATTTCAAATTCACGGGTGAGTGTTGATTACCCGGGGGTACAGGTAAAACAGGTTATTCTGGTCGAAAACCCCAATTATCTGTTCATCGACCTGGTTATTGGTGAGGATGCACAGCCCGGGGTGGTTCCGATCACGTTCAGGGAAGGCCGCCGTACGAAGGTGCACGAGTACCGGCTGCACGAAAGGCAGCTGTCGCCGACCCGGCAGCAGGGTTTTGACAGTTCCGACCTGATCTATCTGCTGATGCCCGACCGTTTTGCAAACGGCGACCCGTCGAACGACGAGATTTCGGGCATGCTTGAGGGCATGGACCGCAGCGAACCCTACGGCCGCCACGGGGGCGACCTCCGGGGCATTATCAACAATCTGGACTACATCCAGGACCTGGGGATGACGGCGGTATGGCTGAACCCGGTATTCGAGAACGATATGCCGCCGGATTACAGCATCGGGGCCGGTTTTTATCACGGTTATGCCGCCACCGACATGTACAAGGTGGACCGGCGTTTCGGGACGAATGAAGAGTTCCTGGAGCTCATTACCAATACCCAGGACCGCGGTATGAAGGTGATCATGGACATGATCCACAACCATGTGGGCACGCATCACTGGTTTATCAAAGATATGCCGACATCCGACTGGGTGCATGACCAGTCGAAATACGGCAACACCAACTACCGCACCAGCACCATCATGGACCCGTACGCATCCGAAGCCGACCTCAACAGTACGATAAAAGGCTGGTTTGTGGATGAAATGCCCGACCTGGACCAGCGCAACGAGCTGCTGTCGAACTACCTCATCTACAACACCATCTGGTGGATCGAGTACTCCGGCATCGACGGCATCCGGATGGACACCCATCCCTATCCATACCAGGATTTCATGGCCCGCTGGACACGCATGGTATTCGAAGAATTCCCCGATTTTAACATCGTGGGCGAGGCGTGGATGCCGAACGTGCCGACAACGGCCTGGTGGCAGAAACAGACGGTGATCAATGGCGACTACGAATCATTCCTGCCCAGTGTAACCGATTTTCCACTTTTTTACGCCCTTGGTGCGGCATTCAATGAGGAGCCCGGGTGGGACACGGGCCTTACCCGTATCTATTACGTATTGAGCCAGGACTTCCTGTATTCCGACCCCGGGCTGAATGTGATTTTTGTGGATAATCACGATCTGACACGCTATGCCAGCAGTGTGGGTGAGGATCCGGAAAAGTTCATGATGGGCCTCGCGTTGTTGTACACCACACGCGGCATACCCCAGGTTTACTACGGCACCGAAATTATGATGACGGGCGGCGGCATTGATCCTAACAAGCGGAAGGATTTCCCCGGAGGCTGGGCCGAAGATCCGGTCAACGCGTTCACCCCGGAAGGCCGTGAAGCGCTGAACGACGAGTGGGGACGTCCGGTAACAGAAGTGTACGACTTCGTACGCACCCTGTCGCACTGGCGCAATGGCAAAGAGGTGATCCATACGGGAAATCTGACCCACTTTGTTCCGGTCGATAACGTGTATGTGTACTTCCGCTGGAATGATGATGAAACCGTAATGGTGGTGATCAATGGCCAGGAAGAGGAGCGGACGGTGAGAACGGGCCGGTTTGCGGAGCGTATGCAGGGTTATAGTGCTGGCAGAGAGGTGATTTCGGGATCTGAGATTGAAGATCTTAAAACCATCACAATTCCGGGACGAACGGCGTTTATTATAGAACTCAGGTAAAGTTATGCCCTCGGAGATGAAGCGGAGTTATTACGAGGATGTTCAGCCTTTGAAGGGAGGTCCTGCCAGGGTATGGTTTGCCCTGATGCTCATCCTGCTGATCTCCGCCCCGTTTCTGGTAAAAAGTTACTATGTTTATGTGATGAGCCTGATGGCAGTGAATGTGATTGTTGCCCTGGGCATGAATCTGCTGGTTGGCAATACGGGCCATATTTCCCTGGGGCATGCCGGGTTTGTTGCCATTGGCGCCTATACAACCGTTCTGCTCATCTCAGCAGGGGGTGTTTTTTTCCCGCTTGCGCTGCTTGCCGGTGGCCTGCTTGCCGCAATGTTCGGCTTTATTCTGGGCATTCCCGCCCTGCGCCTGGAAGGTCCATACCTGGCCATAGCCACACTGGGTTTCGGCATTGCCGTAACCATCACGATCGGGCGCATCGACCTTTTCGGGCTTTCCATGCCGTTCGCGACAGTGAGATCGCCGCCTCCACGCTGGGCGTGAATGTGGCCAGGTACAAAACACTCAGTTTTGCGATCAGCGCGTTCTATGCGGGCATTGCAGGCGGACTATGGGCTTTCGTGCTGGGATTCATCAATCCCGGGCTGTTCAGTTTCGTGCTCTCCATCCTGTTTCTGGCCACCGTGGTTGTTGGGGGCCTTGGGACCATCCTCGGTTCGGTGCTCGGCGCGGTTGTGATCACCTTTCTGAACCTTCAGGCCGAAAGCATACAATTCGTGCCGCTGATAGGGGATGCGCTCGTCTGGATATCCGGCAATTTTATGAGCATGAGCGGCCTGCCGAACGTGAGCTGGATACTGACCGGTCTGATCCTCATTTTAATCGTCATCTTCGAGCCGCTGGGGCTGTACGGTATCTGGATACGCATCAAAATATACTGGAGAACATGGCCATTTTGACCCCCATAATACCACGTCATAATCCGTGTATACCGGAGATTCTGGCTCTCTGGAGCCTGATCAGAGGGTGTCTCAATCCGCATATACCGGAGAACCTGGCTCTTCTGAACCTGATCATTCCGGATCTCAATCCGCATAGACCGGAGATTCAGGCCCTTCTGAATCCATTCATACCGTATCTTTATCCCCTTGATTTTGCATATGGATGTTCACGAAGCCAACCTCCGTCTGATGCAGGGAGGATACCATGATTTCACAGATCATTATCAGCGGGCTGGCCATTGGCAGTGTGTATGCCCTGATGGCGCTGGCGATGAGCATCACCTATAAAGCATCGGAGATTCCGAATTTTGCCCAGGGCGAGATGGCCATGATATCGACCTATATAGCCTATGTGCTGCTGGTTGTGCAGGGGATATCTTTTTTCTACGCGTTTATCTTTGCGCTGTTGTTTGCGCTGGTACTGGGCATGGCACTCGAATTTGTGTTCATCCGCCGTGCCAAAGAGCCGAACCTGCTTAACCTGATCATCATCACGCTCGGTTTCCAGATGATGTTGTACGGGCTGGCCGGCTGGAAATGGGGTGCCGATCAGCGGCGGCTGCGCATGCCGTTTTCCGAGTCTGAGACCTACGACCTGGGAGGCGGGGTTGTGGTGAGCCAGCTCGGACTTGCAACCATTGGTACCGCCGTGGTGCTGATGCTCATCATATGGCTGTTTCTGCGGTTCACGAAACTCGGCCTGGCCATGAAGGCGAGCCAGCAGAACGCGATGGCAGCACGTATCAACGGGATACGCACAAACCGGATCCTGTCGTTATCATTCGGCATCAGTTCCGTGGTGGGGGCGATTGCCGGCATGATGGTGGCCCCGGTTACCACACTCGATCCGGGCATGATGTGGGATCCGCTCCTGAAAGGATTCGCTGCGGCCGTACTGGGCGGGCTTACGAGCCTCGGCGGCGTGGTTGTGGGCGGATACCTGCTGGGCGTGATCGAAAACCTGTTCGGCTTCTATATATCGCTGGAGTTCAAATCGGTGGTAGCCTTCCTGATCATTGTGATTGTTCTGTATGTGCGTCCGTCGGGACTGTTCGGCCGCCATTACGTGAGAAAGGTGTGACGGGTATGCCTGATAACGATTTTTTCCGGGTTGAGGGACTGACCAAACGCTTTGGCGGTTTAACGGCGCTCGATACGCTTACATTTTCTGTGGAAAAAGGGATGCTTTTTTCCATAATCGGTCCGAACGGAGCAGGTAAATCGACCCTGTTCAACTGCATCAACAGCCTCTACCGGCCGGATGAGGGGAAGGTGTGGTTCAGGGGAAGGGAGATAACCGGATTAAACCCTCACCGGATAGCAGCGGCAGGTATCGGGCGTACGTTCCAGAACATCGAGCTGTTCGCCAACATGACGACCATGGAAAACCTGATGCTGGGCCGGCACCTGCATATGAAAACCGGCCTGTTCGAGGCAGCGATGATGTTCCACCGCCGCAGCCGTGCCGCCCGCGAGGAAATGGAGCACCGCGAGCGGGTTGAGCAGATCATCGACCTGCTTGAGCTGCAGGCATCGCGCGACAAATTTGTTTCGCAACTCCCGTACGGAACACGGAAGGTGGTGGAGCTGGGCCGGGCCCTCGCAGCGGAGCCCGATTTGCTGCTACTCGACGAGCCCGCGGCAGGCCTCAATAACGAGGAAAAAGAAGACCTGATGTTCTGGATTCAGGACATAAGGCGTGAATTTGGCATCACTATACTGATGATCGAGCACAATATGCAGCTTGTGCAGGATGTGTCGGACCGGATCCTGGCCATCAACTTTGGGAAAATGCTCACCGAAGGCACGCCCGGAGAGGTGGTGAACCACCCCGAGGTGCTGAAAGCCTACCTGGGGGGATGAGATAATATGCTTGCGCTGAAGAATATCGAAACCTACTACGGACTGGTCTACGCGCTTCGGGGTGTATCGATGGAGGTGCGCGAAGGGCAGATCACGACCATACTCGGTAACAACGGGGCCGGTAAAACCACCATCCTGAAATCGGTGATGGGCCTGATAGACGATCAGCCGGAGAAGGGCCTTATCGAATTCGGCAGCCACCGGCTCAATGAAATGAAGACGGAAGACATTATGCGGCTGGGAATCGGCTACGTACCTGAAGGTCGTGAGGTGTTCAACGAGCTTACGGTACTCGAAAACCTGAAAATGGGGGCCTATGCCCGCAGTGACCGCGATGAAATCCGTACTGATCTGGAGAAAATGTTCAACCGGTTTCCGGTTTTGAGGGCGCGAACCGGTCAGCTGGCAGGCACGCTGTCGGGTGGGGAACAGCAGATGCTGGCCATCGCCCGGGCGCTCATGAACCGACCGAAGCTTCTCATGCTTGACGAACCCTCTCTGGGCCTGTCGCCGCTGCTGGTAAAAGAGATTTTTGCCATGATCAGCGAAATCAACCGCGAAGGGGTAACGATCCTGCTGGTAGAGCAGAATGCGAACATGGCCCTCAGCATCGCCAACTACGGGTACGTACTCGAAAACGGCCGCTTTGTAACCAGCAACACCGCCGAAAAGCTGCGCGAGGATGAAGACGTAAAAGAGTTCTACCTCGGTGTAAAAAGCGACACCTCCATAAAAGGCTACCAGCGCTACAAACGCAAAAAACGCTGGCGGTAAGATGAGCCTCCTGATGAGCCTCCTGATGAGCCTCCTGCGAGAGTCCGGAGCGAAGCGGAGGTCCTCGCAGAGTGGCGAATGGGGGCATTCCATGCCCCCCCACCGATCAACTCTTCAAGATCCTCCGCTCTGCTCCGGATTCTTGAAGGATGATCGGTTAAGGGCGATCGGTCTTGCTCGTCGTGGTTCATTTTGCGATATTGGTTTTATGCCGCATACATTTGAAAACCGACATATAGTGGTAACAGGCGGGGCGGGCGCGCTGGGATGCGAGGTCTGCAGCCTGCTTCTGTATTCGGGTGCAAAAGTGAGCATGCCGGCATTCAGTGATGCAGAACTTGAAAATTTTGAATACAGGGAGCATTCCAATCTCTATGCCGCAAGGCGGGTGAACCTGGCCGATGAAGAACAGGCTTCCGGTTTTTACCGGCAGGCGGTTGATCAGCAGGGGCCACTTTGGGCTTCCGTCCACATAGCGGGGGGATTCGGCATGGGAAAGATTGCCGATACGGAGCTGAAGGATTTCCGCAGGCAGCTCGACCTGAACCTGGTTACCTGCTTCAACAGTACCAAAGCGGCGGTCAGGCATATGCGCAATAACGGCGGGCAGGGAGGGCGGATCGTGAACATCGCGGCGCGGCCGGCACTTGAACCCCGGCAGGGAGCGGGGATGACGGCCTATGCCACGGCTAAAGCCGGTGTGGCGGCCTTTACGGTTGCCCTGGCCGAAGAACTTGCGGGTGAGAACATCCTGGTGAATGCCATTGCCCCGTCCATCATCGATACGGAGGCCAACCGGCAATCCATGCCCGATGCTGACTACAGCAAATGGCCGAAGCCCGATGAACTGGCGCGGCAGATTGTGATGCTGATATCACCGTCGAACACCGTAACCAGAGGAAGCATTATTACGGTATATGGAAGAAGCTGATTTTTTGAGATCAGTTGGAAATTATCATAACGCTGAAACCATCATGAAAAGAATATCAAGAACGATATTGGTGTTAACAGTTGCATCGCTCGCAATGTCTGCACTTCAATACGAACTTTTAAATGCCCAGACCATGAACCTTGAACCCGGTTCCCCCGCCCCAGAATTTGAAGCCATGAATGCCGAAGGAGAATTGTGGCGAAGCGCCGACCATGTAGGAAAGAAGATCCTTGTGGTATACTTTTATCCGGGGGCAATGACCGGAGGATGTACCGATCAGGCCTGTAATTTCCGGGACGACCGCACAAAGCTCACCGAAATGGGAGCCGAAGTTGTGGGAATCAGTGGCGACCCGGTTTCCAACCTGGAGCTGTTCAAACGGGTGAACAACCTGAATTTCCCGCTGCTTTCGGATGAACAGGGTATCATTGCCCGCGCTTTTGGTGTACCGGTGCGGGGAGGCGGAACCATCACACGTGTTGTGGATGGTGAAGAGGAGGTACTTACGCGCGAGATATCCACTGCACGGTGGACATTCATTATCGGCCTTGACGGTACCATACAGTACAAGGATACCGAAGTCAATGCCGCCGGCGACAGCAAAACAGTGATTGAAGCAATCGAAAACATGGTTGGGAAATAGGGCATTCAACGTCATCCTGAGCGCAAGCTTTTGCGAAGCGAAAGCTGAAGTCGAAGGACGTGACCCTTTTTATACAACCTCTTTAAGGTGGAATAATCGCGGTTTGATATGCACGTTTTTGATTTATCGATTCATAAGATTCAACGACGTAGCGATGTAGCGATTTATATCAGTTCTACAGGGTGCAGCTATGTCACCTCCGGAATAGTGTTGCCCGCATTGGGAAAATCAGGGGCTGCCGGCAACATCCTCCCAAATCACTTCGCCGTTCAAATGTTCTATTGTTGACTTGTTCCCTAATTCGAAGCATGCTAACAGCACCATCGGTGTCACCATCCAAATAGTGTAGCCCTGTGGGCGAAATTAGCCGCTCGTGATAACGTTTGACACGCATTGCACAGCATTATTATGGGACATAACGGGTTAATAACACATAGTTATATTATAATAATATCAGTCATTTAATTAGGCATAATTTCAGGGAAAAACTATAGGATATACCGGTATTTTTATTTATTCTCATCTTCATTCAATGTAAACATCGATATCTCTCATGGGCTCAATCATCTCTGACTATCAGTATGATATTTTTGTCAGTTACCGGCATAATGATAACAA
>JAIVHB010000075.1 GCA_020201275.1 Rhodothermaceae bacterium | reverse complement strand
CCCATGTTCTTCGACTTCGTCCTTCGACTTCAGCCGTTGCTTTGCACCGGCTTGCGCTCAGGACTGCGCTCAGAATGACGGTTGGATGATTTGGGTCGGACCGGTTTTCGTTTACAAATAGCTGGCAGTTTCATATACTGAATGGAGATGCAATTTTCAGCAAATCCATTCTGATATGCCCGAATCCATCAATCCCGCGACCGGCGATCTGATCACCGGCTACGACGAGCACACCGATTCCGAAATCGACAGCATCCTCAAACAGGCGGATGAACAGCAACGCCGATGGATGACTACAGGCTTTCCCGAAAGGGCCGTTCTGATGAACAATGCGGCCACCGTGCTGAAAACGCGCCGCGAAGATTACGCCCGCCTCATGACCCTCGAGATGGGCAAGCCTATTGCCGCCGCCCGGGCCGAAGTCGACAAGTGCGCCTGGGTATGCAATTACTACGCCGATCATGCAGAGAGTTTTCTGAAATCCGAAACCATCCGCACCGATGCATCCGAAAGCTACGTGGCCTACCGTCCGCTTGGTGTTGTTCTGTCGGTTATGCCATGGAATTTCCCATTCTGGCAGGTTTTCAGATTCGCCGCCCCCGCCCTGATGGCCGGTAACGCCGGCATCCTGAAGCATGCCTCCAACGTTACCGGATGCTCGCTGGCTATCGAGGATGTATTCCGCAGGGCCGGTTTCCCTGAAAACCTGTTCCGGTCGATTATTGCCGGCGGTAAACGGATGGACAAGGTGATCGAACACCCCCTGATCAGGGCGGTCACGCTCACCGGTAGTGTGCCGGCCGGAAAAGCAGTCGCGGCCAAAGCCGGCTCACTGCTCAAAAAAACCGTTCTTGAACTCGGTGGCAGCGATCCCTACATCATCCTTGGGGATGCCGACCTGGACAGGGCCGTGCCTGCCTGTGTGAACAGCCGCCTCATCAACAACGGCCAGAGTTGTATAGCCGCCAAACGCTTTATCGTTGTTGAGTCGGTTTTGGATGAATTCACAGAACGGTTCGTCCAGCTTATGAAGGAGAAAAAAATGGGCAACCCGCTGGATGAAAGCTTTGATATAGGTCCGCAGGCATCGGCCGACCTGCGTGACGAATTGCATGATCAGGTTCAGCGCAGCATTGAGGCCGGCGCTGAGTGTGTACTTGGCGGCGAAATTCCTGACAGCCCCGGCTCATGGTACCCACCAACCGTGCTCACAGGCGTAACCAAAGGGATGCCTGCGTTCGACGAGGAGATTTTTGGTCCGGTTGCAGCCATCATCACCGCAAAGGACGAAAAAGAGGCGATTAAGCTGGCTAACGACAGTATTTTCGGCCTCGGTGCATCGGTATTCACACGGGATGTACTACGCGGAAAAAAAATCGCCGAGCTCGAACTGGAGGCAGGCTGCTGCTTTGTGAATCAATTTGTGAAATCGGATCCGCGACTGCCCTTCGGCGGCATAAAAGAGAGCGGCTACGGACGGGAACTCTCCTGGTTCGGCATCCGCGAATTTATGAACATCAAGACGGTATATATAAAATAGAACCGCCGGAGAGGCCCATTGCCGAAAGTGGATAACATTTCATGCGCTCAGATCAGAATGAGGGGATGAACAATTACCGTTATTATCTCACTTTCGGATCATGAATACAACAACAACATGTGAATTAACGCGTGCATGTCAGCCCGGGAAACCATCGGCGACAATTATCCTGGCCTGTGCCGCATCCCTGCGCACTGCCCTCGCCTGCACATATTCTTTTGAGTCGTACCACCGTCTGGCGTTGTCGTACGATGGGAACTCAAGCACCACGATGCGGCCGGGGTTCCATCCGCCCTCAAGCGTTTCGACCTGACCTCCCCGTACTATGAATTTCCCTCCGTAGGCAACGAGGGAGGCAGGCGTCAGTTTTTTGTAGGCTTCGTACTGATCGGGATCGGTTACTTCCACATCAACGATTACATATGCGGGCATGGGGATGTATAAATTAAATGTTTGGTAGGTTTTTGGCTCCGGTGATGAACATAACCTGAGTTTTACTTAAATCCAGCGGGATAATCTGCCAGGTACCGGGTGATAATCGCGGGATGCTGAGTAGCGGGTAGCGGGTAGCGGGTAGCGGGTAGCGGGTAGCGGGTAGCGGGAAAAAAACGCATTACCCTTACAATCCGACTTCCTCGGCGTACTTTTGTCCCGGAACGGAATCGGCGATCACTTTAGCCGGCTCGTTGTCGCGGCCCATCAGCACTGTACGGGGCTTGTGGTTGCGGGCCTCCTCGGGGGTCATATGGGCATAGGAGATCACAATGATGCGGTCTCCCACGCTTGTAAGGCGGGCGGCAGGGCCGTTCAGGCATACATCGCGCTTGCCGCGTTCGCCGGGTATGGTATAGGTTTCCAGACGGCTTCCGTTGTTCACATTCACAATCTGGACTTTCTCGTAGGGCAACAGCCCGGCTACATCCAGCAGGTCTTCATCGATGGTGATGCTCCCCTCGTAATACAGGTCGGCCTGTGTTACGGTAAGCATGTGAAGCTTGGATTTGAACATTTCGATGGTCATGGTCTGAATAAAACTTATGAAATCTGTTTGAAGTCGGTGATCAGGTTGTCTATGAGGCGTGTTGTGCCGTTAATGACGGCACCGGCCACGATATATCTGCTGCCCGGTACAATATGAACAACAGGTTGCAGGTCATAAAAATTTACAACTGCAAGATAATCTATTTTTAAATCATTTGCTTTTAGCCGTTGTTCCTGCTCAACCAGTACATCCTGCACAGAAACATCCGGTTTTGATGTCACTATTTCGTTAACCGTTTTAATGGCGTCGTACAGCAACGGGGCCCTCTTTCTCTCTTTTTTGTTCAGGTAGGCATTACGGCTGCTCATGGCCAGTCCGTCGGCTTCACGAACCGTATCACCGATAATTAAACGTACGGGATGATTGAATTCTTGCACCATCCGGTCGATCAGCGCAAACTGCTGAATGTCTTTCTGTCCGAATATGGCGAGATCGGGCTGGATGATGTTGAACAGTTTGTTCACCACCTGCAGCACTCCGCCGAAGTGACCCGGGCGCGACTTGCCGCACATATGGTCCGTGAGTCCTTTAATCATGAAGCTGATGGCCGGTTCAACCGGATACATCTCCTCAACGTCCGGATAGAAAACCAGATTCACCCCTTCCTGTTCACAGATCTGCCGGTCGCGCTCCCTTGTGCGTGGATAGTTGGAGTAATCCTCGTTCGGACCAAATTGCGTGGGGTTCACAAAAACCGTGACCACCACAAAAGAGGCCTGCTCCTTCATTTTCCGGATCAGGTGTACGTGCCCGTCGTGCAGGGCGCCCATGGTGGGCACCAGGCCGATCGTCTCACCGCGGGACCTCACTGCGCCAAGCTCATTGCGCACACCTGTAATCGATTGTACTTCTGTCATTTATATAAAAAACGGCATGGTGTTATCCATGCCGTCGTTAAAGATTATTATGGAAACCCGGTTATCAGACACTGCGGTTTACATCAAAATTCTCCAGGTTTTTGATCACTTTCTGAACAAACGCGCCGCCAAGGGCACCGTCGACGATGCGGTGATCGTAGCTCATGCTCAGGTACACCATGTGGCGTACGGCAATCACATCACCCACCTCGGTTTCCATCACCATGGGCCGCTTCTGGATCACACCGGTACCGAAAATGGCCACCTGCGGCTGATTGATGATCGGCGTGCCCATCAGGTTACCCACGCTTCCGTAATTGGTAAGGGTGAACGTACCGCCTACAAGGTCGTCGGGCGAGAGTTTTTTGCTGCGCGCCTTCTCGGCCAGGTCGTGTGTGGCCCGTGCCAGACCGTGGATGTTCATCTCGCCCGCGTTTTTGATCACCGGCACGATGAGTCCGCCGGTACCCGATTCGCCTAGTGCAACGGCAATACCGTAGTTGATGTCGCGCTTGAGCAGGATATTTTCTCCGTCGACCGAGCTGTTGATGAGCGGGAATTCACGGATGGCCTGAATGGTGGCTTCAATGAAGAACGGGGTGAAGGTGAGCTTGAATCCGTTCTCCTTGAAGAAACGGTCTTTGTGCCTGTTCCGGAACTTCACCAGGTTGGTCACATCTGCCTCACCAAAGGTCGTAACGTGTGCGGATGTCTGTTTTGAGCGGATCATATGCTCGGCAATAACCTTGCGCATACGGTCCATTTTAACGATTTCCACGTTCTCGGTAGGCCAGTGAACGTTTATTTCGCCGGCACTGATACGCGAGGTATCGGGCTTTTCCTTTGAATCCACCGGTTTGCTGAGGCCCTGTACAGGGGGTTTTTCCGTTTTTGATCCGGCCTTTTCAGCAGCCGGTGCGGGTTTGGCTTCTCCTCTTGACTCAAGATAGTCGAGCACATCCTGCTTGGAAACGCGTCCCTGGGCGCCGCTGCCATCTATCTGCTCGAGTTCTTCCATGGAGATGCCTTCCTTCTCCGCAATCGATCGTACCAACGGCGAGTAGAAACGTCCGTCGTTGCCCTTACGCTGCGGCGGGGTGTCACCCGATGGTTTCGAACCATTGGCACTGCCGGCCTTGGCAGTTTTCTCTTCGGGCTCATCCTGCTCTGCCTCATCGCCGGCATCCGCATCTGTATCCTCCGATCCGGTATCTGCCTTTTCAGACTTCCCGGTCTTCTCTGTCTTCTCTGTCTTCTCAGCCTCCCCGTTATCCCCATCGTCAGCCGGAATTGAGGCCGTTTCTTCCTTCACATCTGCGGTTGCATCCTTGCTTTTGGATGCGCCTGAAGCCATATCACCGGCCTTTTCGGGATCGGTTTCGATAATCGCGATGGGCTTGCCCACCTCAATGGTATCGCCGGCCTCGGCAAGAATTTCGACAAGAACCCCCGATTCAGGAGCGGGTACCTCCGAATCGACTTTATCGGTGGCTATTTCGAGGATCGTCTCGTCCTGCTCGATATGGTCGCCGACTTTCTTCGACCATTCGATTACCGTTCCCTCCATGATTGACTCGCCCATCTTGGGCATTACCATTTCAACTCTTGCCATGTGCCGGTTTAACTATTTGAATAATTTCATGTATGATACAATATAAAAACTGCATTTTTGAATATACGCACAGCATTTAAAAAGTGCATGATAATACATATGGTGGTCAACACCAGCAACCAGGTGATTGGGATAGTACCAAATCAGATCGAATATCACCATTTCGTTACGTCTCATGAATCGGATATGAAAACCGTTTCTGATTGGGTTCGCATTCAATTGATGTAGCGATTCATAAGATGTAGTGATGTAACGCTGTAGCGATTTGGGGTGCAGGCGCACAGCGACCGGGCGGGTTT
>JAIVHB010000141.1 GCA_020201275.1 Rhodothermaceae bacterium | reverse complement strand
CTTGCCATCCTGCATGTTCCTGAACACGAAATCGGGAAAATAAGACCCGGTCAGAAAGTTAGCCTTAATATGGATGCACGATCGGGTGAGGGTTTCACCGGCCGGGTCGACAGAGTGAGCCCTGTTATTGACCGGTCAACCGGAACAGCTAAGGTAACCGTTCATGTGAACGATGATACGGGCCTGCTGAAACCCGGCATGTTTGCAAGGGTAAGTATCATTCACAGTGTGAATCAAAATACTCTCATCATACCCAGGCAGGCAATTATGAGTGAAGACGGAAGGGTATCGGCTTATGTTATTCAGGACAGTATCGCCGTGAGGAAAAGAATAACAACCGGATTTACAAATGGAATGTACATAGAGGTACTCGATGGTGTTACTGAAGGAGATCAGGTTGTAACGGTAGGTCAGGCCAGTTTGCGGGACACCAGCAGAATTGAGGTCATCCAATTAAACTAACCCTGATTCTGTAATTGAAAGGTCATCTTTATGAAACTGGTAGATTTGTCTGTTCGTCGCCGGGTTACAATTGCTATGTTCACCGTGGGCATACTTCTCTTCGGGGTCGTATCGCTTTCCAGGCTTAACATCAGCCTTTTACCCGAGCTGAGTTACCCTACGCTTACCATCCGGACGGAATACACCGGTGCGGCCCCTGCCGAGATTGAAAATCTGATTACCAAGCCCATTGAGGAAACACTCGGCGCGGTCAGGAATGTAAATCAGATCAGAAGTATATCCCGCTCAGGCACATCCGATGTTACCCTTGAATTTGACTGGGGCACCGACATGGATTATGCCGGGCTTGATGTCAGGGAAAAGCTTGATGCGATAAGATTGCCACTTGAGGCTACCCGTCCCGTTTTACTGCGTTTCGATCCGACCCTTGAACCTGTAATACGCTACGCCCTTTTTCTTGACAGTGAAAGCCAGGAGGCTGCAGAATTCGCCTCACTGACTTCTGATGAACATTCAAGCCTGAAATACCTCAGAAGATTTGCAGATGAACATATCAAAAAGGAACTTGAGGCCGGCGGTGGAGTGGCATCTGTAAAAGTGAGCGGCGGACTTGAAGAGGAAATTCAGGTACTTGTTGATCAGCAGAGACTGGCCCATCTGAATATTCCAATCGAGCAGTTGTCTTCGGTCCTGAGAGCAGAAAACATCAATTTATCGGGTGGCCGGCTTGAGGAGGGCAGTCAGCACTACCTTGTTCGTACACTTAATCAGTTCCGGAGCGTGGAACAGATAGACGATGTTGTTATAAGCAGTGAGCCCGGGAAACCGGTATATCTGCGGGATGTAGCCCGGGTGGTGCAGTCTTACAAGGAGAGGGAGGCGATTACCAGGATCCGCGGTCAGGAAGCTGTAGAAATTGCGATCTATAAAGAAGGTGATGCCAATACAGTGGCTGTTGCAAGGATCGTTGAGACCCGGATGCAGAATGTAAACAAAATCCTGCCATCGGAACTGAAAATGGTCAAGGTATACGATCAGAGTACGTTTATTAACCAGGCTGTTGATGAAGTGGTAAAAGCCGGACTGATCGGCGGTTTGCTAGCAATGATCGTGCTTTTCATCTTCCTCCGGGATGTTCGTTCCACACTTATCATATCGCTGTCGATACCCGTATCTGTTATCGCCACCTTCAATCTTATGTACAGCTACGACATTACACTCAATATAATGTCGTTAGGGGGAATCGCCCTTGGCATTGGTTTGCTGGTAGATAATTCCATCGTTGTGCTTGAAAATATATCAAGGCACAGGGCTCAGGGGAAAAGCACATTTATGGCAGCAAAAGAGGGTGCGGGCGAAGTCGGGATGGCTGTAGTCGCTTCAACTCTCACAACCGTTGCCGTTTTCTTCCCGCTGGTTTTTGTACAGGGCATAGCCGGTCAGTTATTCCGCGATCAGGCGCTAACGGTTACATTTTCCCTGCTGGCCTCATTGCTGGTTGCCCTTACACTCATTCCCATGCTTGCTTCAATACGGAAGGATGAAACCGATAAAACGCCAGAACCTGTACTGGCAGAACCACGTACCCGGGTCGGCAGGTTTCTCAGGCAAATACGGCTTTTCATGTTCAACACTATTCCTGTGTTTATTGTGCGGGTAATAGCGGGATTCTTCCGGGTAGTTGGCAAAGCCGTTATGTTCTTCCTTAATCCGGTTTTGAATAGCGTCAACCGTTTATATAACCGTGTTGAAAATGCTTATCCGGTAATTCTCAAGTCAGCCCTTGAAAACAGAGTAGTGGTATTGGGTTGTGCAGTAATCATTTTTGCCGGCACGCTTTTCATGATACCACGACTTGGTATTGAACTCATCCCATCACTCGCGCAGGGCACCTATAATATCGAATTCAGAATGCCGCCGGGCACACCACTGTCGCGTACCGATGACGCCATTCAGACCATTCAGCTTGCGGCTGCTGCCGACGACCGGATCGACCTGGCCTTTTCGGTTGCAGGATCGGGCAATCGTATGGATGCCAATCCTGATCAGGGTGGCGAAAACTGGGGCGAGATGAATGTAAAGCTCAAATCGGGGTACATATCTGACCACGAAGAGGCAACTATGGCTGATATGCGTATGGCCCTTGAATCGATACCCGGACTTCAGTATAAGTTTTCACGTCCCGCGTTATTCTCATTCCGCACTCCGGTGGAAGTGGAAATTTCCGGTTATGAACTTGATGAACTCAAGCTGGTGAGTGACCGCATTGCTGAAAAAATGAGAGCATCCGACCGTTTTGCGGATGTAAAATCATCCATGGAGCAAGGGCATCCGGAAATTAACATCTATTTTGACCGTGAAAAAGCTGCAGCACTCGGCCTTCAGGTTCATGATGCCGCCAACAGGATCGTGAGCAAGATAAAGGGTGATGTGGCTACCAAATATTCGTGGCGGGATCAGAAAATTGATGTTTTGGTACGAACCCGTGAGCAGGATCGCGGTTCTGTTGATGATATCAGGCAACTGATCATCAATCCGGAGTCTGACAAACCCGTTACCCTCGATGCTATTGCTGAAATAAGATCGGGAATGGGGCCAGGCGAGATCAGAAGGATTTCGCAGCAACGGGTAGCGGTTGTTACATCAAACATCAATTATGGTGATCTGGGTTCTGCTGCTGATGAAATTGGCTCTATTATTGGCAGCACACCGATGCCCGGTGCTGTTCAGGCGGCCATCAGCGGACAGAACGAGGAGATGGATTCGGCATTCAGTTCACTTATTCTTGCACTTCTGCTGGCCGTATTCCTGGTATACCTGGTTATGGCTTCGCAGTTTGAATCGCTCATTCATCCGTTTGTAATTCTTTTTACCATACCACTGGCCCTTATAGGATCTGTCTGGGCACTCTGGATAACCGGTTCAACGGTAAGCGTGGTTGTTTTTATCGGTCTCATACTGCTGGCAGGAATTGTTGTGAACAATGCCATCGTACTTATCGACCTGATTAACCAGCTGCGCGATAAGGGGATGGATAAGGCCGAAGCCATACTTGAGGGTGCGAAGCTGAGACTTCGTCCCATTCTGATGACCACACTTACTACAGTACTGGGTCTTCTTCCGCTCTCCATAGGTTTTGGGGAGGGTGCTGAAATAAGGGCGCCGATGGGGATTACGGTAATCGGCGGGCTCCTGGTCTCAACTTTGCTTACACTGGTAGTGATTCCGGTAATGTATGCGATACTCGACAGGAAAAAGTTTAGTTCCGCAACTTTGCCTGCCACCGCAACTTTGCCTGCCACAAAAGGAGATAACGTATGAACATCACAGGATTTTCATTGAAAAGGCCGGTTACCAGCCTGATGATATTTCTGTGCATGGTGGTGATAGGCAGTATTTCCATCAAACTTCTGCCCCTGGAATTTTTTCCGGATATCAGTTTTCCGGGCAATTTTGTGCAGATTCCGTACCCGGGTTCAACACCCGAAGAAGTGGAAAAACTCATAACCAAACCTGTTGAAGAAGTACTGTCAACTATCAGCGGTATTGAACGCATATTCTCAAATTCGGGCGAGAACAATGCGGGCGTGTTTATTCTGTTCAAAATGGATACGGATATCGATCTGAAGGCCATCGAAATCCGCGAGAAAATTGACGGCATCCGGCATCTTTTGCCATCTGACCTTGACCGGTTCACCGTCTTTAAGTTTTCGGCAAACGAAGACCCGATTCTTAATCTCAGATTAAGCAGCAGTAATGATTTGAGCAACTCATACGATCTTATCGACAGAAATCTTAAACAGAGAGTTGAGCGCCTGCCAGGTGTGTCGAAAGTTGAGTTCTACGGGGTCGACAAGAAACAGATCCGTATTGAGCTGCTAGCCGACCGCCTAGCTGCTTTTAATGTAAACCTGAACCAGCTTACAGCTACGCTCAGGAACAGTAATTTTGCGGTCACTGCAGGACAAATTACGGATGCCGGTCTGCGTTACGCTGTTCGTCCCGAAAGCAACATCCGCGATATTGAAGATCTGCGGCGACTTCCGATAGGCCCTGGGAACCTTGTACTTTCTGATATAGCCGATATCCGCCATGAATCACCCACACGCGATTACGGGAGACACCTCGACAGAAAGTACGCTGTGGGACTTGACGTTTTCAAGGAATCGGGCGCCAATACCATCGACGTTGCCCGGCTTGTTGAGGCTGAGCTTGAAAAAGTTGGCGAACTGCCCCAGATGAGCGGCATCCGAATCTATCAACAATTCAATCAGGCCGACGGCATTATAAGCTCACTCAGAGAGTTGCTTAAAGCCGGACTTATAGGTGCCCTGTTTTCGATTATTGTACTCTATTTATTTCTCAGACAGTTCCGAACAACACTAATCGTTGCACTCGCGGTCCCATTTTCACTCATTGTTACACTTGCCTGCCTCTACTTTCTCGGGTATTCACTGAATATTCTGTCGATGATGGGGCTGATGCTTGCCGTAGGCATGCTCGTGGATAATGCCGTTGTGATAACAGAGAACATACACCGGTACCAGTCGATGAATATGGAACGCAGGGAGGCAACCCTGAAAGCCGTGAAAGAGGTCGGTATGGCCGTAACCGCCGGCACATTCACATCCGTAATCGTATTCCTGCCGCTGGTTGTAAGTAAGCAGGATATGACAGCTGTCTTTCTTGAGCATGTGGCTGTAACCATCTGTATTGCCCTGCTGGCATCGCTTCTCATATCGCTGAGTATTATCCCGCTGCTTACCTACAGGGTGAAATCGAAACATACACCCGTGCCCGTCAATTATAACAGCCGTTTTATGCGAGGCTATGATTCTTTACTGACCTGGCTGCTCGGGCACCGTTATGCTTCAGCCAGCCTCATTATTGTGATAATCGGCACAGTTGTGATCCCGATGAATGCTGTCAATTCCGATATGTTTCCGCCGGTTGAGCAACGCGACATCAGGCTTCATTACAATGTGAAAGGGAATTATGTACTGGAAAAAGTGAAGGAATCGGTCGATATAATCGAAAATTATCTTTTTGAGCACCAGGAAGAGTTTGAAATTAAATCCGTCTATACTTACTACAATACCAATTATGCATCATCCACCATCATTCTGGTGGATGATGCCGATGCCACCAAGTCGGTTTCAAAAATAAAGGAGTTGATCAGGGAAGATCTGCCAAGGCTAAGCATAGGGGATCCAAAATTTGAATTCGCTTCAGGGGCCTCAGGTGAAGGAATCCAGATATTCCTGAATGGTGAATCCAGTGAAACACTGGCTGAATTGTCTGAGGAAGCACTCCGTCGTTTGGTACAGATTCCCGGTTTGGTCGACATTCGCTCTGAAATTGAATCAGGCACCGAAGAGGTGCAACTGGTAGTAGACCACAATCGTGCTTCATCATTTGATCTGTCGGCCATGCAGGTTGCCAACATGGTATCAAGTGCCATGAGGGGCCAGCAGTTGCGAACTCTCAGAACCAGTTCGGGTGAAATCGACGTACTGCTAACCATGCAGGATGCCGACAGGCAGAATATTGAGAGTCTTATGAACATGCCGGTCATTACTCCGCAAGGGCAGCTCGTGAAATTGTCTGGCGTTGCTGATTATACCATCAGGCAGGGGCCCCGCACCATTCAAAGGCAAGACCGAACCACGTCGGTCGCCATCAATGCCAACCTCAACGAAATTAATACCAAAGAGGCCCAGGCAGAGATTAAAAAGGTGATGGACCAGATTAATTATCCCACAGGATACACCTGGAATTACGGCAGAAGCTTTACACAGTCGGCCGATTCCATGAACCACATGATTATCAACATTCTGCTGGCCCTTATACTGATTTATCTTGTGATGGCATCCCTGTTTGAATCGATGATCTATCCTGCCGCGATAATTACCTCGATATTGTTTGCAGTGATCGGTGTCTTCTGGTTCTTTCTCATTACCGGCACTACCTTCGACCTGATGGCCATGATCGGAATACTCATTTTGATGGGAGTGGTCGTTAACAACGGAATTGTATTAATAGACTACATCAATCAGCTCCGGGCAGACGGTATGAGCCGGCAGGAAGCGATTATTACCGGGGGTAAGCACCGTATGCGCCCGATATTAATGACGGCAGCAACAACCGTACTGGGTCTTATCCCACTGTGCGTGGGAAATACCCTCATTGGCGGCAATGGCCCTCCCTATTATCCAATGGCCAGGGCTATTGTTGGCGGGCTCACCTTTTCAACCATTATTACAATGATTGTGCTGCCGGTTATCTATGTTATGCTTGATGACCTGAAAAACTGGTCGGTGAGAACTGTGCGGGCAGGCGCACAGACATGATCAGGTGCACAATCGCAACGTCAGGTTTTTTCATTCCCGTTCGCAGCAGATCCGAAAAACCTTATCTTCCATAATCAAAATGGAAGATATAATGGATAAACCTACAACCGTTCTCATTACAGGTGGTACCAGCGGCATCGGCGAAGCGATGGTCAGGGCGTTCCACATGCAGGGGTATGACGTTTGGTTTACCTACAACACGGGAGCAGCAAAGGCAGCCAGTCTTGAACAGGAGCTTGGCGGGAAACGGGTCCGGTATTTCAGGCTCGATCTTACCCAAATGGATGCACATCATCAGCTTTTACAGCAGTTGCCCGCCTCACCCGATATTTTGATCAATAATGCCGGCCTGGGTACCGCTACCGTAAAAAAGATGTCGTCTGATCCTGATGAACATGACCGTTTGCTGATTCAGGTTAATGCGGTGGGAACACTCTTGCTTACAAGAGCCATTCTGGAAGGCATGCGGATGCGGGACAGCGGGAGAATCATATTTATCAGTTCTGTGGGTGGCGGGATAAATATTTATCCCGGTTTTTCCCTGGCCGACGGTATGAGCAAGGCTGCCGTTGCGTTTCTCGGGCGTCAGCTGGCTGCCGAGCTGGTACAATCATCGATCCGGGTATTTACGATCTGCCCGGGCGCCACAAATACCCCGATGTTTTCAACAAGCACGCTCGACCATCTTGGCGATGATGAACGGAAAAAAGTTATTGCAGGATTGCCCGGCGGGCGGCTTATTGAACCCTCTGAAATTGCCGGTATAGCACTGTTTCTCGCCGGCAAACCTGCTGATGTGCTGCATGGTGCTGTGATTGACGCCTCCCTTGGCCTTGGTGTTAATCCAGCCGAACTGAAAAAATAAAAAATATATGCTATCCAATCGTGGCCGCAAAAATAGTGCGGGATCCAATCCCCTGGTTACATCTCATTTCACTGCGGAGGCAGATCCCTGGCACCCGCAGCGGAATCCCGAAGGCTATATCAACATGGGTACCGCCGAGAACGGCCTATTGTATGACCTTCTTAAGGTCAAATTTGACCGTACCGCGGCAATACCCGAACAGCTGACTCACTATACCGATATGCGGGGAAACCATGAACTACGGAAAGCATTTGCGGAATTCTACAGCCGGGGTTTGAACAGCAGAATTGATGCCGACCGGGTGGTGTTTTCAACCGGAAGCTCCGCCATATTGGATCAACTGGCACATCTGCTCTTTGAGCCCGGAGACGGAATTCTGATTCCGGCCCCGTATTATGCCGGCTTCGATCATGATTTCAGGGCAAGGGCAGATGTAACTCCGGTGCCGGCCTATCTGTCGGGAGCTGATGGATACAAACTGACGGTTGAAATTCTCGATGAGAATTTGTCCAGGGCGTCGGAAGATGGCATACATGTAAAAGGCATCCTCATCACGAATCCCAATAACCCTCTTGGTGATGTATACCCGCCGTCCCTTGTTCTCGATATCATTGAATTTGCAAAAAGCAGGCAGCTGATTGTGATATGGGATGAAATCTACCGTCACTCCATTTTCAGCGATGTTCCGTTTACCCCCATCCTTAATCTCATTGAAGGGTACGAAGAGCATGTTTATGTGGTTTACGGATTCGCCAAAGATTTCGGGCTGTCGGGTTTCAAGGCCGGGGCCCTGATTACAGCGAACAACGATGTGCTCAAAGCTATTCCGCAGCTCACCTATTTTGCATGTCTGTCCACATCAGTTCAGCACCTTCTGCACGAAATGCTGACAGACTACAACTGGCTGCAAAATCTTCAGGAAGAGAACCGAAGAAGGATTGCACAGGCTTATCATACCTTTACCGGGTTGCTGGATGAATTTGGTATACCGTATCATCCTGCCAATGCGGGTTTCTTCCTCTGGATCAACCTTCGATCGAGGCTTGAAAGCTCGAACCGGGAAGGGGAGATGCAACTCTTCAGAAAGTTGTTTGATACCGGGAAAATAAACCTGTCGCCGGGGGCAGGCTTTCATTCACTTGAAGCCGGCTGGTACCGGGCCTGCTATGCCCGGTCTGACGAGTACCTCGCTGAAGCGGCAAGCAGAATCGGCAGTGTTATAAATTCCGGTTGAAATGTTGAGAATCCGAAGGTTATCTGCCATTCTCATATTCATCAGCATCTATCAAACCGTTTTCAACAGGGCAGGATGTTCTCAGCTGCTCCCATTTGTATATGCCTGAGTTGTGACCATCATCCCATTGAATCTGTATGGCGTAATGGCCGACCTGGTCAATTTTCGTGATTTTACGAAGCCGTTGTGGTTTTTGCATAAAAAGCGCCAACTCAAACGGCTGGCCCATTTTATCGTGGCCACCCCGGCAAAAAACACATGGGCAGTTACCTCTCAGACCCTCAAAAGAGTAGACTGAGAGGTGACCGTCGGCCCATTGGATAGACAGGTACTGTTTTTCGTTCTCTACAGTAACCTTGCGCGGTTTAAAACTATCTGAATTCTTTGTGGAGTGTTTTTGCATCTGCTACCTCAAGCCGCCCGTCTATAATTCTTAATGTTCTGTTCGGGAATTTCCTCACCAGGTCGTAATTATGGGTTACCATCAGAATGGCCATGCCACGGTTATTTATCTGTTTGAGGATGTCCATAATCTGTGATGATGCCTCCGGATCCAGGTTGCCTGTAGGCTCATCGGCCAGCAGTATCCTGGGTTCGTTTGCTAGAGCGCGCGCAATGACAACCCGTTGCTGTTCGCCGCCCGAAAGATCATCGGGCATATTCAGCCTTTTATGGCTTAGACCCACCAGGGAAAGCACCTCAAGTACTCTCTGTTTTATTATCCGCCGGCTTTGCCCGGTAACTTCAAGGGCAAACGCAACATTGTCGTGCACAGTACGGTCAGCGAGCAGTTGAAAATCCTGAAATACGATTCCGATACTGCGCCTGAGATAGGGCACCTTGCTGTTGCTCATGCTCTGAACGCTGTACCCGTTAACGATCACATCTCCTATGTCGGGTACAATATCGCGGTAGATAAGCTTGAGGAATGAACTTTTCCCAGCCCCGGTTGAACCGATCATATAGACAAATTCCCCGTTCTGAAGCGTGAAATTTATATCCTTAAGAACCGATTTGCCGTCGTAGCTGACGGCAACATCACGGAATTCTATCACATTTTTTTCTGCCATATCTCCTCTTTAGCATACATCCGGCAATTTACGATTATTGAGCTTTATGAATTTTCGGGAAGGGATATCATTTTCTTAGAACGACCGTAATCCGGCTGCTGTTGTCATTTGCCTCACTCACATCAAAATCATCATAAGCAGCAAGGAATTCAAACCCGGTTTTCTCAATGAGCACTTTCATCTCGCTCAGCTTGTAGGCACGCTGCCGGTGAACTTCCCTGTAGCGCTCGAGCACTTCACCATGGTCTGCACTCAGCTTTTCGATATCGAATTCATTGTAGTGCAGCTTCTCGGCGGGCAGATAGTAACTGCGCCTCACAAACCTGTAATTGTCGGGTGTTACGCCCTGATCGTTCATTTTCTCGGCGTATTTCTCTGAATGGGCCGGAGTGGTAAAATCAAAAATGAACAGGCCGCCGTCGTTCAATACCTTGTATGACTGAGAAAAAACTTCAACGATTTTTTTATCCTCGAGAATGTAGTTCAGACTGTCGAACAGTGTCATTACCACATCGTAGGTTTCGTCCAGCCTGATGTCGAAAAAGTCTACGGTTTCCCATCGAACAGACGATTTAAGGTATTCGGCTTTCACACGCCCGACATTGAGCATGGCTTCCGAACGGTCTGTGGCAGTGATGTCGTAGCAGTCCAGTTCGTCGAGCGACAATGCCAGCCGCCCGGTGCCACAGGCCAGTTCGAGTATGGAAACGGCATCGGGATGATGCTCCTGAATAAGTTCATCTATATAGTCGGCCCAGTCTTCGTAATCAATATCCTGCATTACTTCATCATAGATATAGGCAAGGGCCTCATAATTAGAGTTTTTATTCTTTTCAGTCATTTTGGCTTATTGGGGTTCTTTGGATGTATACCGGTTATGAGATAGCGAAAGTGCGAGTTCGAAAGCGGCCACCATGGAATCCGGGTCTGCAATGCCTTTTCCGGCTATGTCAAATGCCGTTCCGTGATCGGGTGATGTTCTTATAATCGGCAGGCCGGCGGTAAAATTGATTCCGCGGCCATTGTCGGTACTTTTGAATGGAATCAGGCCCTGGTCGTGGTACATGGCCAGTACCGCGTCATGCTTTCCGGGAGATTCACGGGCAAAAAAGGCATCGGCAGGGAAGGGGCCAGCAGCGTCAATACCGGCATCCCTGACCATTTGAATAGCAGGTAGTATAATTTCAATCTCCTCACGGCCGAGTACGCCGCCGTCGCCGGCATGGGGATTAAGGCCTGTTACAGCGATCCTGGGGTTTTTGATGCCAAAGTCATTAACAAGCGATGAGTGAAGCGTGCCGAGACGTTTTAACAGCAAACCGGTGTTCAGGCTACCGGCCACATCTGAAATGGGTATATGCCCCGTAGCAAGTGCAACACGCATGGTATCAGATACCATCATCATCAGCACATCGCCGCCGCCGGTTTTTTGGGCAAGAAATTCGGTGTGCCCGGGCACATTGTAACCGCCCAGCTGAATCGCTTCCTTGCTTACAGGCGCGGTGACCAGTGCATTTGCCTGCAGGTCCATGCAGAGTTGTATGCCTTTTTCAACACACTTCATGGAATACGCGCCCGTGTGCCCGCCGGTTTTCCCGGGTTCGGGTACAAGTTCATCACAATCGGGTGGCAGCATATAGATTCCGGCTTCGTCAATACCCGAAGCAGAGTGCACCAGCTGGATCTGTCGGAATGGCGGTTGCGGAGCGGTGTAGAACCGGAATACACCGGGATGCCCCACTATCAGAACGGCAGTATTCTCAAGCCGTATCTTCTGTAACAGCTTGATTACGATCTCGGGTCCGATACCGTTTGGATCTCCGGTTGAGATGGCGATTTTGAATAACACGTCAGTACGTATCTCGTATCATCTCAGGCAGCAGAGGTTTCCGGTTTCAGGCTTGTAATAAAGGGATAGAAACACCTTTTGGCTGTGGTTTTTGTTTCATGAAGGCCTAATATACAATCTTGTAACAAAAATGACACTATTGTCTGCCAACCAGCTCAAAATCGCCAAATCCGGTTCTGGCCACGAAAACGAAGCTTTGCTCAGGATACTCCCAAACCTCTCTTGCGGGCTCATTGGCAGGAAAACTTCTTCTGATACGCAGCGGCTCACCGTGTGTGATGTAAATTTTGCCCTGATCGGAATCATATCCCGGTATATTCGGGGTAGAAAAATTTTCGAAGGCATGGTCGATCCTCCGGTAGTATTCCGCCATCAGTTCGTTGAATTCAGTATCGGGGGTCGGATTGCGCTTATCCCAAAAGTCGCGGAATTTCTGCTCTTTTTCGGTATCGGATCCGCGTCTCATTTCCCTGATCTGATCGCGGTCAATTATGAAGCGCAGCATTTCTATGGCCGTGTCGAGACTGAGCAGGCTGGCAGGCATATCCAGCCACAGGTTTCTGAAATACCTTTCGCCAGCTGTCTGACTATCACTTTTCAGAACCCGAAGCCTGTAACTTGCGTTAGGGAATTCGGAGTTGGGTATCTGTCCCCAGGCGTAACGGTAACCGCCCCGGTCCGGGTGGAACCGGAAAGCGAGCCCGGCAGAATCGGGGCTGGCCGTAACCAGCATGTTGTCCGCTGTCATCTTATCCGTAATATCTGTACGGAAAACAGTTTCAACACTTGTGGTATCGCGCGACCTTATTTCCATTCTGTCAACAGCAATGCTGTACACGTCATCATCGGGCAGCAGAACAAGCGCAGTGAAATCTTTGGCATAATTTACAGCCTGGCCCATGCTGATAAGATCCGCTTCAGCAGGCCATGCTTCGTTTCCATCGGTATCCAGATAGTAAATCTGCGCTTTAAATGTGCCGTTAAAATCGGGTATCACCAGGCGGCGAATAGTATTACCAAGGTTTCTTCTGGTTCCGTTAATGTCGATGCTTACAGCATAGGTATATACACCGGGCTCGAGTTCCATCTGAATGCTGCCGTCAAGGAAACTGGTGGACGTTTTGGTCTCTTCATAAGAATCTGCACGGGCTTGTTGCCGCCAGTATGATCGATTAGCCGGGATGAGACCTTCTACCGACAACTCGCGACCCCTGCGGCGCGGTTCACCCTCGAACACCTCGATACCGATGGATGCATCAGAGTAATAGGAATCGTCGTCGGATTTTCTGAAAGCCAGGTGTTCATAGGCAATTTTGAATCCCATAACGAGCTGCGGGTTGTCTCCACCGGTTGGGGGAAGTACATTCTGATCGAAATAGAGGAGCGGGTTCCGGCTGCGGGCAGCCAGCTCGGGGTAGCTCATGCGGCGTTGTGCCTGGATGTCGACAACAAAAATACAGAGAACTGCCAGCAGAAGGGTGAATTTGAACAGGTTAGAATTCACAGTAAATAGATTAATATTTGGGATGTCAGTATGATTGAGCAGGTCTTTTTACAAAGTATCTGTGTGCAACGTATCAGTTAGAAATCTATGATAGGTAATTCGATCATGGTTTTATAACATTTTCATACAGGAAACCATTCGAAAAGGATCGATAACAAACAAGATAAATGTTATGGATATTGCAGGGTTACCGGTGAGCAGTTCTGTCGGAAAGCAGAACCGGTAGCCTGATCACCCTAAGTATCTGTCTGCAAAAACGCGGGCAATTATAAATAAAGTGTCTGCATCGGGGTAAAAACTTTTTGAAACAGTAGTTTTGCTGTTCCGTTCAGGCTATACTAATTTTCACCAACGGCAAAACGGTCACAAATATCACAATATGATGAAGGAAACAGACAGCGTACACACCGGGCAGATAGACGGCTTTATTGAACAGGAGAATAAAATACGGGCCGGAGGCGGTGCCGGGAGAGTAAAAAAAGAGCATCAGAAAGGCAAGATGACAGCCAGGGAGCGCATTAAGGCCCTCATCGACGAGGGGAGCCCATTCGATGAAATCGGTCTGTGGGCAGGCTACGAAATGTACGATGATCAGGGTGGATGTCCTGCCGGCGGTGTAATTACCGGAACAGCCAGGATCAGTGGGCAGACTTGTATGATAGTTGCCAACGACGCTACCGTAAAGGCCGGCGCCTGGTTTCCCATAACGGCTAAAAAGAATCTCCGGGCCCAGGAGATAGCCATGGAAAACCGCATCCCTGTAATATACCTGGTCGATTCAGCGGGCGTTTTCCTGCCCATGCAGGACGAAATCTTTCCCGATAAAGAGCATTTTGGCCGCATTTTCCGGAATAATGCCGTTATGAGTGCAATGGGCATACCACAGATTGCCGCCATTATGGGCAGCTGTGTGGCCGGCGGCGCCTATCTTCCCATCATGAGTGATGAAGCCCTGATCGTGGATGGTACCGGTAGCGTTTTCCTGGCCGGAAGTTACCTGGTTAAGGCCGCAATCGGCGAAAACGTTGATAATGAAACCCTGGGCGGAGCCACTACCCACACCGAAATCAGCGGGGTTACCGATTACAAGATGCCCGACGACGCAACCTGCCTGGCAACCATCAGGGATCTGGTCGGGAAACTGGGTCCAGGGAGCAGGGCAGGGTTTAACCGTACGGAATCCTTTGAACCGGCCGAATCCACTCAAAATATACAGAACAGCTTTCCACTCGACCGCAATCGTCCTTACGATGTAATGAAAGTACTCGATTCCATTGTCGATAAAGGCAGTTTCACCGAATATAAAAAAGGATACGGGCAGACCATCACCACCGGGTATGCCCGCATCGACGGTTGGAGCGTGGGTATTGTAGCCAACCAGCGGCTTGTCGTTCGTACTAAAAGCGGGGAGATGCAGATAGGTGGCGTAATCTATTCCGACAGTGCCGACAAGGCAACTAGGTTCATTATGAACTGTAATCAGAAAAAAATACCCATCGTCTTTTTACAGGATGTAACCGGATTCATGGTCGGAAAGAGAAGCGAGCATGGCGGGATCATCAAAGATGGGGCAAAAATGGTGAACGCGGTTGCCAATTCAACCGTACCCAAAATCACGATCATCACCGGAAACAGCTATGGTGCAGGCAACTACGCCATGTGCGGCAAGGCCTATGATCCGCGTTTCATCTTTGCCTGGCCTACAGCGCGAATAGCCGTAATGGGCGGCAGCCAGGCGGCAAATACACTGCTGCAGATAGAAGTTGCGGCGCACGAAAAACGCGGCGAGGTGGTAACTGAAGAGAAAAAGCAGGAATTCCTCAGGCAACTTATGGAAAAGTATGAACATCAGACGGATGTACGCTATGCAGCCGCCAGGCTCTGGGTCGATGATATTATTCACCCTGCAAGCACCAGGGATCGCATTTCCCGTGCCATCGAAGTTGCCGATCACAACCCGGTTATCCCCGAATTCAGAACAGGTGTACTACAGGTATAAAAATTACAACACTTTACAATTTCGGGCTTTACAGTGCCATTTTAATCGCAGTTATTAGCACACTGCAATCACTAACTAACATGACCGGTAATGAAGATCATTATGAGATTTTTAGTGGCAGCGCTTTTGTTGCTGTTCACTCATCAGCAAGGCATTGCTCAAAGTATACCTGCGCAAGCCTTTGCCAATGTCACCATTCACCACTCCGACGGAACGGTTGAATCAGGTGCCACCATTGTATGGAGAAACGGTATTGTTGAAGCGGCCGGGCGGAATGTGGCGATCCCATTTGATGCCAGGGTGCGCGACGGGGGCGATTCTCTGCATATTTATCCGGGTTTTATCGATGGATTCGGAACGTGGGGATCGGTCGACACTCCGCAGAACCAGCCAAGGCCCGACCGGCCGGGAGAACCCGGGTATGAGCGGGCAGGCATACAGACTGACCGCAAAACAACCTCAAATTTCAAAGACGACCTGAGCGAGTTTGCCGAAATTCAGAAACAGGGATTCACGATTGTGGCACTGGGTGTAAAAGGCTTCTTTATGCCCGGCCAGGTCGACATCTATCATCTGTCGGGAACCAATACCCCCGACCGCCTTATGGTTGACCGAATTGCCCAGAAAGTGCAGTTTGTATCCTCACCAGGGGCCTATCCGAATACCCTGATGGCGATGATGACAAGTCTCAGACAGCTTTTCCATAATGCATCGGCTCTGCAAGACCATCAGAGACTCTATGCCGAGGCGCCCGACAGGTATTCGCCGGCCCCGAGAGATGCCGTGCTGGAAGCCCTATACCCGGTAAAAGATCAACAGATTCCCTTGTTTTTTTCGGCAGACAACAAAGAGGATATACAGCGGGTACTCAGGCTGAAACAGGAAATCGGATTTAACCTGGTACTGGTATCCGCAAAAGAG
>JAIVHB010000074.1 GCA_020201275.1 Rhodothermaceae bacterium | reverse complement strand
TGCATCGGGCATGTACCTGTACCGCATCCAGGCCGGCGACTTCGTGTCGACGCGCCAGATGATGCTGATCAAGTAAGAGTGAACATTTAACCCACCGGGGCCCGGCAACTGCCGGGCCCCTTTAAAAAATTGTTTTGGCCGTAACCATATACGATATCGCAAGAGAAGCCGAAGTCAGCATAGCGACTGTATCACGGGTTTTCAACAGCAACACCAATGTCTCGGAAAAAGCGAGAGAACGGGTGCTGAAAGTTGCCAAAGAGATGGGGTATCATCCCCAGGCGATGGCACAGGGCCTTGCCCGAAAGAAAACCAAGCTAATCACAGCAATCGTACCTGTATTGTCGAACTATTTTCTCACAGAAGTACTCGATGGTGTGCAGGATGGCATGACCGATGCCGATTTTGATCTTAATATCTACAATGTCAGATCCTCAGATGATATTTCAGGCCAGGTAGAGCATCTCCTGAAAAGAGGAATGGCCGAAGGTTATCTGATCATCTCCATACATATGCCGGAAAAAAAGTGGAGACAGTTCGGCAACTATAAACAGCCTATCGTACTGATCGATGAATACTCATCCCTGTTCGACTCTATTAGCGTAGATAGTGTTGAGGGTGCCTATAATGCAACAGAATTTCTGATCCGTTCCGGTCATCAGCGAATCGCCATGATAGCTGCTTACAGAGGATCAAAACCCGTGAGCGACCGGATACTCGGTTACCGGCGTGCACTGGAAGACCACGGGCTTATGGTGGACGAAAACCTCATATTTACCGGCGTCGATATGGATCGCGACGGCTTCACCGAACGAAACGGGTATGAAGCGATGCTTAAACTTTTGAAAACCGATTATCTGCCCGACGCCTGTTTCTGTAACTCCGATATCCAGGCACTGGGTGCCATCAAAGCCATGCAGGACGCTCATATAACGATCCCTTTGATTGGTTTTGATGATATCCGGTTCTCCGAACTCCTCGGTTTGACCACCATGAAACAGCCCATGTATGATATGGGTAAACTGGCTATTGAAAAACTGCTTAACCGACTCACATCACCCGACAGCGAAGTCTCACATACGGTATTTTCGCCGGAAATGATCATCAGAAGCTCGTCAACCATCGATATTCATCAGGAAGAAACCGGGTTGTAACTATCCTTGTACCCGCAGACTAAACGGCAGAAAAATGGGATAAGAAAACCCGCTAATCAGAAAGGAAAAATGAAGTTACTATTTTCAATTGCATCAGGATTTATTGTCAGCTGTCTGCTCGCCGTTGCGGTATACGGGCAGATTGTTACCACCGATCCGGCTTTCCCGACCGAAGACCAGCCGGTAGTTATTACGTTCAACGCATCGGGTACCGCCCTGCAGAATACCACCGAGGATGTGTATGCCCATACCGGTGTCATCATAGATGAAGAGGATGTATCCTCCGGCAAATGGTCCTACGTAATCGCACAATGGACAACCAACATACCCAAAGCCCGGCTTACCTCCCTCGGCAATAACATGTGGCAGATATCCATACCGGACGTCCGGGAATTTTATGGTGTTCCGTCTTCGGTGGAGAGGATTTATCAGATCGCGCTTGTGTTCCGCACCGCCTCACGATCAGCTCAGACAGCCAATTTCTATGTCGATCTTTATACGGATCCCGTTAATGTTCGTTTTACTGAACCGTTAGTTAATCCGTTGAATCCTCTGATTGCCGAACCAGGCAGCGAGATTCAGATTGAGGCAGTAGGGAATTCTCAATTTGGCACGCTGAGCAGTTTAACCCTGTTCGATGGCAGTGAAGCTGTGGCCACCATTAACGACAGCGACACCATTACATACACGTACAGTGTTGTTTCGGCCGGAAGGGCAGATTTCCGGGTAGTGGCAGAAGACCAGGGCTTCGAGTCGGAAGATTCATTCTATCTGATGGTCAACCCCGAAATAATCGACGCTCCGCCACCCACCGGAACGGCCGATGGAATTAATTACCACGACGGCGACGATACCCGTGTTACTCTGTCACTCTATGCGCCTTATAAGGATTTTGTTTACGTTATTGGCGATTTTAACGACTGGGAACTCGATGAAAACTTTTTCATGAACAGGGATTTTATCACCCCCGACAGCGTTCGCTACTGGGTAACCATTGAGAACCTGGAACCGGGCAGGGAATATGGATACCAGTATTTTATCGACGCAGACATTCGGATCGGCGACCCCTATACCGAAAAAGTGCTGGATCCATGGCACGACAATGAAATCATTCAGAGGGGAGTCTACCCCGGCCTCATCCCGTATCCCACCGGAAAGACCGTACAGCCTGTATCTGTATTGCAAACGGCCCGGGAACCGTACGAATGGGAGGTCACCGATTTTGAGCCTCCGCATCCTGATAAACTCGTTATTTATGAGCTGCTCATCCGCGATTTTTTGGCCGACCGCAGCTACAGTACCCTTGCAGATACCCTTGATTATCTTCAAACCCTTGGGATCAACGCAATCGAACTGATGCCCGTAAACCAGTTTGAAGGTAACCTGAGCTGGGGTTACAACCCGTCGTTTTTCTTCGCCCCCGATAAATACTATGGCCCGCGTGACCAGCTCAAGCGCGTTGTGGATGAGGCCCACAAGCGGGGTATGGCCGTAATACTGGATATGGTGTGGAACCACTCCTTCGGGCAGTCGCCGCTGCTGCGCATGTATTTCGACAGTCAGAACAACCGACCGGCTGATGATAACCCATGGTATATGGACCAGATTTTTCCGGATAACGGGGGTATGCAGTTCGGCTATAAATTTGACCATGGCAGCCCGGCCTTCCGCGAATTCATGAGAAGGGCCAATCTGCACTGGATCCAGGAGTATAAAATTGACGGCTTTCGGTTTGACCTCACCAAGGGTTTTACCACCACCATATTTCCGGGCCCTGATAACTTCGGCAGTACCTACGATCAGGAACGTGTAGACAATCTTCAGCGGGTAGCCGACGAGATATGGGAGGTGAATCCCAATGCCTTCGTAATCCTTGAACACTTGGCCGACAATTCCGAGGAAACCGTACTGGCCAACTATGGCATGATGCTCTGGGGCAACCTGAATCATGAGTATAACGAGGCCACAATGGGTTATTCATCAGATTTGCGGGGAGGGCTGTACAAACACCGCGGGTGGAATGAACCCAATCTGGTAACCTACATGGAAAGCCACGATGAACAGAGGCTCGTTTGGAAAAATTTGCAGTTCGGCAATATCAATGAACAGACCCAGTATAACACACGGGAGCTTAGCACAGCCCTGAACCGCATGAAAACCGCCGCCGCCATTTTCTTTACCCAGCCGGGCCCGAAAATGATATGGCAATTTGGTGAATTGGGTTACGATTACGGCCTTGGCGAGGACGGCCGCGGCCGCACCGACGTAATGCCTGTTCCGTGGAACGATTATCTGAACAATGGCAACAGGGTTAAACTCTACAAAGTCTATTCCGCTCTCATCAACCTCCGCACCGAACAGCCTGTATTCCATAGCCGCGAGACCAATATCATCGACTACGAGCGTCTCCGGTTCCGAAATAAACGACTGGTGCTGTCGCATGAAACCATGGATGCTGTAGTACTGGCCAACTTCGACGTTACCGATCAGACGTTTATTCCGCGGTTTACCCGCACAGGAACATGGTATGATTTCTTCACGGGTGAAGCCCGGGAGGTAGCCGATACAGCCGCGTTTATCACTCTCGGACCCGGCGAATTCCGCATTTTCACAACCGAATCACTGCCCACACCAGAGCAGGGAATTCTCGTGAATATCGGCAGGGAAGAGGCCGGCCAGCCGGGCACGCCTGTGGAATTCCGGTTGATGCAAAACTACCCCAATCCATTTAACCCTGTAACCACCATCCGTTATGAACTGGCAGCAACATCTACCGTTGCGATTGAAGTCTATGATGTGCTTGGCCGCAGGGTCGCTAACCTTGTTAACGGTATTCAGCAACAGCCGGGCCGGTACAACATCCCGTTCGACGGTGCGCAACTGTCCAGTGGTACCTATCTCATTCGCCTGCAAACAGAAACATTTTCACAAACACGCAAAATGATGCTTTTAAAATAGTATCAGCACATGCTATTTACTGCCAATTCATATATTGAATGACTATATTCTAATTAAGTAGAAAAAACGGGAAACCGTAAAATAACAACAAAAAAAAGAGGTACAAGATGACGACCAGGATACAAAAATATCTATACCGCTTTACAGCTGTGGCTTTCGCTGCTTTTGTATTTGCGGGGTTCGTTCCCAACTCGTCCGCACAGGTCAATTTGGGTGAACCGGAATGGAAGATCTTTGCCGGAGAAAATGCCTGGTTCCAGGATGCGGGCAACCGCGTTCGGGGAATCGCGTTCAATCCGGTTACAAACCATCTGCTGGTAGCATCCCGCGATGGCGAAACAAATGTAACCATACTTGATGCAGCAGATGGCTCATTTGTAGGAAATCTGGATGTGACCGGTATTGAAGGTGGAACGTATGGATTCGCCCTGAGCCGTATCACAATCACTGATGATGGCCAGATTTTCGTTGCCAACTTCAAAGATGCAAATCGTGATGATTTTCCCACCGAAGTTGTACGCATATATTACTATGCCGACGAAACGGCTGCGCCAATGGTTGTATACTCAGGTATACCAAACCAAAAACGCTACGGCGATAGCTTCAATTCTGCAGGCACCGGCGATGCAGTAACCCTTTACCTGTCGGGTACATTCAGCGATCAGATTGCTGTATTCAGCTTCGACGGTGATGCAGCAGCGTTCGACCGCTTCATTTCTGTTCCGGCAAATGCCGCTAACGGCAGCATAGTCGACAACGGCGACGGAACCGCTTGGATCAATGGCCGGGATCAGGAAATTCGCAAAATTGACCTTGAATCCGGTGAAATCCTCAATGCAATACCTTCCTCAGTAGTTGCTACGGGCAATGGCGAGCTGGTTTCATTTGAACTTAACGATAAGCAGTTCCTTGGAACTGGAGTGATGACCGACAGTATTTTCACCATAATCAATATCACCAACGAAAACACACCGGTAGTGGTAGCAAAAGCCTATGCATCAGGATTCGGTGCAAATGACTTCCGTGTGGCGAATGTTGCTGTCGATCCGGTTAACAATCGATTCTTTGGTTTGTCGACCAATGTGGCACTTGCTGCATTCAATTACACCCCTGCAGGGGATGTTGACTTTGCCACCGTGACCTTCCGTGTGAACACGGCCACGGTACCCGACACGCTTCGTGGCAGCGACGATGTATTTATGCGCGGCGCGTTCCGTCCGGGAGCGGACGGGGACTGGCAGGAGGGCACCTATTTTGGTCAGGAGATCAGCTGG
>JAIVHB010000140.1 GCA_020201275.1 Rhodothermaceae bacterium | reverse complement strand
GCAGCCGACCGTTTATGATCGAGGTTCAGGCCCTGGTTACACCAACCAATTATGGAACACCTCAGAGAACAGCCCACGGCTTTGATCAGCGCCGGCTTGCTTTGCTATTGGCCGTTCTTGAAAAAAGATGCGGCTTCCGTTTTTCAACGCAGGATGTATTCCTCAATGTGGCCGGGGGGCTAAGGCTCACTGAAACAGCCTGCGACCTCGGTATTGTGGCGGCACTTGTTTCCGGATATACCGATAAACCTCTCAGGCAGGGCCTTGTGCTGGTAGGAGAGGTCGGTTTGGGTGGTGAAGTTCGGGCCGTTATGAATATCGGCCGCAGAATCGGAGAGGCAAAAAAAATGGGATACCACCAAATAGTGATACCCCGTTCAAACGAAACAGAAAAAATCGACAAGTCAATACAGATCAGCCGTATCCGGACACTACAGGAAATGCTCGCGATCGTGCTGGATTAGCGCGCGATCAGTAATTGTCGCGCTGACGGCGGCGCTCATCGCGGACACTTTTCTTCATGTCCTCCCGTTTTTGCTCCGATGGCTTGATGAACTGCTGGCGCTCTTTGTACTCCATGAGTACACGTGAACGGGTCATCATTTTCTTAAAGCGGTTGATTGCCCTGTCGATACTTTCGTTATCTTTAACTTTTACACCAATCATAAATAATCAGAATTTTGTTGAATTTCGGCTGATATGTTGACAATCTCAAATATAACATATTTCGTAACAAATAATTGCCTTTTGTCAGATTTAAATTTTCAGGTCTACAAGGGCGACAGGACCGGTTTGGTCGGGCCAAACGGTGCCGGCAAAACCACCCTCCTTAAGATGATTGCCGGACGTATTCAGCCCGATGAAGGCCAGATAAGCATGCAGTCGGGTACCACAGTCGGATTCCTTGAGCAGGAAGTGCTGGAAGTCAATCCGAAATTGTCGGTAAAAGAGGTGGCCATGGAGGCCTTCGACGAAGTCAACCGCATCGAAGATGAACTGAACCGGATTGGCCACGAACTGGCCAAAATGGAAGACTACCACTCCGACGCCTACCATAAGCTGCTGGAGAGGATGGAAAAGCTGCAGACCCGATTCGATTTCATGGAGGGCGCCGTACGGGAGTCGAAGGCTGAAGCGGTATTGGAGGGGCTGGGATTCAAAACCCATGAACTTGATCAGCCTCTTGAGAGGTTCAGCGGGGGCTGGCGCATGCGCGTTCTACTGGCAAGGCTGCTGCTTCAGAAACCCGATCTTCTGCTGCTCGATGAGCCAACAAATCACCTCGATATCGACTCGATTGAGTGGCTGGAACAATATCTCACATCCTATCAGGGCGCTGTGATTCTGGTGAGTCACGACCGGTATTTTCTGAACCGCATGGTTACCCAGATTGCTGAGATCCGGAGCCGGAAAATCTACTCCTACAAAGGCAATTACGATCACTACGAAATCCAGAAAGCCGAGCTTGAAGAACAGCAGGTGCGCGACTATGAATCCCAGAAACGTGAGATCGCCGAAAAGGAACGTTTCATTGAGCGTTTCAGGGCCAAAGCCACCAAATCCCGTCAGGTGCAGAGCCGTGTAAAAGCCCTTGAAAAACTCGACCGTGTAGACGCTCCCGATGCCGACACCTCCTCCATCCGTTTCCGATTCCCCGAGCCTCCGAGGAGCGGCAAGGTTGTTATCGGTATAAAAAACCTGATAAAAACCTACAAGTCGGGCGACAAACCCGATGTGCACGTCTTTACAAAGGGGCAGGATCTTGAAATTGAGCGGGGCGATAAAATCGCTCTTATTGGTGTGAACGGTGCGGGAAAATCGACACTGGCCCGTATTCTCTATGGCAACGAAACGTTCGCTGGAACCCGGATTTCCGGCCACAATATTATTACTACCTTCTTCGCCCAGCACCTTGCCGAAGTGCTCGTTTCGAACCGTACCGTTCTCGAAGAAATGGAATCGGGTGCAATCACCACCGAAGCAAGAGGCAGGGTAAGGGGAATTCTGGGCAGTTTTCTTTTCTCGGGGAGCGATGTCGATAAGCGGGTGTCCGTACTGAGCGGGGGCGAACGCAGCAGGCTTGCACTTGCAAAAACGCTGCTTCAACCGGCCAATTTCCTTATTCTTGATGAACCGACCAATCACCTCGACATGCTCTCAAAAAGTGTACTACTTCAGGCTCTGGATGAATACAGTGGAACCATACTTGCGGTGAGTCATGACCGCCACTTTCTATCAGGCTTTGCCAATAAAATCTGGAGGACTGAAAACGGCCGCGTAGAGATATATGAGGGTGGTTACGACTATTACGAGTGGAAACGGAAGGACAAATCGCAGGGCAAGGCTTCCGTGCAGAATAACGGTCGTGACAAGATGGCCTCAAAACAGACTGAAAACACAGCGCCGTCCGATCAGAATTCATCCGGGCCCAAAACAAAGGAACAGCGCAGGGAAGAGGCCGAACTCAGGAACCGCATTAACCGGGAAACATCCGGCCTTCGTAAGGAAATTCGAACCTGTGAAACTGAAATGGCTGATCTTGAGAAGAAAAAAGCCGATTTGGAACAAAAAATTGCCGATCCGAAGGTATATGAAAGCGGCGATGCCCAGGCACTTTTGAATGAATTCAGGCTGGTTGGTGAGAAGCTGGATGCGCTGCTTGAGCGGTGGACATCTGCCAGCGAAAAACTTGAAAACAAAGAGGAAGAGTTCAGATAATGCCGGCTTCCGGATATTATGACGCGATAGTGGTGGGGTCGGGACCCAATGGATTGGCTGCGGCCATCAGGCTTGCACTTGAAGACCTGTCGGTACTGGTTGTTGAGGCAGAGTACACTATCGGGGGAGGCACGCGCACAAAAGAACTCATCAGGCCGGGTTACTTTCATGATGTCTGCTCTGCAATCCATCCAATGGCGATAGCGTCGCCGTTCCTTAGGCAACTGCCGCTAAAGGAATATGGCCTCAAGTGGATACAGCCTGTATTCCCGCTTGCCCATCCCATGGATAACGGCCGGGCTGTAATCATGCGTAACAATCTGGATGAAACGGCATCATCTTTGGGATCTGATGAAAAAGTATACCGAAGCCTGATGAAGCCACTGGCTGACCACTGGCACGATCTGACAAAAGATCTGCTTGCTCCCCTGCGGATACCCGGCAATCCGCTGAAAATGGCCCGGTTTGGATTGAAAGCCCTTCAGCCGGCCGGCAGGCTGGCCCGGAAATTTAGCACTGAGGAGGCAAAGGCGCTTTTTGGCGGCATCGCGGCACACAGTATTATGGATTTAGATAAGCCCGTAACATCGGCTATAGGGCTTGTGCTTGGTGCAGCAGCTCACACCACAGGCTGGCCGATGCCGGAGGGTGGATCACAAATGATCACCCGGTCAATGGCCTCGTACTTCCAGTCGCTCGGTGGGACCATTGAAACAGGATTCCGTGTAGAAAATCTGGCCCAGCTTCCCCCATCCAAAGTTGTACTGTTCGACCTGACCCCCCGGCAGGTGCTGTCAATAGCCGGAGAGCGGTTTACCCCGCGCTACCGCCACCTTCTTGAGAAATTCCGGTACGGAGCAGGAGTTTTTAAAATCGATTACATCCTGAATGGCCCTGTTCCCTGGTCAGAAGCGCGGTGCGGACAGGCCGGCACCGTTCATCTCGGGGGCACGTTCGCAGAGATCGCCGCTTCAGAAAAGGAGATGAGCATGGGCCGGCATTCAGCCAGGCCTTACGTTCTTGTCGCTCAACAGAGCATGTTCGACCCAACGCGTACACCCGACATGAAGCACACCCTCTGGGCATACTGCCATGTACCGAACGGGTCTGCCCGCGACATGACCGTTGAGATCGAAAATCAGATCGAACGGTTTGCACCGGGGTTCAGGGATGTTGTTGATGAGAGATTTACCATGAATGCACCGCAGTTCGAAGAGTACAATGCAAACTATATCGGGGGTGACATAAATGGTGGTGTGCAGGATATTTGGCAACTCTTTACCCGTCCGGTTGCATTCGACAGTGCCCCGTTCCGGTTGAAGTCGCTGTTTTCACCCTACGCAACATCTGCCAATGGTATCTACTTCTGTTCTTCTTCCTCACCGCCGGGCGGGGGTGTGCACGGCATGTGTGGATTTCACGCTGCCAATTCAGTTCTAAGCCGTGAATTTGGCCTGCCGGAACAAAAGCGCAGGTTCAAACTGTAATCCGGCTCTCTGGTCGCACAAGGTTACTTATTTTCCTGCATGGCCGTACCAATATTCGGATAATCGCTCATCTGAAAAGTGACCCGGGCATTCTTTTGGATATCTGTCATTTTCATGGTCATCCGCTCACCGCTGTCGGAGTCCTCGGTGATCATCTCCATCAGCATCCCGCGGGGATAGTCGTCCGGTATGCGGCCTTTCATCTGTTTGCTGTTGGCATTGGCCTGAAACATGGTCTCCATACCGTAGGCAGCTTCACGGGTAACCCACATTTCCGAAATGGTATTTTCATCTGTGCCGCGGTAACCGTCGCACCGGTAGCCGAGTATCTCTTTCTGCCCGATCTTTTCGTAGCCCTGCAAGGAATCTGCCTCATTTTCGGCCTCTTCATCCGCTTCACCGGCCTGTTCCATTTCCTCAATCATGGCCTGGGTCTCGGTCCAGTCGTAGGCAAATGAAAACTTGCCGTCGTCGCTGCTCATCAGCATGATCATGGCCGAATTCTTCAGATCGTAGATCAGAAACACATCACCTTCGCCGGAATCCATCTCCTCGCCCTGATAACGGGTGCCGGTATACATCTCATTTTCATTGAAATGCATCTGCATTATGGCGGGAGCTTCTTTTTTGCCATCTGTTTCGGTTTGGATTTCCATGGTGGTGATTATATCGAAATTATAGGCCTCTTCGGTGGTCACATTGCTGTTAAGTGTAAAGGGGAAGGCCCGGCGGCCCTCTCTGTCGGAACTTTCCATTTCCCCGAATATGGAGTCCCAGGCATTATCGACCATGCGATCGGCTGTCTGATTGACCTTGTCATCGATTTTTTCTTCAACCTTGCGTTCCACACGGTCCTGAGCACGCTGTTTGAGCCGGTTCAGTATTTGCGCTTCCACGCTTGATGAGAAGATGAACAGAATTAGAAGTGATACAGATAGTTTTCCCAGATAGTTCATTTTCTTGACTTTTAGAATTCACATTTACCCGAGTGATTCGTGCTATCACCCTTTGTATAAAATTGAGCATATCTTTAAACAAAAACAAAAAAAAGGAATATTATTCTGGTCGGATTTGATTCCGCAAAACAACTTATCTCTATTTGTACCAGGCATTGAGCAGAAACCGGGAAGGTACCGCTTCTTCGCTGATTCCAACCCCGAACAGTGCATAGTCGTAACGGGCAGGATCTTCGGGGTCGAGCTGCCTGAGCCGGGTAGTGAGTTCATCAGCAGCCAGCCAGTCGTTTGCCTGCCGTTCAAGCAGTCCCAGCCTGCGGGCATGCCGGGCTACATGAACATCCAGTGGAATCATCAGGTGCGATGGGGAAATGAAACTCATGGTGCCAGGATCAACCACGGAATTTTTCCGGATACACCAGCGGAGGTAGAGCCATAGACGCTTGCATGAACTCATCTTTTCACCTGTGGAAACGTGTTTTCTAACGCGTTGGGGGCCCGCGAAATGTTCGCCAAAGAAACGGTTGTGGAAAGCGGTGATCATGTCCGGCCCTGTATTGCCGGCAACATTAAATGCTTCCTGCCATAAACCTTCGATGCTTCCATACCGCTGCAGTACGGTGTTCAGGCTTTGTATGAGCCAGTGAAGATCAGACTCAGTGAATGTACGATGTCTGAAGCCGCTGAATCGGAGGGAATCCGGGTCGGTGTAGTTTCCCGTGAATTCAGCCGGCTGATAGTCCATGCGGGCCAGCAGATCATCAACCTTGCGCAGAATGATATCGCGGCGGCCCCAGGCCATGATGGCAGCCAGAAAACCCGCTATCTCACGATCATTTTTCTCCTGGAAAGCGTGCATGAAGCAGACCGGGTCCTTTTCAATATAGCCGGGCTGCTCAATCCGGGCGGCCATGTCATCGAGCCAGGGTTTGAGTTCCCGGAGTTTTCCGGCACTAATGGTTTTCAGTTTTCGTTTTCCGGCCTGCATCAGTTGCTCTGCTCATGCATCAGGGCAAGGGTAATGCTCCTGTTTGCTTTTGGGAAGGGATAGTCGGCAAGCTGGCCGCGGTGCACCCATGCAATTTCCTTGCTGGCCACAGGCCGGGGTTCACCATGAACGATCCTGCAATGGTAGGCGTGCATGGTAATCCTGAAGTGAGAGTAGGCATGGTTCAGTTTCATGACGAACCCGGTTATTACTACCTCAATGCCCAGCTCTTCAAGCAGTTCACGCCTTACGGTCTCCTCAAGCGATTCCCCGGCTTTCTGTTTGCCCCCCGGGAATTCCCATAACCCCCCCAGCATGGCATTGTCGGGGCGCAGGGCGATGAGCAGTTTGCCATCGGTATTTTTAATGATGCCAACAGCTATATGATAATGCGGGATCTGTTTTTTGGGGGATTTGTACGGGATGATATGGGTCATTGCAGATCTGAAAGCTATACATCCGGTCTGAAGAGGACACGACCCGCAATCGGGAGCCCGTGGTGTACACACTGTAGCTCCAAGTTCCATCAGGGCCTGGTTGTAGTCGCCGGGATTCTTACGGTCGAGCAGCTCGCCGGCCAGGGCCTCAACTGCCTTTTTGACCGCGGTTGTGCGCACATCGCCATCCATGCCGGAGTAGCGGGTAAGCACCCTGATCACATTGCCGTCAACCACGGCGTGCGGCATGCCGTGCGCAATGCTGGCTATGGCAGCGGCGGTATACGGCCCCACACCGGGAAGCGTCAGTATCTCTTCATAGGTGCCTGGCATCATACCCCCGAATTTTTCGGATATCATTCTGGCGGCGCGGTGCATATTGCGGGCGCGGGAGTAGTAGCCAAGACCCTCCCAGAGCATCATTACATCCTGCTGTGTTGCACCGGCCAGATCGTGCACTGTAGGGAAGGCTGCCGTAAAACGCTCAAAATATGGTGTAACCTGATCTACCCGGGTTTGCTGAAGCATAATTTCAGATAACCAGATGTGGTAGGGATCATTGCTTCTTCGCCAGGGCAGATCGCGCCGGTTTAAGTAATACCAGTTAAGCAGTTCCCCGCCAAAATCTGTTTCGCTTGACAATACCGGGCCCTATTGATCATTCCGGTTTCCGGGATTACCCGGATTGTTCCGGTAATTCTGGTCACTCTGGTCATACTGGCCATTCCGAAATTCCTGATTATTTTGACCTTCGGTGTCGCTTCCCAGTGTAATCACCCTGATGGTTATAGTCTGCGATGAGGCGGCTCCGAACTGGTCGGTTGCCACTATCTGAAGCTCATGTGTTCCTTCCTGCCGGCGGCTGGGTATCCAGCTAATTACGCCGGTGGATTCATTGAGCGAAGCGCCATCGGGCAGATCAACACCCAGGTATCTTATCAGATCGGGCTTGCTGCCGTCGGGATCAACCGCATTAACAGGCATTGTGAAGGGTTCGCCAACGGGGATCGATATAGACCTTACCGGTGAGAACCTTGGCGGCGCATTGAATGTGCGAACCTCCACATTAAAGGATGTACTGTCGGAACGTCCGTCGGAGGTAGTGCCAATTATGGTGAAAGTATTCATTCCGATGTGGCGGTTTGATGGCTGCCAGTAAAAACCGTTGCCGCGTATACTGGCGTTCTCAACGCTTGAGCGGTACCGGAACGATACATCCGTGGCTGGCACGTCTCCTTCGTAATCGAGCGTAAGCAGCACCGGACGCGGGTAGGGGATAATGAGATTTCCTATGGGACTGAGCCCGAAACCGGAAAGGGCAGCCATTGTGGATGCATCCTCCGTACGCAGTCTGGATAACTGATTCATCGCACTCATCCATATCTGCCCCTTGGTTATGGTGAAATGGTTGCCGGCCGGCCCGGAGTCTCGGAATAAATCCGGATCGCTGCTGCCGCTTCGTGTCCAGATTTTTCCGGAAAAACCCCTGATGAGTAACAGCTCATTCAGCCGCCCGATCTTATCGATGGGCTCACCGACAGAAAAGGAGCGTATGGCCCGCCCTGTTTCACCGAGCCGGAAAACGGTGCCGCTCTCATCGGATAGCATTACGTCTGTTCCTGCTATAAACACCCGGTTTACATCCTGGCCAAGGTCGTAGGTACGCATGAGCCGGAGCGTATCGGTAGTGGTTTCAAAGTGGAAAAGCCGCTGGTTGGAGCCCAGTGCAAAAAGCTGATCGGAGTAACCGTCTACATCGATAATGCGGATTCCGGTCATATCCCTGGTTTTGATGTAAAAGGGTTCGCTGTCCACAGTTTCAGGAGTTTCAAGCGAAAGACGGCCCATCCCGAGGTCATCCATTGCCAGATAGATATGATTGCCAATACGGCGAACCTGCCTGGGAATGCGTCTCAGTTCGGTTGATGAATAAACACCCAGAACGGAAGTGGGTTCAATGACAGTAAGCCGGTTGCTGTCGCCGAACAGGTAGGCAAACCTCAGGTCAGACGACATGCGGTTTCCCCGGCGTTGCATACCTCCGGCGGTAAAAAGCCATTGAAGGCTGTCCTGGTAAACCCGGAAAACGGCAAGGCCATCCTGCCCGCTGAGAACATAAAGATGTGTGGTGCTGCTCTCCACTGCTTTGATATCAGGAATGTTCATCTGGCTCTGGTAATCGCTTACAAGCTGAACCTGGCTAACGGATACCGCCGGTATTATAAGAAACAGGAAGATGATGGTGAACAGCGTTTTGTATAATTTCATAGTCGGTTAAATCCAGTTGTGCTTGCGATACCAGCTGATGGTGTTATGAATGCCTTCCCGCAGGGAAACCTGCTGCCGGTAGCCGAGCTCCTTGCCCGCTTTCTCAACAGAACAGGTCCATTCAAGAACAAGTTCAGTGGCCTTTTCCCGGTTGATAACGGGGTAGTGCCCGAAAAATGATGCCGTGGTTTCAACTGCACCGGCAATTTTTTTTACCATATCGGGTGAAATGTGAACGGTATATAATTTACGCCCAAGGGCCTCGGCTGTAAGGTCCCGGATCTGATGCCAGGTGTAGGTTTCTTCACTGGATATAAAATAGGTATTTACTCCCTTATTCTGATGCGTTCCGGCAAGTGTAAGGCCCTGAACAACATCATTTACATGCACGAGCGAGATACGGGTGCTTTTCCCGTCGCCAATGATGGTGCACAACCCCTTTGCAGCCGTTTTAAAAAAGGTGTAAATCTGCTCTTCACGTGGCCCGTATACTGCCGGCGGCCTTAGAATGGTAACAGACATGGTATCGGCTGCCAGTTTCTGCACCATTAATTCCATCTCCTTTTTCGACTCCCCGTACATGCTTACCGGCATCATGGGGTCAGACTCGTTTACCGGCCGGTTGAAACTTGGCCCTGTTGCAGCCAACGACGACAAAATCACAACTTTAGGGACTCCAGCCTTCCTGGCCAGACGTACTACATTTTCGGTTGCTTCGACGTTGGCATAGGTAAAATCGGCTTTATTTTTGGCCATCACCACGGCAGCCAGGTGATATACAACATCAACCCCCTGCATCCCGTCTTTGAGTGCAACAAGATCGTGAAGATCTCCCTTTATTTTTTCATAGTTAAGGCCCTGAAGCCATTTTTCATTTTTTCTAACCAGGCATCGCACTTCCTGACCGCGGTTCACAAGTTCGTCTGCGAGATGGCTTCCGATAAATCCTGTACCACCTGTGATAAAGGCTTTCATGATTTTTTGTATTTTAATCTGATCCCTGAATCGGGGATTTATCCAGGGCAAGTATTGGCCTAAATATATCGCATTACTTTTTGCTTAAAAACTGTTAGAATTCCCCGGCAGGGTTCATGAATAATTTGCGCGTCGCAATTTTTACCGGAAATTACGCACATATACGTGATGGTGTGTCACTGACACTGAACCGTTTGGTGAGTCATCTGGAGAGCGAAAATATCCCGGTTTTGATTTTTGGCCCGTCCTTTGAATACCCTGCACTGCGACCTAAAGGTGAATTTCTGCAGGTTCCGTCGGTTGCACTGCCCATGAGAACTGAGTACCGGGTGAGTCTTTATATGCCATTACCATACGCAGACCGCCTCCGCGAATTCAATCCAACCATCATACACATAGCATCCCCCGATTTTCTGGGTTTATGGGCGTTGCGGTTCGCGAAAAAAAATGGCATCAGGGTTGTCTCTTCCTATCACACTCATTTCCCGAATTACCTCAAGTATTATAAGCTTAATGCATTTGAGCCCCTGGTTTGGAAGTACCTGAAATGGTTCTACGGGAGTTGCGACAGATTATTTGTACCTTCACAATCCATGCTCGAAAAACTCAGGAATAATGATATAAGAAAAGGGTTGGAAATCTGGTCAAGAGGTGTCGATACCGATCGGTTCAGCCCCGACCACAGATCTGAAGAGTGGAGAAGCAAATACGGAATTGACCCGGATGATGTTGTGGTGCTGTTTCTGTCGAGACTGGTATGGGAAAAAGATCTTGGTACGGTTATTGAAGTTGGTAATTATTTGTTGCAGAAATATGCTCATGTGAAGATTATGATTGGTGGAGAGGGGCCGGCACGCAAGGAAATGCAGAGGCGGTTGCCGGGGGCAATTTTTACAGGTTTTGTAGGGGGCATCGATCTGTATCAGGTATATGCCAATTCAGACCTGTTTTTCTTCCCTTCTGAAACCGAAACATTCGGTAATGTTACCCTTGAAGCCCTTTCAAGCGGGGTGCCTGCTGTAGTGGCAAAAGCAGTTGGCAGCAGCTCTATTGTAAAAGACGGCGAAAATGGATTTCTTGTGGAGCCGGGAGATAAAGCAGGTTTCGAAGCCTGTCTGACCAAACTGATAACCGATGGTGATCGCAGGCGTGAAATGTCGGAAAATGCCCGAACATGGGCGATGGACTTTAAGTGGGAAAAAGTGATGGATAAACTTGTAAGTGATTACAGGGTTTTACTGGAAGACAGGGAGTGATTGACTGAATTTGAAAATCAACATTTTATATATCTCTCATCTGCATCCACCCGAAAATGCACTTACCAAAAATATCGGTGGAATGCAGCGTGTAAGCATGCAGCTGGCTGATGAACTGGAAAAGGTTGATGAGGTTAACTTGCTGAAGCTCACGAACGAAACGAGCTGGAGGCTGATCGGGCTTAAGACATTCTGGTTCCTTTTGAAAACATTGGTAATGCTGCCGCGAAAAGTTAAAAAACAGAATATTGATATTGTCCTGTTTTCTTCAATGGTGAACGGATCGCTGGCCTGGTTTACTAGAAAACGGGTAAAAGCGCCCATGGTAGCTATCACGCACGGGCTTGATGTTACCTATTCTCTGTCTATTTACCAATGGCTGGTAAAAAAAGTGTTCGGGGCGTTAGACGGGGTGATTTCAGTAAGCAGTGCTACGAGGGAACAGTGCGTGGCAAGGGGGCTCGAGTCGGATAAGGGTGTGGTGCTTCCCAATGGTTTTGTACCTGAGTTCACCGAAAATGAATATGCTCAGGATGAATCCCGAAAATATCTTAACGACCATTTTGACCTGCAGCTGAATGGTGAATACTTGCTTCTGACTGTCGGCCGGCTCATTAAGAGAAAGGGCCACAACTGGTTTCTCAGTGAGGTGTTGCCGAAAATCAAATCGCCTGTAGTATACATGATTATCGGAGATGGACCTCTGGGACTATCCATTCAGTCGGTTATTGATCAGTCGCAGTCGGGAAGGCGCATTCTGAATATCGGCCGGCAGCCCGATGAAGTTCTGAGGCGGGCATACGCCGCGGCATCCCTTTTCATCATGCCTAATATTCAGGTACCCGGCGATATGGAGGGTTTTGGTGTTGTTTTACTTGAGGCAAATGTTGCAAATACACCGGCTGTGGCATCAGACCTCGAAGGTATTCGGGATGTAATCAAACAGGGCGTAAATGGCTACAGAATTCCCGCACTGGATGCCGATGCTTTTGCAGGGAAAATAGATGAGATACTTGAAAACGAACTGGCCACGTTATCTGCGAGTTGCCGCAAATATGTCTATGATACCTTCAGGTGGGATATTGTCGCGCAAATGTATGTGAAGTATATGCAGGATGTTATCAGAAGTTACCGTAAATAAACGGCTTTCACGGTCTTTTTTAGCCGCTTTGCCTGAATTTGATTGAATCGATATACTGCCTATATTTGCTGGAAGATTTAAAATTGATAAGCCTAAGGATTTCAGGGATGTCCAATACCAAAATAGAGACGAAAGCTGCAGATATATTTTCGAAGGCGTACGAATTTAAGAAAGCTGACGAAGTAAAGGCCCTGGGTCTCTATCCATATTTCAAGCCGTTAACCGAGACAGACGGCACCGTAGTTGTTATCGACGGGCGGCAGGTAATTATGGCCGGATCGAACAACTATCTGGGTCTGACAAACGACCAGCGCCTTATTGAAGCGGCTCAAAAGGCTATTACACAGTACGGAACAGGCTGTACCGGATCCCGTTACCTTAATGGCACACTTGATATTCACCTGACACTTGAGCAGAAACTGGCCGAATTCATGCAAAAAGAGGCGTGTGTTCTGTTCAGTACCGGTTATCAGACCAACGAAGGCTCCATACAGACCATTGCCGGCCGTAACGATCTTATTTTTTCTGATAAAGACAATCACGCATGTATCGTAGTGGGAACCATGTGTTCGAACGCCAAAACCATCCGGTTCAACCACAACGATATGCACCACCTGCGCAAACTGCTTGAAAGGGCAGATCCCGCAGCCGGCAAAATCATCATCAGCGATGGTGTTTTTTCCATGTCGGGCCAGCTGGCCAACGTGCCTGAACTTGTGGGTTTGTCGAAAGAGTTCAATGCACGGCTCTACCTTGATGACGCCCACGCCATCGGTGTTATCGGCGATGAAGGCCGGGGGTCAGCTTCAGAATTCGGGCTGCTCGACAAAGTGGATCTCGTGAGTGGTACCTTTTCGAAGTCATTTGCCTCACTTGGTGGATTCATTGTAGGCGAACGCCCTGTCATTGAATATATCAGGCACTCCTCGCCCGCTCATATCTTCAGCGCATCGATGCCGCCCGCCAATGTGGCAACAGTTTTGAAAGCTCTTGAGGTTCTGAAGGAGGAAACCTGGCGACTCGACCGGCTCAAAGAAATTTCAGACTACATGAGAAGCGGCCTCAAGGGGCTGGGATTCAATGTTTGGACCAGCCAGACCCCTATCATCCCTGTTGTGATCGGTGAAATGATGAACTGTTTTAAATTCTGGCGAGACCTGTTTGAAGCCGGTGTTTACGTGAATGCCGTTGTACCGCCTGCTGTACCCCGGGGTCAGTCGCTGGTCAGAACCAGCTACAGTGCAACCCATACTAACGACCAGCTTGATGCTATTCTTGAGGCGTTTAAAAAAGTCGGAATCAAACACGGCATCATCGACAAAAATGGTCATTCACTTATCGATGTGTAACAAGTTGTGAGTAAAGTCACCATGAATGGTGTTACCCTGGTTACAACAAAGAATGAACTGAAGAGTTTCATTCAGTTCCCCTACGATCACTATAAGAAAGATAACTACTGGGTGCCGCCACTCTACATCATGCAGAATGATCTGGTTGATGTAAAGAAAAATCCATTCTATAAAAGGGCTAAAGCGGCCTTTTTTATAGCCGAAACCAACGGACGCATGTCGGGCCGGATTGCTGCTGTTCACAACCAGGCCTATATCGATCATTCCGGTGAAAACACCGGCTTTTTCGGATTTTTTGAGTGTGTTGAAAATCAGAATGTAGCCAACCTTCTCATCAAGGTTGCCCTCGACTGGCTTCGCGATGCAGGTGTATCAAAGGTTATCGGACCGGCCAGCCCTTCTATGATGGACGAAATCGGCGTACTCGTTGAGGGATTTGAATCGTATCCTTCAGTTATGATGCCCTACTCGAAACCGTACTACGATACCCTGCTGAAGAAGGCCGGGCTCGAAAAAGTGATGGATATGTACGCCTACAGGGTTGATAAAGACATGGTTCCCTACGACCGGGTCGAAAAAGCGGAAAAAATCGTGCGGCAGAGAACACCCGGCATCCATATCCGCCGTATGAATCTGAAGAAGATCAGGGAAGAGTCTGAACTGATAAGGCAGATATTTAATGCCGCATGGGAAAAAAACTGGGGGTTCACTCCCATCTCAAAAGATGAGATGGAGCACCTGGCACAGGGGCTTAAATTCATCATCGATACAGATTTTGCGCATGTGGCTGAAATTGACGGAGAGCCTGTCGGATTTTCCATTGCATTGCCCGACATCAACCAGGTGCTTGCTCGCATGAACGGCAAACTTTTCCCAACAGGCATTTTCAAGCTGCTCTGGTATAAGCGAAAAATCAACAGGGTGCGCACGGCGCTGATGGGGGTGTTGCCTGAACACCAGCATAAGGGAATCGATATGCTTATGCACCGTGAAGCCATCATTAACGGGCCGAAACGCGATATCAATGAATCGGAACTGAGCTGGCTGCTGGAAACAAACACTGAAATGATCAGGGTTGCTGAAAGACTGGGGGCGGTCAGAGAAAAAGTATACCGCATGTACGGTACGTCGCTAACCCGGTAAAATAGTGTGACGGCAAACACTGTGCTCAGTATTCAGTCAGCCCCTTGTGTGTACGTTCTAAGGGTTTGTCTGTATGTGGCAACTTCCCGTTATATGCCGCAGGAAAATTGGTAAGAACACCTTAAAGCCGTATTTTAACGGCCGGATCAAATTGTTTGTAATTAACTTAAAACGTTATTAAATGTCAGTTAGCACCTTGAGCAATGTAGAGCCATTGGTGCCCTCCGATTCTGAATATAAAGTGCGGTCGGCCTCCATCAAGAAATTCAAGAAAGACGAGCTCCTTGAAGTCTATCGACTGATGAGTATATCACGCAGGCTCGACGACAAAATGCTCACACTTCTGAAGCAGGGGCGTGGTTTTTTTCACATAGGCTGTTCAGGGCATGAAGCCATACAACTTGCGGCCAGCCGGGCTATGACCCCGAAAAAAGACTGGGGTATGCTTTATTACCGGGATATGGCTTTTTCTTTGGGCATGGGTATGACCGCCAGGGACCTGCTCTCCGCCCATCTATCGAAAGTAACCGATACCTCCTATGGCAAACAGATGCCCTCGCATTTCAACCATAAAGAGCTTAGAATTGTGTCTGTACCCAGTGCCATCGGTGCGCAGTTCCTGCCCGGGCTTGGCGTGGCTCAGGCATCGAAATTTCTTGGCACCGATGAGGTTGTCTATATCTCCAGCGGCGACGGCGGCACATCGCAGGGGTCATTCTTTGAATTACTGAACTGGGCTACCAGGGGTAAAGTACCGGCCATTATCGTGGTGCAGGACAACAAATACGCGATCAGTGTTCCCGTGTCGCAGCAGACAAGTAATAAAAGCATATCGAAGACTGTGAGCGGTTTCGAAAACCTGGAAATTTTTGAAGTTGATGGCACTGATTTTTTCAACAGTTACGCAGCCATGGAGAAAGCGGTAAAAAGGGCCCGGGAGGGCAAAGGCCCTTCACTGGTACATGCCCATGTGGTAAGGCTGCTGCCGCACTCATCATCCGACGATCAGAGAAAATACCGGCCTGAAGATGAACTGGAAAGGGACCGTCAGTTCGACTGCATTAAGATTCTCGGCGAGCAACTGATCGATGCAGGTCTGACTACCGAAGAAGAGCTGACTCAGATTCACGATGAGGTAAAACTGAGTGTTGATGACGATACCAAATGGTGCCTGCAACAGGATGATCCCAAACCCGAAGACGGCTTGCGTTTTGTCTACTCTGAAAAAGATCTTGGTCTTGAATACGAAAAAAGCACACCTGCCGGTGAACCGATCGTAATGGTTGATGCGATCAATCATGCCATGGCTGAAGAAATGGAGCGGGATGAAAGGGTAATCGTATTCGGAGAGGATGTTGCAGACGGCAAAGGTGGAGTGTTTACCGCTACACGAGGCCTTACTGAAAAATTCGGGTCCACACGGTGCTACAATTCACCGCTGGCTGAAGCGTCCATTGTTGGTACGGCCTGCGGGTTGAGCGTTCAGCCATAGTCAAAACATCGAATCTCTGTTCGCACATCTGCCCGGTTACAAGATTGTGATGCCCAGCAATTCGGCCGATGCAAAGGGGCTTCTCAAAACTGCAATACGCTCCGACGATCCGGTCATGTTCCTGGAACATAAGGCACTGTACAGGCAGGGATTTGCCAGAACGCCCGAACCCGACAGCGACTATCTTGTGGAGATAGGTAAGGGGCGTATCGTACGTGAGGGCAGAGATATGACCATTGTTACATACGGCGCCATGGTCCAGAAGGCGTTGAATGCATCCAAAGAGCACGCTAAAAAAGGAGTTGAAATCGAGGTTATTGATATCAGGTCGATCGTGCCCCTCGATTCACAACTGATACTTGAGTCGGTTAAAAAGACAAACAGGGTGCTCGTTCTTCATGAAGATCTTGAGTTTATCGGTTTTGGTGCCGAAATTGCAGCTCAGATCGCTGATCACGCTTTCGAGCATCTTGATGCACCGGTTCAACGGGTGGCGGCTAAATACGCACCCATAGCCTTTGCCGCTCCGATGGAAGATTATATCCTGCCTAATGAAAACGACATCCGTGAAGGTATCCGGAAGGTGATGGAGTTTTGAATAGTGAGTAAAGGCGTGAGACGTAAGACTTGAGACATGAGACATGAGACATGAGACATGACAAATCAAACCTCAGTCATCACAAGACCTGATACTCAATACTCACTATTCAATACCGAATACTGATTTCTGATTAACGAATACTGAATACTGAATACAACTGAAATGATGAGTTCTGACATCTGGAAGGGCCCAATCCAAAGGCAGAAGATGAGACGTTAACGTCTCATCACTAAACCTCTTTGCCCGTATTATTATCCCCCGCCCAAGCCCTGGTCTCATTACTCACTACTCAATACTCACTACTAATATTATCAAAATGAGCGAATACAGAATAGAAAAAGATTCAATGGGCGAGGTTAAAGTACCGGTAAACGCCTATTACAAAGCCCAGACCCAACGGGCTGCCGACAATTTCCCAATCAGTGGCATAACGTTCAACAGAGACTTCATTAAAGCGCTCGGCTATATTAAAAAAGCGGCAGCACTTGTGAATGCAGACCTCGGCCTTCTCGATGAGAAGGTGGGCCTTTATATCGGCAGGGCATCCGACGAGGTTATAGGTGGCACATTTGATGCCCAGTTCCCGATCGATATTTTCCAGACGGGTTCTGGTACATCCACAAACATGAACGCCAATGAGGTGATTGCCACCCGGGCGAATGAGCTGGCAGCAGCCGATGGTGAAAAAGAGCTCAAGATTCACCCCAACGACCACGTCAACTTTGGTCAAAGTTCCAATGATGTGATACCCACCGCAATCCGGATTGCTGCGATTCTTGCCGTGGATGAAAAACTCATTCCTGCGCTGAAAAAGCTTAAAAAATCGTTCGATGACAAGGGCAGTGAGTATGCTGATGTGGTCAAAACTGGCCGTACCCACCTGATGGATGCCATGCCCGTTACCATTCAGCAGGAATTTGGCGGATACGCACGCCAGCTGTCGCTTGGTGTCGATCGTTTGGATTCATCAAGGATCCGCATGTCTGAGCTGCCTCAGGGTGGTACAGCCGTTGGAACCGGAATCAATACCCACCCGGAATTTGGCAAACGCTTCGCCATGATAATATCCGAACTTACAGGTGAAAAATTCCGCGAGGCGGCCGACCATTTTGAAGCTCAGTCAACCGTTGATGCTCCTGTTGAGATGAGCGGGCAGCTAAAAACGATCGCCACGGGATTGCTCAAGATCGCCAACGACCTGCGATGGATGAACTCAGGACCGAACAGCGGGATAGGTGAGATTCAGCTTGCCGCCCTACAGCCGGGATCATCGATTATGCCAGGTAAGGTGAACCCAGTTATCGAAGAATCTGTGGCCATGGTGGCGGCACATGTGATCGGGAACGATGCAGCTATCACTATTGGCGGGTTGTCGGGTAATTTTGAACTGAATGTGATGCTGCCCATGGTGGCCCACAATCTTCTGGAATCAGTGAACCTGCTCTCCAATGCCTGCAATAACTTTGCAGAACGATCTGTGTCGAAGATTGTGGTTCGCAAGGATGTAATCCTCGACAAGCTGGAGAAGAACCCCATACTGGTAACAGCACTCAATCCTGTAATAGGTTACGATCTGGCGGCAAAAATTGCCAAGAAAGCCTATGCTGAAAACCGCTCACTCATTGATGTTGCTCTGGAGATGACCGATCTTGGTGAAGAAGAACTCCGCAAGGCACTTAATCCCATTAAGATGACTTACGGCGGCTTTACCGATTAAACCTTCTCACTGCCTGCCCGGCCGGGCGCATCAGTATTGAAGTATCCAGTTCTCCATGAAAACATCCTCATGGCGGATGGTCTCTTCATTTGCCAGATATTCTTCGATCATGGAACGAACCGGTCTGTTGATCTCTCTTACAACCCGGGCCCGGGAGAGCATTGAATAACCGCCGCCTCCCTGTGCCCGGTACGAATTGACTGCAAGTGTCAACAGCTGGTCATCCTGTACGGCCTCATCGTTGATGGTGAGTGAGGTTATGCGTTCACCAGCCGGCCGGCTTATATCCATCACATAATCGGCTCCGGCAACAATATCGAAGTTGTACCCGGGCCAGCCCGCTGCAACTGCAGGTTCTCCGTCTTGCACGCCGCTGTAGTAACCGCTGGTGTATTCCAGGTACTCCCTGAGTTGCGCACCGGTAATTTCCAGCACAAACAATGTGTTTTCATAAGGGTAGAGAGTTGCCAGATCACCCCGGGTTATGTCACCAGGCCCGAAAGCCAGTTGTGTGTTGAAAGCGGCGCTCGAGGAGAGCATCGCTCCCGTCTCCCTGAGCTGCACGTGTTGAATCAGATCAATTACGGGCGTATCGGTGCGCCGGGCCTCGCGGGCAGTCCACGTATCGGGTGTACTGGCAACCGGGGCTGTAATGTAAGCTCTCACGGCTTCGTGCTGCCCGCTGATCAGGTTTACCAGTTCCTGCTTTTGCGGGGCCTGCTCAACAGACAACACCATTGATGGTTCTGCTTCGACCCTGATCTCACCGTTATCCGAACGGAAGATGTTAAGCTTGGCTACTCCAAGGTGTGAGGCCCACCGGCCGGCCTGAATGACGCCTACCTGTTTGCCACCGGGCCCCGTTACAAATTCGCCATCAGCTACGCCATGCGTATGGCCAAGCACCAGCAGGTCGATACCCGGCACCGTCTCAGCTACGGCCCGGCCGAAGTTTTCCATACCTGATTCTTCTGATGAATAGCTCGTTGTACCGGTAAGTCCGCTGTGGGCAAGTACGATTACGAGGTCGGCACCTGCATCCCTAACTTCATCCACATACCGGGCCGCAGCCTCAACACCATCTCCAAAATCAAGTATACCTTCAACATGCATGCGGTCCCAGACGGCCGAACCGGGCGTTGTCAGACCAATAACAGCTGCCATAATCCCGTCAATTTCACGCATGATATAAGGTTCATAGGCCGGATCTGTGGTTCCGTGACGGTATATGTTGCCACCCAGAACCACAGTTTCGGTCATGGCAATCTGCCGGTTGAGGTATTCAAGTCCGAAATTGAATTCATGATTTCCAAGTACGATAGCATCGTACTGCATCGCCTCGGTTACAGTGAGCAAGGGATAACGCGAACCCGTTGTGTCGGTACGGGCAAAAAATTCGGCAAAGGGATTTCCCTGCAACCAGTCGCCAGCATCAAGAAGCAGTGTGTGATTGTCGCTGCTGCGTATAGAATCAACAAGTGATGCCGCTTTTAAAAGACTGTAGCGAGGTTCCGGCTCATCAGCATTGTAATCCCATGCCATCAGATAACCATGTACATCGGTGGTGGTCATTATTGTTATCTGTAAATCGGGATCGGGATTGCTGCTGCAGGAGAGCATGAGTGTTGCAAGCAGTATGTACTTAAATATTATGCGGGATTTTGGCAGAATCATTGGGATATTGAGTTTGATTGATATGAAGACATTGATACAGGTACTCACCAGAAGATTATTGGCTCAATCTGAAGGTGTTGTATATTATTTTATATAATTACATTTCGTCAAACCAGGGTCGGTCCGGCTGTCGAAACACGTTCGGGCTGTCAATTTGAACATAATACTTATCATTTATGACGGGTAACCATGTACCGGGAAGTTACAAATACATTGACCTTAATCGCTTCATCCACATGACCGGAAATGACGATGAATTGAAGTCAATAATGTTGAAAAAATACATCGATACAGTAGCGCGATGGGGATCTGATCTGTTTGTCGCCATGGAAAGAGCTGATTTTGAGGCAATGCGAAGGGTATTACACCAGATGAAGCCGCACCTGACCATGATTGGTTCCGAGTTTCTTGAAAAGATGATTACAGAACTGCATCAACTGTGCCACGCAGGCGCATCAGAAATGGCCGAAATTCGCAGGATTACAACAGATTTCCGTGATCTGGTTCCGGATATGACCCGTGAACTTGAAAATGAATACGAGAAAACCAACGGCTGAATATCATACCAACCCGGTATCAGCTACCCAGCTGACAACCCCACCCAACTGTCTCATGTCTCATGTCTCAAATCTCAAATCGCAAATCTCATGTCTCATGTCTCATGTCTCATGTCTCATGTCTCAAATCTCAACCCAATACACCAGTAAACAAAAAAAGCCGTTAAAATGAACGGCTTTTTAAGTTGGAAAAAGTTTAGCCTATTAACTTTTTTTGTTTTGGATATCTACACGTATATCCTGAGCGAGCTTTTTGATATCCTGAAGCGTTTTGCGGGCTCTTGTGCCGGCAGTTTTGTTATTTTTATCGTAGAACTTTTCCATGTCGCCTTCAAGGCTGTCGAATAGAGCTTTGATCTCGCTGAATCGATTCATTTTTGACTCCGTTGTTGTGGTTATTGATAATTGTGAACGCAGAAGAATGTCTTCACACGCAGCGAAGCTAATTATAAGCTGTTGATGAGTCAAGCAAAAAAGTCACTTTTAACAAGAATAATCGCATTATTTTGAAAAAAAACTACATTTAGTGACTTTTCAGACCTTCAATTTTTATTTTCAGCATGCCCGAAACATCGGGCAGAGCAGCAAATTGCCTCAGACCAGCCAACAGGTATCCAACTTCTGAGTCCCTCATTTCGGCTGGAATCAGGCCGGTTATCCGCTCGTCGGATGGTGTGATTGTTTCATCGTTATTCCAATTCCCTTGATCAACATTCGGCCCCCCGCTTTCCCTGGTTGAAAATACGATCAGGAGGTCCGGCTTCAGCGCATTGGCAAGCGTTGCCGCCAACCGTGCAGGGGTAATATATGCAGTGCTGCCGTTATCCCGGTCGGCAACCATATTCGACAGGACTATATGCGAATGGGCAAGTATCTCTCTCAGATAGTCTGAATCAACAATCAATGCCCCCTCATTAAGCATCAGGGTATCCCGCTGGTAACCGTTCAGCCCTACACAGGCACTGCCCTCATCACTGAACAGCGACGAAAGGCGCCGGTTGAGTTCCCGTGTACTGCGAATGAGGGCCTCTTCTCGCATAACACCAAGCTGCATCACCCGATCGGTGTATTCGCTGTCGGCATGTATGAAAAGTACACGTACATCCCCGAGCTGGCTTAGTGCAACCGACAGGGACTTCAAAAAAGGACCGTTGTCGAGATGTTCACGGTCCAGCAGGGCAATTACTAACATAAAGGGAGATTAATTTCTTTTTTTACGCTTTAACCAGGCGCTGTTAAAATGAAACGGCAACAGGTGACTGGTGAAGTACTCGGTTATAGTTCCATCGTTGTAGTAGAGTAACACCGGATGATGCTGCAAATGTTCGATCAGCACCTGTCGGCAGGCCCCGCATGGACTCAGAAAGTCGGCTTTGGGCGCATATATATGAATGCCCCTTATAGTGTCGATTCCGGAAGCGATCGTTTTTGCAAGCGCCACCCTTTCTGCACAAAGCCCGTTCACCCACGCTTCGGTCTCAATGTTGGCCCCGGTAACATATCCGTCGTCTGTCTCGATGAGGGCCGCCACACGAAAGTCTGAATTGGGTACATGGGCATGCTCCACTGTCTTTTTAAGCAATGTCAGGGGTTCATTTTCCCCTTTTGGAACAACTGGATCAAACAACTCGCCATTTGGTGGATTTCCCCGGGTGCAAGATATACTGAATTCTGCACACCAGCTTTGGGTAAGCCTGTCCGGCCTGTCCGGCATGAACAGTTCTGCCGGGCGGTCTCCTTCGCTCAGGCATGAGCTGACAGCAACGGCAACGGCATCCATAGTTAACGGGAACGATAGGTTTTCTATTCGTACCCCCGCGTAGAGTTTTCCGGATTCTCCCTGCAGAACAACAGTCTGCGAAATTTCTGAATAGGGATTGTAGATGCGTTTTTCAAGTATTTTCCAGATCATCCGGTTGTATTAGGTTGATGGTAGTAATTGCAGATCAGTTATATCCCGTTTTCCCGTCAAATTATTGTCTTTCAGGATTCAGAGTGAGAGTTCTGAAGGAAACCTCATCGGTACCTTCGTCGGTAAAATAGACCCTTTTATAGTCACCCTGAAGCCATTTTTCTATCTGATCATCGAAATGCCGGCTCAGTGGCATGCCCGACTGTCCGGGGGGCAATACAGAGTCGTAATAGCCCGGCCAGGAAAAATCAGCGATCAACCGGTACGACGGACCGGAATGCATGTTGAACGGTTCACTGCCCCGGTAAGACCCGTTGTTTACACTCATCCCGTGGCCGGGTGCGGGGTAGGGTCCGCGGCTAAGGGTATTCCCGACTATGAGACGACGTGTACGGTCTGCATCTTCCTGTTCGGCCGCTTCCCGGAAAAGATGCGGGCTGAATGTTACCTTGTGGGGGTTCAGCCAGCGCCATTGCCAGGGTTCCTGCCCATAACGGTCAATCAAGATGTTTACGGCCCCACGCATGGCATCAATAACCATTCGGTCGTCAATCGGGGAACTGGTTACCGTGTCGGACCGGCTTATCGCAAATCGTTCGAGCTGTTCTTCTACCACAAGCTGGGGTAAATGCATCATGTTCATATAGTGCGGGTAAACGTGCTCGCCCAGCTCATCAGAGGCCATCAAACGGCTGAATTCGATTACAAATCCATCGATAATGGTTGCAGCCGTGGAATTTATATCGTACCTGAAATCCCAGTTGGTGAGATAGGGGAGTATGGTCGCAATGAGCGAATCCTGCCCGGCCTGTTGCAACACCGGGAGAATATACCCGGTTATGTTCCTGGCATGATGGCTGAAAACGTCGTTCTGTAATTCTTTCATCGCACTTGCATCAAGGCCGGAATTATTGCCGAGAACGTAACGGATGCGCTCAATTCTTGACGGATGCTCCCAGAAATGGCTGATGTAATAGGGGAAACTGTTTTCCTGAATCCTGTTGTTCGCATTGGCCAGCCATCCATGCGACGGATTGACGAATCGGGGCATCCGGGTTTCGGGTACATAACCCTGCCAGCTCTGTGCCGGGTCCCATCCTTTCCGGAACAGCAGGGCCGAACCGCTGCGTACCGGAATTTTACCGATCACAAAATGGGCAATATTCCCCGACTGGTCTGCATAAAGCAGGTTCAGGGCCGGAGCAGTATGAAGAGAGATGTGTTCGGTTATATCCTGGTAGTGATCTCCCCAGTTCAGTGCCAAACCGGGTCTGAACTCGTTGCCGGCATGGTTGCCCGTCCAGCTCATAGTGATTATCCGGTCGCCGAACAGATCCAGCTCATGAACATCGCTTATCACCGGACCGTTGCGGGTGCTTTTTACCTCATGCAGAATTTCGTCACCATCCTTTACGCTGATGATCTCACGGCGGATGTGAAACGGGGCATACGTGACGTCGGCGGAGGCAGAGGTGGAGTCGGCGGAGGTTGAGGTGGAAGTGGGGGTGTAAGTGGAGGTTGAGGTGGAAGTGGGGGTAGAGGTCGAGGTGGAGTCGGCAACGTAGCGGCCGCGGTCGAGCGGATCGGGCATTTCAACAAAAAAATCGAGGGCGTCGGCCATCAGGCTGGTGAGCGACCAGGCAAACATATCGTTCCTGCCAATGAAAATGAGCGGGTTACCGGGAACGGTAACGCCGGCCACATTCCGTCCGTTCAGGTGCAGCCGTGCCTCATACCAGATCGATGGTGCACTCAGGCCCAGGTGCGGATCGCCGGCAAGTATCGGCAGACCACTGGCAGTTTTAGACCCGTCTACTACCCAGGCATTACTCCCCTGCATGGTTGCATCCATGTTGATGAGGGCACGCACGCGATTGTCGATTTCAAGCAGGGGTATGAGGCTGCCAACCGGTTCGGGAAGCTCCTCTTCCATCTGTTTAATAATTTCATCGGCCATAGCCCGGGGCAGCAGCCGGCCGATCGTTTCCGGTGTTCCGGATTCGGCAATATGGGCCACCACAACTTTACTCTTCCACACCAGATTCAGGTTCCATGCCATCAGCCGCGGTATGGCAATGGCATCATTAGTACTGAAAGGGATGGGTTTGATGTCAAGCAGTGAAAATTCGATGGGCAATTCTCCGGTGTGCGCAGATGCAAAATCGTTGATGCCGTCGGCATAGGCCTGAAGAATGGCAATCTCCTCCGGGCTGTAAAGGGAGTGGTTCTCGCGTGCAGTATGTGCCAGGCCGAGGGTGCGCAGAAACCGGTCGGTTTCGATGAATTTCTCACCCAGAAATTCAGAAAAACGTCCCTGCACTGTAAGCTGGTGCATGGTTATCTGCCACAGGCGGTCGCGGGCGTGAACATAACCCATAGCATAGTATAAATCGGCCTGGTTTGAAGCGAAAATGTGGGGAACCCCGGCATCATCCCACTTAACGGTAACAGCCTCTGTGAGCCCTGCCAGGGATACCGTTCCGGTGTAAGAGGGCAGAGGCCTGTACAGCGACCAGTAGACGGTCAGGGCCAGTATGGTTGTGAATAAAACCGATATTACCAGCAGTGCTTTCAAAAAGGTCTTCATGTGGCTTTGATTTGGCCTGTTTTTTACGTCAGTTTGCGTATTTTGGGGCGCTTGAGCCCGGTACAACCACAAGGGTTGATATCCGGTAATATAACGGAACTGAAATGTTGTTTTGACCGCTTTTAACAAAATATTTGAGGCTGCCCGCCTCACCCGCATTGCCGGTGAATTCGGAACCCCCCTCTACGTTTACGATGAACAGACGATACGAACCCAGTGCCGGAATCTTAAAAACGCGTTTGAGGGACTGCCTGTGCGTTTCCTCTACGCCGTTAAGGCAAACGACAATCCCCACATCCTCACTATCATGCATGAAGAGGGTATGGGATACGATACGGTGAGCTACGAGGAGGTGCTGCTCGGCCTGCGTGTAAAATCGGATCCGCGGCAGATATTCTATACCGAAAACAATATGACCGACCAGGAGATGGAGGCCGCAATCCGTTCCGGAGTGATTCTCAATATCGGGTCTATGTCGAGACTGAAGAGTTTTTTTTCACATCCCGGCAGCCGTGAATGCAGCATCCGCCTGAACCCGGGCATCGGCGACGGCCATCATCATAAGGTCGATACCGGCAACCGCGACAGCAAATTCGGCATCCGCAAGGACCTCATTCCCGAATGTGCCAGGCTGGCTGCATCCCATGGCAGGAAGATTACAGGTCTGCATCTGCACATTGGCAGCGGCATCCGCAAACCGGAGAATCTGATCTCGGCCATGGGCGTACTTATTGAGTATGCGCAGTACCTGCCCGATCTTCAGTTTATCAATTTTGGAGGGGGTATGCCAATCCCGTACCAGGAGGGAGACGAACCTTTCGATCTGGCTGCCTTCGCCATGCTTGCCGAAAAGGTGATCATGGATGACTATATGAAGCGTGATAGCGGATTCAGGTATTACTTTGAACCGGGCCGCTGGTTCACCGCACAGGCTGGTGTGCTGCTGACCCGTGTGAATACGGTAAAAGACCAGGGAAATGTTTCCTACCTGGGAACCGATACAGGTTTACATCACATTCTCAGACCGGCTCTTTACGATGCCTACCACGCTGTGGTAAACCTGAGCCGCCATGATGCACCCGGCAATACCCTCTATACCATTGCGGGCAATATCTGCGAAAGCGGCGACATACTCGCAACAGACAGGAAACTACCTGAATCCGCTGAAGGTGACCTTCTGGCCATCTGTGATGCTGGTGCCTATGGCATGACCATGGCTTCCCATTACAACCGCCGTGCCCTGCCTGCCGAAGTTCTGGTCAACGGCGATACCAATATCCTGATACGGCGCAGGATGTCGGCCGGGGAAACGGTTGACCGCCATCTCAGCGATACGGGATTTCAACAGAACTGAAATCATCTGATCTTTTTATACTACATTCTGATATCATAAATCAATCCGATTGAGTTTAATCCGATTGAGTTTGTAATTACAGAAGTAAGGATCTATAAATACTAAATTCTGATATCTTGAATACGAAGGTGAAGAGGCATCTTCTGTTCATCGGAACAAATGGAGCTCCAATGGAAATTGAAAAAACAGTTGTTATTGGTGCCGGAACCATGGGGAACGGAATCACCCATGTGGTGGCACAATCGGGTTTCAGTGTTACAATGTTAGATGTGAGTCGTGAGGCGCTGGACCGTGGCATGGGCATTATCAATAAAAACCTGGAACGGATGGTGAGCAAGGAGAAAATCACGGAACAGGTTATGAGTGAAACACTCGGCCGTATCACAACGGCAACCGATGCTTCAGAAGCCGTGAAAGACGCAGACCTGGTGATTGAGGCTGTAAACGAGAATTTCGAACTGAAAAAGAAGATTTTCCGTCAGCTGGATGAACACGCGCCGTCCGACTGTATTCTCGCCTCTAACACGTCATCCATCAGCATTACCAAACTGGGTGCGGTAACCGGCAGGGCCGGCCGTGTAATCGGGATGCACTTCTTCAACCCGGTACCGGTGATGAAGCTGGTGGAGGTAGTACGCGGACTCGACACCCTCGACGAAGTGAACGATATCGTGGTGGAGATGGCGAAAAAACTCGGCAAGGAACCCGTACCTGTGAACGACTTCCCGGGGTTTGTGTCCAACCGTGTGCTTATGCCCATGATCAACGAAGCCATCTTTTGTGTGCACGAAGGTGTGGGCACCCCGGAACATATCGACAGTGTGATGAAACTGGGTATGGCGCATCCGATGGGTCCGCTGCGTCTGGCAGATTTCATTGGCCTGGATGTGTGCCTCGATATTCTGAATGTGCTCTACGAAGGATTCAAAGATCCTAAATACAGGCCCTGCGGAAATGGCATATTTATCCTTCTTCTTAACCCAACTCTATCCACCTGGAAACAGTGTTAAATTAATATACATAACACATTGCTGTCCAATTATATAAATATAGTTACCAATAAAAATTATTGAAGCTGGAATGAGGTTGTTTTCAGAACAGCATGTTAAAAATTAAGCTGTGAAACTACGTGATTGATTCTTCCAGATCCCTAAAAAAAACGAATCATAAAAAAGTCAGGATATCAGATAACAGATGATAGATCTCCGCAGTGATACTGTAACCCGGCCTACGCCGGAAATGCTTTCAATAATGACCGAAGCCCCGGTGGGCGATGACGTGTTCGGCGAAGACCCGACTATTAACGCGCTTGAGGAGCGTGTTGCAGCCATGTTTGGCAAACAGGCAGGGCTCTTCGTTCCCAGCGGCACAATGGGCAACCAGCTGGGACTGTTCATGCTCACAGATCCCTGCGACGAAATCATTACCGACGAGTCGGCCCACATATTCAATTACGAGGCGGGCGGCTGCGCATTTCTGTCGGGTGTACAGTTGCGGCCGTTGCCCGGTATTAACGGAATACTGACCCCGGAACTGATCGAACCGGCAATCCGCACGAGGAACGACTGGGATCCGCATACCCGGGTGATCGGCCTCGAAAATACAACCAACAGGGGAGGCGGGGCCTGTTACACAGCCGATAACCTCACTGCCATCCGTAAACTTGCCCGACGGTACAGCCTCTCGGTTCATCTCGACGGCGCACGGATATGGAACGCTATGATCGCCACAGGCATAAAAGCGGAGTTCTTCGGGGAGGTCGCCGATACCATATCGGTCTGTTTTAGCAAAGGTCTCGGTGCACCGGTAGGTTCCATGCTTCTGGCCGACAGGGATATGATCCGCATGGCCAGACGCATGCGTAAAGTATTGGGCGGGGGGATGCGGCAGGCCGGGCTGCTTGCGGCCGCGGCCAGGTATGCTCTGGACTATCACTACGCAAAGCTCGAACACGACCACCGTCGTGCCGCAGTACTTGCCCGTGAAATCGATGGCATGGCTGCTTTTGATATCCGGCTTGACAGTGTTCAGACCAATATCGTGATATTCGATACACTCCGGGTGGATGCCTCTGCCGTTCTTGGGAAACTGGAAAATGCCGGAATAGCCATGGTGCCGTTCGGCCCGCGCCGCATCCGCGCGGTATTTCATCATCAGATTACCGACCAGGACCTCGATAAAACGATTGATACGCTTGGCAGAATCAGCAGGGAAAACTGAATCATGCAAACGAATAAATTCACACTAATCACAATCGGTTTTATACTTGTGGTGGTATTTGGGTACCAGAACAGCACACGCACCACATCCGCCAGCCGGGCTTTGGAAACCATTCCACGAACAAATGAAGATAACACGGTTGCGGTACTAGCGGGGCTGCACACCTCTAAGTCAGTTAATCTGGCTTATATCGGGCAGGATTTGCCATCAACCGATATATATACTGGCAATTTACGCCTGATTGATTCCTCTCACGAGATATCTAACGTTATTAACCTCACCCGGCGGAATGGTTATGACAATCAGCCTTCGTTCTCCCGAAACGGGCGGTACATGTTTTACAATTCCATGCGGGACGGACAGACTGATATCTACCGTCACGACTTTTCAAATGGTACTCAACAGGTCACAACTACAGCCGAAAGCGAATACTCGCCGGCCTTGACTCCTGATAATTCGGGCTATTCGACCGTTGTGGTTGAGGGAGACGGCACGCAAAGGCTTTGGTATTATACCCATGAAGGCGATCCGGTCAGGCCATTACTGGAGAGGGTGGAACCGGTGGGTTACTACAGCTGGCTCGATTCAACCCGGGTTGCCCTGTTTGTACTTGGTGAACCGCCAACACTCAGGGTTGCAGATATACGTACCGGTCTTGTGAGAACCGTTTCCGATAATCCGGGCCGTTCACTGCAGACTATGCCGGGCAGCAGCAAAGTGGCCTGGCTAGATAAAAGCGATCCTGATAATTGGATGATAAGGATGTACGACCCAGACACCCGCCAGACCGAAAGCATGATCCCGGCAATACCAGGATCGGAGGATTTCGCATGGACACCCTACGGATCGCTCATTATGGCCCGTCGGTCGTTGATTTTCGAATGGGATCCAATGGGCACCGAAGGCTGGACAGGAATCGCCGACCTGTCGAAATCGGGCGTCAGAAATATCACCCGGCTTGCCGTATCGCCATCAGGTAACCGTATCGCCATTGTAGCTGATCACTGAGCCGGGAAACCCGATTTTTGGCTTTTATCTGAAAGATCAGGGAACGCGAAGTAAAAAAGCGCCGGGGATAACGGAGTAGGAGCAGGGTGTGGTGCCCAGCAGCTCACCGTCTGCTTCGATCAGCACGGGTTTTTCAGATGTGGCTTCAAAATATTTACCCCTGATCAGATGTACACACGGATGGTTTTCCAGTCCTCCCCTGAACAGCCTGTGGATCTGCCCGGCAACCTGCATGAACGACATCCTGTCTATAACGGTAAAATCAAGCACTCCGTCGGATGGGTCGGCATTAGGCGCGAGCAGCATGCCGCTGCCGGCGTAGCGGCAATTGGCAGCAATTATAACGAGTACCTGTTTCTCATGCTCCTCACCATCGATCCGGTACCGTATAACGGGTGCCTTGTATCGCAGTAAAACCCGTACGAGAGCGTTCAGATAAACAAGCCTGTTCTGCCGCCTGAATTGTGTTGAACGCTCGAGCGTATCGGCGGCAATAGCCATACCCGACATGTTCACAAAGGCCCGTTTTACCGGTCTACCGTCTTTCTGAAACGCCACCAGTCCGGCATCGTGCCGTACCGTTTTGCCGAAGCGGAGAAGTGCAGCAGCCTTTGAGATATCGGTGTGGATTCCGTGCGTTCTGATCCAGTCGTTTCCGCGCCCGCCCGAGATTACGGCAAACTCGGTGACGACGGGCTTGTAATCATTTCCGGCAAGTACACCGTTTACAACTTCATTGCAGGTGCCGTCTCCCCCCACAATGGCGATCTTTCGGTACCCGCCGGCAGCAGCGTCACGCGCCAGTTCCATGGCATGTCCTGGAGCACCGGTAAATGACAGTTCAAACCCGATTCCAAGGTTCGTAAGCACACGCTCAAGGTTGGCGATCGTTGTACTGCCTCGTCCGCCTCCCGAAACGGGATTTGCAATGATGTACCAGCCGGAATCAGGAAGGGCCATGTTTAGCCTCCGGCCTGATGCATTGATCTCCAAGCCCAAACGGGTTTGCGTTATTGGTCAATAGCATGAATTTTATTGTTTTACGCCAGGCTATTGGTGTATTCTGAAACAGAGTCACCGCATTTTTCGGTTTAGTGTAAATAAGCTACCTTTCGTTCAAAAATATACCATCTGAACATGAATAATTTTTACGGACGTATTACCGGCTACGGCAAAGCCCTTCCAAGGAACATTGTAACCAACGCAGACCTGGAGAAAAAGGTGGATACCAGCGACCAGTGGATTACAGAACGAACCGGAATCCGCCAGCGCCATATAGTAAGCATCGACGAGCACTGCTCCACGCTGGCCGTTGAAGCCAGCCGTGCTGCCATGGAAGTTGCCGGAATCGGGGCGTCCGATCTCGACCTCATTATTGTGGCTACATCCAGTCCCGACTTCCTTACCCCGCCGGTGTCGAGCCAGATTCAGCATATGCTCGGGGCATCTAACATCGGAGCGTTTACGGTGGTAGTTGGCTGTACCGGCTTTGTAAGTTCACTCATTACGGCCGACCGGTTCATGAGGGCCGGCGGATACAACCACATACTTGTAATCGGTGTGGAGATCATCAGCCGAATGATCGACTGGGAGGACCGCAATACCTGTGTACTGTTCGGCGACGGAGCCGCGGCGGTTGTGGTGAGCCGTACCGATGAAATTTCAGGGGTACTTTCGCACGTGATGGGATCCGACGGATCGGGGGCGCAGCATATCATCCATCCCTCCGGCGGATCGGCTCTGCCGCCAAGCCATGAAACCATCGACAACCGGGATATCTACATCAAAATGAACGGTCGTGAAGTATTCCGCTTTGCAGTGCCAGTTATCGGCAGTACCCTGCAGAAAATCGTGGACGATGCCGGCC
>JAIVHB010000203.1 GCA_020201275.1 Rhodothermaceae bacterium | reverse complement strand
CTTCACAACCCCATTTGTTAAGGAATTTGAGTGCCATATGGCCAAGGCCTCCGATGCCAATCACTCCGACCTTGTCAGTTGCCTTAACTCCTGCGAAAATGATCGGATTAAACACGGTAATTCCCCCACAAAGCAAGGGTCCGGCCTTGTCCAGATCGATACCCTCAGGCAGGGGAATTGCCCAGGACCAATGGCTGCGAACATGGTCTGCAAAGCCGCCATGCCTGCCACCAATCGTATATTCGGCAGAGGAGCAGAGATGCTGGGAGCCATCCATGCACTCATGGCAGGACATGCAGGATCCGGAGAACCATCCCAACCCGACCTTGTCGCCGACTTTTACATTCTTTACGGCATTGCCTGCTGCGACCACCTCACCAATTATCTCATGACCGGGAACAATGGGGTAGGCCGTCATTCCCCAGTCATTGTTGATCATGCTGAGATCTGAATGGCAGATTCCGCAGTTTATAACCCGGATATCGACTTGTTCAGCACCTAATTCTCCCGTTTCGTAAGAAAATGGTTGTAATTTTTCGCGCGGGCCATTGGCGGCATATCCTGATACGTTCATGTTTTACCTTGATTTTAACGTGTTGGTTAGTGTGATTTTTGGAGAAGTGGAAGTCACATTTTTAGAATTGGTCATTAATGTATGTCAAAAATCATTCATCCATTACATGCACTTCCAGTTCGATTTCGATCAAAAATTCTGGAAGGGCAAGACCTTTGACCTCCAGCCAGGAACCTGTTGGAAACTGTCCGGTGTAGATGGAGCTCCGATAACCCGCGTACTCCAAAAATGCCGGCATATCTGTGGTAAACACATTTTCCACGACCACATCATCAAAGGTACAGCCATAGTGCTTTAACACCTTTTCCAGATCGGTATAGCAATTTTTCATCTGCTGCAGAAAATCACCCACCGCGGTGGGTGCGCCTTCATCATCCATGCTCACGGCACCGGATACTTTAATGCTGTTTCCAATCTTTACGGCATGGGTATATCCGTACGCTTTTTCGATTTCAGGTCTGAGGCTGAAGTATTGTGGTTTCTCTGTATGCATAATTTATTTATCAGGTGATTATCAATCTCTTCATAAACGTAGCTACTGCCTCTTTGAAAGGGTTAGGACAAACTGTGCTAATGTTTGGATTATTTGCGCATGATTCATTATCCGGCTATGGAACAGCCGGATCGACTGCTAAAGGGAGCGGGATCAGGGCTTCTTTTCAATTCTTGACCGGCCAGATACGCGGATAATCCAAAGATTTGCGCAAAAAGTACAAGATTCTCAATCAGTTAAAACATATGTTCTTCGTGAAAAACGATACATTCCCGCTTAACCAATCAACCCGATTGATACTGCCCGTTCTGTTAACCGACTTTACAACGGTATCAATCCAACCATTTGCACCGCTATGAAACTATCACTGATTACGTTGCTGCTTGCAATTTTACCCCTTACACTATTTGCCCAGGATGATCAGAAAAATTATTCGGAAGCGTTTAATATTATTGAAGTCTGGCTGGATGCCCAGCGTGATTTTGACATGCTTCCCGGCATTTCTGCATCGGTAACTGAAGGCCAGGAACTGATCTGGTCGGGTGCATTTGGATATGCGAATGTTGAGAATAAAATTGAAACAACGCCAGCTACACTTGGGAGCGTCTGTTCAATCTCCAAGCTTTTTACCTCTGTAGCAATCATGAAACTCTATGACGACGGTAAACTCCGGCTGGATGATCGGATAGAAGACCTGCTGCCCTGGTACGACCTTGAGCAGCGCTATACGGGAAGCGGACCAATCACGGTCCGGGCCTTGCTCACCCATTCGGCCGGGTTGCCCAGAGAGGCCGATTTTCCGTACTGGACAGGCCCCGATTATCCCTTTCCATCAACAGAAATGATTGTTGAACAGCTTGATAATCAGCAGACGCTGTATCCTGCATCAACCTATTTTCAATACAGCAACCTGGGGATGACCCTGTTGGGTGAGGTTATAGCTGAAGTATCAGGTGAGGCCTTTGATGAGTACGTGCAGAAAAACATACTGGATGTACTTGAATTAAACGATACCCGCACTCATCTACCCGAAGCACTTTACGGTAATGAGCTTGCCACTGGTTACGGTGTTTTATTACGGGACGGGACGCGTAACAGAGTAAACCTCTTTCAGGCCAGGGGCGTAATGGCGGCCGCCGGTTTTTCATCGAATGTGATCGATCTTGGTGCATTTGCATCCTGGCAACTGCGCCTGATGGATTCAGACTCTACCGAAATCCTGAAGCCATCAACCCTTCGTTATATGCAGAATGTGCATTTTACAGACCCGGACTGGGAAACAACCTGGGGTCTCGGGTTTGTCGTATCCAAAGGGCCGGACGGTTCAAAATGGGTGAGCCACGGTGGCTACTGCCCGGGGTACCAGTCACTGTGGACCCTCAATCCGAAGTCTGAACGGGCGTATTCGGTTATTATCAATTCAAACGGTGTAAACCCCAGAAAATACTCGAATGGAATACATGAAATTCTGGCCAAAGTGACATCAAAATCGGTCTCATCGGAGGCACTGACAGACAGCCTGAACCTGTCTGATTATACCGGATATTATCAGATTAATGACAGCGAATCCTATTTGTCGAGCTGGGAGGGTAAACTTGTGAGCATCGGGCTGCCCAATGGAAATCCCGCCGATAACATGACCATGTACAGACATCTTGAGGGAGACACCTTTGTGAGGATACGACAAGATGACACGGATGGGGAAACCATAGCATTTGAACGTGATGAAAACGGCGATGTTATCCAGTATAAGAGGCATCAGATCTATATCACAAAAACCAATAAATAGAATGCCATACCCCGTCATGGTTCGACTTGCGCGACCGGTGACATCCTCCCAAAATCACTTCTCTGTTCTATTGTTCACATGTTCTACTGTTCCCTAATTCGAAGCATGCTAACAGCACCATCGGTGTCACCTTCCATATGGTGTAGCCCCGAAGGGGCGAAATTAGTAGCTCCGGGTGACGTTTTTTGCCAATCTACATCCATAAAAATCTGAATAGTTGAAACCATCCGCCAGCCATGCCACGCTCAGTTCCGATGGCCTTAACCGAACCGTCGGCGTATGGGGGCTCAGTGCCAATATTGTGAACCTCACGGTTGGCGGAGGTATTTTTATACTGCCTGCCATTGTGGCCGCCGGACTGGGTTCCGCGAGTATTGCGGCTTACCTGTTCTGCGGGTTCCTGATTGCACTGGTGATGCTCTGCTTTGCGGAAGTAGGCAGCAAGGTGACCGATTCTGGCGGTGCATACACCTACATCGAATCGGCATTTGGCAGGTATGCCGGCTTTCTGACGGCGAACCTCTTTATTGTATCGGCCTTTGCAGCCGATGCGGCGATCGCCAATGCCATTGTCGAAATTCTGGCTTCGTTTGTACCGGTAATGGGGTCCGGTTGGACACGGATCACCTTCATGCTGGTACTCTTTGGCAGCCTGGCAATGATTAATGTAATCGGTATAAAAAGCGGGATGAGGGTGGTTCTGTTCACTACTACGGCCAAGCTCATCCCCCTGCTGCTGCTGGTTCTGATCGGATGGAAAGATATAACCGGCAGTAATCTTGTCTGGGACTCACTTCCTTCAGTGAAAAGTGTCGGGGAAATGTCGCTCATCCTTTTTTTCGCTTTTATCGGAGCTGAAACAGGTCTGTCGATTGGCGGCGAAGTGAAAAACCCGAAAAAAACCATTCCAAAGGCTGTTTTTATCGGTGTAAGCGGTGTATTGATACTGTACATGCTCATTCAGACGGTCTCGCTGGGGGTGATGGGAGATGCGCTGGCAGATTTCCAGGCAAATCCGCTGGCTGAAGTCGGAAACCGTATTTTCGGTCCGGTCGGGCTCACCCTGATTACCCTGGGTGCAGCGGTTTCCATGTTCGGAACGGTGAGCGGTACGAACACCAACCTGCCGCGGGTAATATTCGCGGGTGCAAGGGATGGGGTTATCCCGCCAGCGATCCTTGCACGGGTCCATCCGAAGTACATCACGCCCCATGTTGCCATTATCCTGTACTCATCGGTTTCTTTTTTGCTGGCATCTGTGGGCGAAATCAAGGCCCTCATGATTGCATCGAGCGGGGCCATTCTGCTGGTTTATCTGGGGGTGGCCCTGTCGGTAATCAAACTGAGGCAACTACAGCCCGATGACCCCGGCTCATTCACAATTCCGGGCGGATATACGGTTCCGGCTGCCGCATCGCTGGTCATAATCTGGTTTTTATCGCATCTCACCGGACCGGAGGCAATCGGCATGGCCATTCTTGTTGCCGTGCTGACGGGCGTATTTTTCGGCATGCAATGGATCCGTGCACGCGTTGAGGTGCATTCGGAAAAAATTTCCGCCGGCAAACAGATTACATGATGCCACCAGTTATCCACACAAACAGGGTATGATCGGGTTTTTGGATTTAACAGTTTTAAATATTTATTCAACACGTATTTGTAAAAGGATGTCATCCAAAGAACAGACATACAGGAGCTCCCTATGGACATAAAAACTTCAGGTAATCTGCCGGGAATCCACCGAAAACAGTTTTTGAAATGGATCGGGCTCTCATCCCTATATGCGGCCATGCCTCTTTCCGGTTACAGCCGGGAGACGTCTGCCCTCAGTGAATCGGCGGCATTTGATCCGGAAACGATCAATAATGTATTTGACCTCCAAAACCGGGCGCGTGAGGTTTTGGGCACCGATGCCATGGACTATTTAAATGGCAGGGCCGACGATCTTCGCACGGTTGAAGCGAATTCCGGTGCCTATCAAAAAATTCAGATCCGGGCCCGGCGGTTAATCGATGTAAGAAATATTGATACGAAAATCGACCTGTTCGGAGAAACACTTGATTACCCTGTTCTTCTGAGTCCCGTAGGATTCCAGCAACTATTCCATCCGCAGGGTGAAATTGCCACCGCCAAAGCAGCCGGGTCCCGGAATTTCAAAATGATCATTTCATCGGTTTCCAACCATTCGGTTACAGAAATCGCCAGGCAGTCGGGGATCAGGCCCTGGTTTCAGCTGTATCCCAGCCCCGACCGGAATGTGACCAAAAAACTGCTTGAACAGGCTGAAGCGGCCGGATGCACGGTTTGTGCACTAACGGTGGATACCCCCGTGGTTGGCAACCGGGAAAACAGCGGTCCTAACCTGCTAAAGCTGATAGAATCCGGTGAGCTGAGAATGGGAAACTTTGAGGGTATCCTGCCAGCGGGAATGAGTTTTACAGATCCCGGAATGACATGGGACATGATTGCATGGCTAAAAGCCAACTCTTCTATGAAAATTGTGCTTAAAGGCATCGTTACCAGGGAAGATGCAGTATTGGCA
>JAIVHB010000073.1 GCA_020201275.1 Rhodothermaceae bacterium | reverse complement strand
GTCGATGCCTCCCTGCCTTGGCGGGCGGTCGCTCCAGTCCTCCATGCCGAACAGGGTGCCATACCAGTCGGATGACTGGTTCAGCAGGTGATGCCAGGTGATTTTACCGTTGTGCTCACCGTCGAAGGTGCGGTCCCACACGTAGTTGGTCAAAAGGTGATCGGTGCTGCTGATGAGCCCGCGGTCCGAGGCCACCCCGGCCACGGCCGACAGAAAACTTTTCGTGACGCTGAAGGTCATGTCCGCCCGTTCCGTATCGCCCCAGCTCGCGACAACATATCCGTTTTTGATGATCATCCCGCCCGGATTGCCCCGCTCGCGCACCGGCCCGGCCAGATGATGGTACGGCTCATGGCTGAACCCTTTCAGGATGGCGATCCGCAGGTCGCGCTCCACACTGTTTTCATTGGCCAGGGCAAAATCGACGGCCTGTTTTACACCCTCCGCATCGAGTCCGACCTCACCCGGCGCCTTCTCCTCCCAGACAGGTCCCGCCGGCGGGAAATACCGGTCCTGCGCCCCCGCCTCGCTAACAGGAAGCGCGATCAGCAATACCATTACCATCCCGATAATAATGCCGGAGATCCTCAATGCCCCCATCTGCCGGGAAAAACGGGGATTTATCATGAATTTATTTGATGAAATCATAATTACTTTGTTTTGGATGTAGCTATTTGCCGTTCAGATGTTCATCAAAACCCGGCTAAGATACAACCCGCAAAATGCTGCTGAGCACATTAGCCTTTAGGCCGGCCTTTTTAACTTCCTGTTTGCCGGTGGATTGATATTTACCACATGATTGAAGGACCCCCGTGAGCAGTGCGCGGCACTGCTCGCATGGTTCGACTTCGCCCTTCGGGCTGCGCTCACCATGACGTCCTTCGACTTCAGCTTTCGCAAAGCGAAAGCTTGCGCTCAGGATGACGAAGCAAAAACACTTCCAAATTCAATTGTTCTATTGTTCCGTAATTCCCTAATTCACATACCCGCCTGCATCACAAATCCCCGAATCTCAAACCACTTTCTCCTTCCACGTCCCTCTTCTAAACAATATCACTCCAAAAAGGCCCAGCAGCGATTCGGCGATTACGATTGCGTAGAATACACCCGTCTCGTTCATGCCGAAAGTAAATGCCAGCGCATACGCCAGCGGGATCTCGATCAGCCAGAAGCAGACGAAATTGAGTAGGGTTGGTGTAGTCGTATCGCCGGCGCCGTTGAACGACTGGCTCATTACCATCCCCACGCCGTAGAAGATGTAGCCGAAGCAGATGATGCGCAGACAAGTCGCGCCGGCCGCCACTACCGACGCCTCCTGCGTGAAAAGCTCCATGATCGGAACAGACTTGAAGTAAAACGTGATCCCTACCAGTATCATGAAAAAGGTGTTGATGCCGGAGGTGATCCACACCGACCGCTCGGCCCGTTCGGGCTGCTGTGCTCCGAGGTTCTGACCCACCAGTGTGGCGGCGGCATTGCTGATGCCCCAGGCCGGCAGCAGGGTGAACATCACCACTCTAATGGCTATGGTGTAGCCCGCCAGCACCTCACTGCCGAATTCGGCCATTATCCGCATCAGTATCAACCAGCTCAGCATTGCGATCATGTACTGACCCACGCCACCCAGCGTTATGCGCAGGATTTTCCTGATCAGGCTGAAATCGGGTATCAGGTTCACCCATGTGAGCCCGATGCGTTTCGACCGGCCGGACAGCAGCCAGAACTGATATACCACACCCAGTCCGCGCCCGATCGTGGTGGCCCATGCCGCACCGGCAATGCCCAGTTCCGGGAACGGACCTATACCGAAGATCAGCAGCGGATCGAGTACAATGTTCATCAGATTGGCGAAAATGAGCACTTTCATGGCCATGCCCGCATCGCCGGCGCCTCGGAACACCGCGTTGATCACAAACAGCAGCATGATGATGCCGTTTCCGGCCAGCAGGATGGTGGTGTACGACGACATCGCCCCCGTAATGGTCTCCGATGCCCCCATCAGTCCAAGCAACTCCGGTGCATAAAACAGGCCGATAAGCGAGAAGGGCAGTGAAAGCATCACACCCACCAGAATGGCCTGGGCTGCGGTTCTCGAAGCTTCGGCCGGGTTTTTCTCACCGGTACGCCTGGCCACCAGGGCTGTTGTGGCTATTGCCAGACCCATCGCCAGGGCATAGATTACCGTGATCATCGCCTCGGTTATACCCACCGTCGCCACCGCCTCGGCTCCCAGCCGGGCTACAAAGAATATGTCGACAACGGCAAAGATCGACTCCATCACCATTTCGAGAACCATCGGAATGGAAAGGAGAATGGCGGCCCTGGTGATCGATCCCGTGGTGAAATCGCGCTCGTTGCCGCGCAGCACATCCAGCACTTCCCGGAAAAAGCCCGGACCCGGTCCGCCGGCTTCCATTGTTTTCAGGTCCGGTTCCTGATTTTGTTCTGACACTGATAGCATAAATGAGAATTGAAAAATGGGAAAGGAAAAATAATGTCACCCTGTTCAGGGAGTGGTAACCCTTTTAATGCTGCCGGTAAGATGTGCGATGCCCCCTATGGTCAGGAAGGCAACGGGCAACTCAGCCTGATACAAAGACCGGAAGCACGCCTGGGCTGGAGGAGAGATATGTAATCAGCATGGTTCCGGATTCAGGTTAAGGTGTTCAGTGTTTCCAAAAATATCCAATTCGTATTTCAATTGAAATACGTGCAGGTGTTAAACATGCTGCATTTACGGATAAAATTTATGGGTGTTTCATCTTTTTTTGCCATCAGCATAATTTTTCTTCTGCCTTTTTTCACTGCTGCAGCCTGACCGGTGCCATACGGAACTGTTTCCCGTCCATTGTATCTGTAGTGACCACCCAACCAAAGTATAAAGCCGCTAAGGCTGAATCCCGAAATATATTCTCCGGATTGTATCCTTCGGTCGGGCAAACCCGTATCTTTCGGGTTAACTATTTTGAATGAATATTTACGGCTATGTTATTTCTTGAAGTTATCCAGGTTGGACCATTCGACTGGATGACATGGGTTATTTTACCCCTGCTGATCTTCTTCGCGCGTATTCTGGACGTATCGCTCGGCACACTGCGCATCATTTTCGTTTCCCGCTCCATGAAGCGGCTGGCGGTACTCGTCGGTTTTTTTGAGTCTCTTATCTGGCTCATCGCCATCAGCCAGATCGTACAGAACCTGACCAATGTGGTCACCTATGTCGCTTTTGCAGGAGGTTTTGCCGCCGGTAATTTTGTGGGCATCTACCTTGAGGGAAAAATTGCGGTGGGACTGCTATGCGTACGTGCCATCACCCGCGACGATGCATCGAAACTGGTGGAATTCCTTAAAGACCAAAACTACGGCGTAACAACCTTTTCTGCCAGGGGTGTGCAGGGACGTGTACGCCTGCTCTATATGGTTATCAAACGGCGCGATCTCAATCAGCTCCTCAAGATCATCAAGGACCATGACCCCAAAGCATTCATCACAATTGAGGATGTGAGGGCCGTTAATGAAGGCTTCTTCCCGCATACATCCAGCTCCCTGTTCAGCCGGATGACCTCCATGCGAAAGTAGATCAGGCGGAACGGCAGAGTATCGTCTTCCAGACACCCCGACCGTCGGTGGGATGCAATTACCCGGTAACCGGAAAGATTCTACGGTCAGGTGCACCTGCAACTATTTAGAAATCAGCTGACGGCAGAATAACTTATTCCTCCCTGGTTCTGATCTCCATTTTCTCTGCAAAGTGGTCGCAAAAATCGCGCATGTCGCCGCTGATCCTTTCATCGGTGGTCGAATTCTGCAGCGTATCGGCCATGGTGACCAGCGTTTCGTGGAAAAAAAGCTTCATCTCGTCAACGGTCATCTCTTTGGTCCAGAGGTCGAGGCGCAGTGTCTCTTTTTTGTCATTGTCCCACATGGCCAGGATCATGGCCCTGCAGTCGATCGGCTTGTCGGATCCGCTGTCGTCGGCGAGCATGCTTATTTTTTCGGGAATGTTCTTATCGTCGAGTCCGACGTTTATGCTGATGTTTTTAGTAGCGGAGATCATGTGTGATTGTATGGAGTGATTTGTTGGAGCTTTAAAATAGCAATGTTATAATTTATGGTCCCGGTTTGCATTGTTTTCGGATCATGTCGAGTACATGGGCAATATCGTCGGGCAGTTCGGCCTCGAAAGTAACCTGCTCGCCGCTCCGCGGATGTTTGAAACCGAGCACCCGTGCATGCAGACACTGGCGGCCCAGGCTTTTAAACAGATTTTCAAACATCTGCTTCCTGGATCCGGTACTCGGCCCGTATCGTACCGCCGCACCTCCGTAGGTAGCATCCCCGAATACTGGGTGGTTGATGTGGGCAAAATGGACACGTATCTGATGGGTACGACCTGTTTCAAGGGTCACATCCACCAGCGACAGGTGGTCGAATCGCTCGATTACCCGGTAGTGGGTAACAGCCCGCTTGCCGCCCTCCACCACATCCATCAGCTTCCGGTCGCGAATATTCCGGCCGAGCGGTGCGTCGATGGTGCCTGAATCGTCGGGATGGCCCCATACCAGTGCCAGGTAGTGGCGGTCGATGCTGTGCCGCGCGAACTGATCCGCCAGTTTGTTGTGCGCCACATCATTCCGGGCCACCACCAGCAGCCCGCTGGTGTCTTTGTCGAGGCGGTGAACAATTCCGGGCCGCACCATATCGTCCTGCACATCCGACAGCTGATCCGCGTAGTGCAGCAGCCCGTTCACGAGCGTACCCGTCCAGTTCCCGTAGGCCGGATGTACCACCAGGCCGGGCGGTTTGTTCACGATAATGAGGTCATCGTCCTCATACACGATATTCAGATCCATTTGCTCAGGGGCCGCTTCGGGCGGCGGCGGGATGGGCAGCGTCACCTCGATCTGGTCGTTCGGCTGTACGGGGTACGACGATTTCTCCTTTTTCCCGTTCACCAGCACCCATCCGTTTTTGATCGCTTCCTGCACCTTGTTTCGCGTTGCGTTCTTCACCATCACGGTCAGGTACTTGTCGAGGCGCACATGCTCATGCTGCCCCGGCGCCACAACCAGGCTGATGCGGGTTTCACCGCGTTCATCAACTGAGTGCGGATCGGAGGGATATTCGGGAGTATTGTACATGACCCCTAAAATAACCAAACTTGCCACACATTTTGCAGTGTAGCCGAAGGTGGAATGGCCTCATCAATAGTGCTGATCGGCAGTATCTTCAGCCCGGCCTTCACTTTTTCGGGGATGTCGTCGAGGTCCTGCTCGTTGTCTGAGGGGATGAGCACTTTGGCGATCTGATTCCGTTTGGCCGCCAGCAGCTTTTCATTGAGCCCGCCGATCGCGTAAATTTCGCCGCGAAGGGTGATCTCGCCGGTCATCGCCACATCGTACCGCACCTTCCGGTTGGTGATGAGCGACAGCATGGCAACGGCCATAGCCAGGCCGGCACTCGGACCGTCTTTGGGAATCGCCCCCTCCGGAATGTGGATGTGCAGCTCGTTTTTCTCGAAATAATCTTCGGGCAGGCCGAAACTGTCGGCATTGGCGCGTATGTAGGTGAGCGCGGCCATGGCCGACTCCTTCATCACATCACCGAGCTGACCCGTGAGCTGAAATTTGCCCTTCCCGTGCATCCTGGCCACGTCAATCTGAAGAATGGTTCCTCCGGTGCTCGTCCACGCCAGGCCGTTCACGCTGCCGATCTTGTGGCGCTTGTCGAGGGCCCGGTCGCGGTATTTCTCTACGCCCAGCAGCTCCCTGAGTTTTTTCTCGTTCACGGTAATGGACTTAACCGATTCGCCCCGCTCTTTGGCCAGTACCATCATCTTGGCAATCTTGCGGCAGACGGAGGTGATCTGCTGTTCCAGCTTCCGTACGCCCGCCTCAGCCGTGTATTTGCGGATCATGTGCAAAATGGCATCATCCCTGAACTTTACCCTGGAGGGCAGCAGTCCGTGCGAACGGATGTTTTTGGGGATGAGGTGGCGTTTGGCGATCTCCAGCTTGTCGTGCTCAAGGTAACCGGGCAGATTGATGATCTCCATCCGGTCGAGCAGCGCCGGCTGTATGTTGCTGGCCACATTGGCCGTGGCAATGAACATAACCTGCGACAGGTCAAAATCGATATCCAGGTAGTGGTCGTTGAAGGTGTGATTTTGCTCGGGATCGAGCACTTCGAGAATGGCCGACGACGGATCGCCCCGAAAATCGTGGGTCACCTTGTCGATCTCGTCCAGTATGATGACCGGGTTCATGGTGCCCGCCCGCTTCATCGACTGTATGATGCGTCCCGGCATTGAACCGATATACGTACGGCGGTGCCCGCGGATTTCGGCCTCATCACTGATGCCGCCCAGTGCTATGCGCACCATCTGCCTGTTCAGCGAGCTGGCGATCGATTTGGCCAGCGATGTTTTGCCGGTGCCCGGCGGGCCTACAAAACAGAGGATCTGCCCCTTGATGTTTTTTACAAGGTTCAGCACCGCGATGTGCTCGAGGATGCGTTCTTTCGGCTTTTCCAGCCCGAAGTGGTCGTTTTCAAGCTCTTCCTCAACCGCCTTTATTGTCAGGCGGTCTTCCGAATAGTTACCCCAGGGTATGGAGATCATCCAGTCGAGGTAATTGCGGGCAACGCTGTATTCCGGCGACATGGCCGGCGTTTTCCTGAGCTTGTCGAGTTCCTCCATCGCTTTGGCGCGGGCATGTTCGGGCATATCCATCGCGTCGATGGCATCCCTGATTTTGTTCAGCTCCGGATCGGCGAATTCACCCTCATCCAGCTCATCCTGAAGCGCCTTGATCTGCTCCTGGATGTAGAATTTGCGCTGGCTCTCCTGTATTTCGTCCTGCACCCTCTCGTTGATCTCTGTGGATACGGCCAGCAGTTCGATTTCGCTTGTCAGAAAGGTGAGCAGGTTTTTGAAGCGCGCCTCAATATTCGCCTGCTCTAGCAGGTTCTGCTTCTGGGCGATATCAAGCTCCAGGTAGGAGGCCATGAAATAGAGCAGCTGTGACGGATTATCGATATTGTCAATGCCCAGCAGGATCTCCTGCGGCAGCTCCTGGTTGATCATCACATAGCGCTCGAATTTTTCGCGCGACCGGCGGATGAGTGCCTGCAGCCGGTTCGTCATCTTTGACTCATCCAGCGGCCAGGTCTCAATGGTGACCTTCATGTAGGGTATTTCGCTTACAACCGTGGCGATATTGGCCGGCACAATTCCCGATACAAGTACTTTCACCAGGTTGTTCGGCAGCCTCAGAACCTGCGAAATATGGGCCAGTGTACCGGTGCGGTAGATATCGTCGAAGCCCGGCTCTTCCACACCCGTGTCTTTCTGGGCAACCAGCAGAACATATTTGTCGGCGGTGAGCGAATCGTTGATGGCTGCGAGGGTGCTTTCGCGCCCAACAAGGATCGGATAGAGCGTATTGGGAAATACAATCGTATCGCGCAGCGGGATGATCGCTACCTCATCGGGCAGAACAGCGGGATCAAAATCAACTGGCACATCAATGTTTTCCTGGATTAAATCGGACATAGGCTGGGTAAGGATATAATAAAAGCGCTTTAAAAAATTACCTCTGATCAGGTACAACCTTCAAAGTTGATACTAATAACAACAAACTGCATGTTTATCAACAGCACTCAACTAAATGCATATTAAAACCACATTAAACTGAATGCATATTAACAACATCAAACAGTATGCATATCAACTCAAAAACATCAAAAAACAGACATAAGTAACCCTCTGAATCGCAAAAAGGGCCTCAGGTTCCTTGAACGCTAAAGAATATACAGGGATTGCGGGCAGAATAGAAATTAAAGGAATTTGCGGATATCCTTTATTGATATCCCGTAATCCTGCTATTTTAAGGATAGAATAACCAGTCTGCACGTGGCATTCAGCCACGTCCGGACCTACCGGGTAACCCCAAAACAAACCGACCAAACCGGAACCGTGATCCGAACCCTTTACATACGCGATTATGCCCTGATCGACGAGCTTGAAATCAATTTCGGCGAGGGATTGAATATCCTTACCGGCGAGACCGGTGCGGGCAAATCGATCATCATTGGAGCACTCAACCTGATACTGGGTGAGCGGGCCGACACCGATGCAGTGAGGTCGGGGGCATCCAAAGCTATTGCCGAAGCACATATCGCTGTGAACGGGGATCAACGGATCACACGGCTGCTGGCTGAAAACGATATTGAATCCTCAGAAACTGTAATCCTGAGGCGTGAAATTAGGCCGGGCTCCTCCAGGGCATTCATTAACGATGCACCCGTCAACATTTCGGTACTTAAACAGGCGGGCGACATGCTGGTTGATCTGCACGGGCAGCACGACCATCAACTGCTGCTGCACGAGGACCAGCACCGGGCCATGGTCGATGGATTTACGCAGGCGACGCTCGCCCTGGCCGAGTATTTGAATGCATACCGGCAGGTGGTTGCCGTACGCAAAGACCTCGCCGCATTTCGCAAGCGCGAGAAAGACCTGCAGGAAAAATCCGAACTTTTCAGCTTTCAGCTCAGGGAGCTGCGGGCAGCCGGCCTGAGGGAAGACGAACTGGCGGAGATGGAAACGGAGATGAACCTGCTCGACAATGCCGAAGAGCTCGACAAGCAGTCGGCCATCGTAACCGGGCTCGGCTCAGATGGTGAAATTAACGTGATCGACCTGCTCGCCAGGATCGAAAAGGCCGTTGAAGAGCTCGGACGCATACAGCCCGAGTTTGAATCCTACTTGCAGGAGCTGCATTCCGCAAGGGTTAGTATAGAAGAACTTCTGCGCTTCACCGAGCGAAACCGGACGAATTTTGAGTACAACCCCGCACGACTCGAAAAACTGCGGTTGCGTCAGGCCGAACTGGCACGGTTACAGAAAAAATACGCTGCAGACATCCCCGGACTAATCGAACTGCGCGATGAGCTGGAAAAAACCCTGGGGCTGGCCGACAATTTCGATCTTGAAATCGGCAAGCGTGAACGGGAACTGCAGCGTCAGCTTACCAATCTGAAACGATGCGCGCTAACCCTTCATGAAG
>JAIVHB010000072.1 GCA_020201275.1 Rhodothermaceae bacterium | reverse complement strand
GAACCGGCGCTCACTGGAGACGTTTAATGAAAGTGAATACAGCGGGGAGGATATCAGGAAGAAATTGACATCAGCAGTCGAAAATTTGCCTCTCAGACAAAAGGAAGCGCTTTTCCATATCTATTACGAAAAACTGTCCTACGAAGAGGCCGCTTCGGTAATGGATGTAAACATCAAAACTGTCTACAACCTTGTTTGGCGCGGCGTTGAAAAACTCAGAAAAGACCTGCGATCATAACCTGAGTATCCCCACGCCCTTCGACTCCACTCGTCGTTGCACTCCTCGTTGCGCTACCGGTGACATTTTTTTTATACAACCTCTTTCAGGTGGAATAATCGCGGTTTGATAAGCACGTTTTTGATTTATCGATTCATAAGATTCAACGACGTACCGATGTAGCGATTTATATCAATTCTACAGGGTGCAACTATGTCACCTCCCAAATAGTGTTGCCCGCATTGGGCAAAATCAGGGGCTACCGGCAACATCCTCCCAAATCACTTCGCCGTTCAAATGTTCTATTGTTCACTTGTTCCCTAATTCGAAGCATACTAACTGCACAAATGGTGTAGCCCAGAAGGGGCGAAATTAGTTACTACTGTTCTACTGTTCCCTAATTCACAAACCCGCTATCACCCTCCCCCCTGCCTTTCATCTAATCTTCATTTTATTTAGATTTAGTCTACTCAAACATAAGCGATCACTCAGATAAAAGATCATGAAATACTATTTAATCGGACTGGCTGTTGTCATTGCAGGCCTCATCTGGTTTCTCTCCATGCCCGCCTCCGACGACCTGGTCGTCTATTCCGGACGCAGCAAAGCCCTTGTCGACCCCCTGATACGTGATTTTGAAGAACTGACCGGCATCACCGTAAACGTGCGCTACGGCGGCACCACCCAGCTGGCGGTGGCGCTGATGGAGGAGGGCGACCGTTCGCCTGCCGACCTGTTCTGGTCACAGGATGCCGGTGCGCTCGGTGCGGTAGAGAAGGAAAACCTGCTCGCCGGTCTGCCCGATGAGCTGCTGAGCACCGTACCCGAACGGTTCCGGAATTCCAGCGGCACCTGGGTCGCCACCAGCGGCCGCGCCCGCGTGCTCGCCTACAGCACCACCCGTGCCGATGCCGATTCCGTGAATGAATTGTCTGACCTGGCCCGTCCCGAATTCAGTGGACGCGTGGGCTGGGCACCGTCCAACGGCTCCTTCCAGGCGTTTGTGACGGCCATGCAGGTCGTGCATGGCGATGAGCACACCCGCGACTGGCTGCTCGCCATGAAAAACAACAACACCCGCATTTATAACAACAATACGGGCATCCTGCAGGCGATCGCGGCCGGCGAGATCGACTACGGCATCACCAACCACTACTACCTGTTGCGCGCCCTCAATGAGGATCCGGACTTCCCCGTCGCCCAGAAGTTTTTTGAACCCGGCGATGTGGGCAACCTGATCAATGTGGCCGGTATCGGCATCCTCAACGCCTCCTCACAAAAAGAAGACGCCCTGCGTTTTGTGGAGTTTCTGCTGTCGCAGGATGCGCAGGACTGGTTCACCGGGGAGGTGTTCGAGTATCCGGTCACATCCGCCGATACCGGCGAAGCACAACAACAGCTTGAGCAGCTGCTTGAGATGTCGCCGGATGTGAACCTCGACGCACTCAGCGACCTGGAAAGCACCCTTCAGCTTCTTAGGGAGGTCGGGCTATTATAGACCCGGGCAAAATAAACCGGCTCCTGCCGCCCTGGTACTTTCTTACACCGGCTATCATCACAGCTGCGGCCGTTGTTCTGCCCCTGTTTTACCTGTTGCTGCGTGCACTGGAGGGTGACTGGGCCGTTTCAGCCGATTTGCTCTGGCGCCAGCGCAACCTGATGCTGCTTGCGAATACGCTCAGTCTCACGGGCGGGGTGTTGCTGGTCACAACGCTGATCGCTTTCCCCCTGGCCTGGCTCACCTCCCGCACCGACCTGCCGGGCCGCCGCATCTTCACCCTGCTGGGCGTGCTGCCGCTGGCCATTCCGGGCTACGTGCTCGCCTACGCCCTGCTCGGCCTGGGCGGCGTGAACGGTACCGTCGCCCAGCTTACCGGCTTTGTGATCCCGAGGCCCTCGGGCTACTGGGGATCGCTCATCGCCATCAGCCTCTACACCTTCCCCTACCTCTATCTGAACCTGAGGGCCGGCCTGATGGGCCTCGATCCATCCACCGAGGAGGCCGCCCGGTCGCTCGGCAGCAGCCACTCCACCATCCTGTTCAGGGTAGTGGTACCCCAGCTCAAGCCCGCCTTCTACGCCGGCATGCTCATCATCGGCCTGTATGTACTCGGGGATTTCGGGGCCGTATCGCTGATGCGCTTCGAAACGTTCAGCTACGCCCTATACCTGCAGTACGCCGCATCCTACGACCGCATCTACGCCGCGTGGATCGCCCTGATGCTGCTTACCCTCACCTGCTCCATCCTGTTTGTGGAGTACCGCCTGCTGCGCGGGCTGCTGTTCCACCGCACCGGCTCGGGATCGTCGCGCACGTTCCAGCCCGTTAAACTGGGCAACTGGAAGTGGATGGCCTGGGGGTTCATCGCCCTGATCGCCGTGGCCGCATTGGTCGTACCGGTATGGACCATCCTCTTCTGGATGATGCGGGGCTTCGATGCCTCCATCTGGAGCGGACTGGCCGCTGCCCTGCAGTCCTCGTTCATCGCCAGCGCACCCGCCGCCCTGCTCGCCGCCGTGCTGGCCGTACCCCTGGCCTACATCGCGGTGCGGTTTCCCTCAAAAACCAACAACGCCCTGCAGCGCACCGCCTACCTCGGCTACGCCACTCCGCCCCTGGCACTTGCGCTGGCCCTGATCTTTTTCACGCTGAATACCGCCCCGTTTTTGTACCAAACCCTCATCCTGCTCGTTATAGCCTATGCGCTGCACTTTCTGGCCGAGGCCATTGGCCCCATCAGGAGCTCCCTCTACCAGGCGTCGCCGCGGCTTGAGGAGGCCGCCCGATCGATGGGCCTGGGTCCGGTAAAGGCGTTCATGCACTCCACCTTTCCGCTGCTCCGGAACGGATTGCTCATGGGCGGTGCTATTGTATTTTTATCGTCGATGAAGGAACTTCCGATAACGTATTTGCTTTCTCCCATAGGGTTCGAAACCCTGGCCATCAGCGTCTGGAGTTACTCCAACGAGGCCATGTTTGCCGAGGCGGCACCGTTCGCACTCACCATATTGATTTTTTCGGTATTTTTTGTCGGTCTTTTATTTGCCAGAGAATGGAAACGTACCTGAACAGCTTATTACGCGTAACAAACCTGACGAAACGCTTCGTCGCCGGGAGCGATCCGGTCGTCGACCGCGCCTCGTTCACGGTGGATCCGCACGAAATTCTTGCCATCCTGGGCCCCAGTGGATGCGGCAAGACGACCACGCTGCGCCTGATCGCGGGCTTCGAACGGGTCGACCAGGGTTCAATTCAGCTGAAAGGCAAAACACTGGGATGTCCCTACACGCACATCGCCCCCGAAAAACGCGGCATCGGCTTCGTATTTCAGGACTACGCCCTGTTCCCCCATCTGAATGTGCTCAAAAATGTGATGTTCGGGCTGCGCCACCTCGACCGGAAAACCCGTGAGAAGCAGGCCATGGATATGCTCGAGCTGATCGGCATGAAAGATTACGCCCACCGCTTCCCCCACGAGCTATCCGGCGGTCAGCAGCAGCGCGTGGCCCTTGCCCGTACCCTGGCCCCGAAGCCGGAGATCATCCTGCTCGACGAACCCTTCTCAAACCTCGACGCCGTACTGCGCCAGTCGACGCGCGACGAAGTGCGCTCCATCCTGAAAAAAGCCAACATGAGCGCCATCCTCGTAACGCACGACCAGGAGGAAGCCCTCTCCATCGCCGACCGCATCGCCGTAATGCACGAAGGCCGGATCGTACAGGTAGGCACGCCCGAAGAGGTTTACTACCAGCCCCGAACCGAATTTGTGGCCAACTTTCTCGGCAAAACCAACTTGTTCCCCGCCAGCGCGTCGGGTCTCGAAGCATCCACACAAATCGGTCACCTCATGCTGAACCGTCCGGCCACGGGCGACGTTGTCGTATCAATCCGCCCGGAACATCTCACCCTCGAAAAATTCTTCCCCGGCTGCGCCGGCACCTGCGGCAAAGTACTCACCCGCGAATTCAAAGGCCACGACATCACCTACCGGATCCAGCTGCAGAACTGCCACTGCCTCGTACACACCGACAACCGTATGCCCTTCGTAATCGGCGACGACGTGATCGTAAAACCCCTGGAACCGGCGGTAGTGCTGGATGATAACCACCCAAACAAGCACAAGGAAGAGTGACATCCCCCGTCATCCCGAGCGCAAGCCGGCACAGCCGGCTGTAGTCGAGGGACGAGGGAGTGGGAGGCTTTCAAAAGCCTCCCATGTGTTACTAATACCGGTCCCTCGACTTCGCCGTGGCTGCGCCACGACTGCGCTCGGGATGACGGGAGACCGCCGCGGCTGCGCCACGACTGCGCCCCTCGACTCCGCTTCGCTGCGCTCAGGCCATGCTCGGGACGACGGGTTTAGTGATATCCCCTTTTACGCCTGCGGGATTTCATCTCTGTAGACTGGGCGAAGTGGCTTAACAGTTTGAAGTCACCACGGATGAGTGCCATTTTCTTGCCTCTTGACCATTTTTTTATCTTTCGCTCCAGCTCAATGGCATCATAAATTCTGGAACACTCCAGGCTCCATATCAGCTCAACCGGCATCCTGCACGCGGTGTATTCGCAACCCGAACCTTCATAATGCAGCCTCATTCTGAGCTCCAGGTTTGTAGTACACCCCGTATACAACGAATCGTCGCTGCAAAGCAAAATGTAAACCCATGAACGTGTATCCCAATCGTGTTTCATACCCCTATAGAGCCATAAATACGCCATTCCTTACATACGTCATCTCCCCGTCATCCCGAGCGCACTGACGAATTCCCGTCATCCTGAGCGCAAGCCGGCAATGCCGGCTGAAGTCGAGGGACGAGGGAATGGGAGGCTTTCAAAAGCCTCCCATGTGTTCTATAACCACGGTCCCTCGGCTTCGCCGCGGCTATGCCACGGCTGCGCTCGGGATGACGTTAATTGGTACCTCCCATGTATTCTACGACCCGGTCCCTCGACTTCGCCGCGGCTGCGCTCGCTCGGGATGACGTTAGTGGAATGCCCTGTTCACCGCGATAATCCATCCCCGTTTTTGCCAGCGGTTGCGGATTTCGCAGCGGAATCCACTGGCTTCCAGGTGCGCGGTCAGATCATCTTCTGTGTTATTGGCCCACAAATCGCCGTGATAGAGCACCAGGATGGTGCCAAACCGCCCGAGGACGTCGGCCGGGGTGCTCAGAAGGATCGGGAATTCCCCTCCTTCGCAGTTCAGCTTCATGAAATGGCATTTCGTTATGCCGTTAATGTCCATGAACGACGATAATGTGCTGGCTTCTACCGTTTCACTGTATCTGGAAAGCTGCTTCACCGTTGAGTGTCCCCAGTTGCCGGTATCGTGGTACAACGTGCAGGTGCCGTCTTTGTCGGTTATGGCCAGATGATGAACCGAAATGTTGGAGGAGTTGTTTAAGGCGGCATTGATTTTGAGCATGTTGTAGGTGTCTTCACTCGCTTCAATCGCGTAAACCATCCCGCTTTTTACTTTCGACGCGGCTAAAAGGGAAAAGGTGCCGATGTGTGCGCCGATATCGATGATCACATCGCCCTCACCGGGATCATACTCCGGAACCCCGGGGAAAAAGATGTCCTTGTCAAAACTGTGCTCATTAATAACCGATTCATCACTGGTTCCCGTACGATAGGCCACTTCGAAACCGTCAAAAGAACCGATCGCGATGTTCGATCGCTTGTCGAATGCCTGACCCGAATTCCGGGGATCCCATGCACGGATGAAGTCTTTCAGCCCCATTGGCAACAACCTGCCAATTTGATTCCTGATAGTCATTGTTTTTATCTCGTATAAGGGTTTGATGCTTTCCTGTAAATACCTGATCCGGCCAACAGGCTTTAAATGACCCCATCGCACTCAGGCTGAAGCGCGTTTTCTACCAGTGAACATCACGCAAGCCACTTCCAAATTCTATTGTTCTATTGTTCTATTGTTCCCTGATTCAAAACCCGCTACAACCACCATCCCTCGACTTCGCCGTGGCTATGCCACGGCTGCGCTCGGGATGACGTTAATCTATCTCTTTGAGCGCTTCGAGAAGCGAGCTCAGCGATTTTTTCGCGTCGCCGAAGAACATGTAGGAGTTGTCGTTATAGAACAGCTGGTTGTCGATGCCGGCAAATCCGGGGTTCAGGCTTCGCTTGAACACGACCACCGCCCTGGCCTCATCCACGTTCAGGATCGGCATGCCGTAGATGGGACTGGCCGGATTGGTCCTCGCATCGGGATTCACCACGTCGTTGGCACCGATTACCAGCACCACATCCGTTTTGGGGAAGTCCGGGTTGATCTCGTCCATGTCGGCCAGCTGTGGATAGGGCACGTTGGCCTCGGCCAGCAGCACGTTCATGTGGCCCGGCATGCGTCCTGCCACCGGGTGGATGCCATACTTCACATCAACGTTGCGTTTTTCGAGCTGATAACCGGGCACGATTATTACGCGCTTCGCGTAGGCGGTCATCATGGCCAGGTCATCGGCCGATACTTCGCGAACGGTTTTGGAGCTGTCGCTGCTGGTCATGGCCAGTCCGGTCGACTCCTGCCCGAATCCGCCGAACAGAACGTGCGTGAGCGAGCGGTTCATCGCCTTGCACATGATCATGGTGAGGATGAGGCCCGATGCGCCAACCAGGGCACCCGCCACGATCAGGATGTTGTTGTCGATCACAAACCCTGCCGCCGATGCCGCCACCCCCGAGAAGGAGTTCAGCAGGGCGATCACCACCGGCATGTCGGCGCCGCCGATGGGCAGCACGAACAGGATACCCAGGATCAGGGACACGCCGCCGATCGACGCGTAGATGATCCAGTTGGCCGGATCGAGCACCAGCATTACGGTTGCCACAGCCACACCGATGGCCAGCAGCGCGTTGATGATTTTCTGCCCCTTGAACAGCAGCGGATTGCCCGACAGAATGCCCTTCAGCTTGCCAAAGGCGATAAGGCTGCCGGTAAAGGTGATAGATCCGATGAAGACGGATATCGACATCGTTACAAGCACATTCACGGGTATATCGGCGAACAGCATGCCGGTTTCAGGCACGCGGATGTACTCGGCCGAGGCCACCAGCGCCGACGCTCCCCCGCCGAAACCGTTGAACACCGCTACCAGCTCCGGCATGGAGGTCATCTCCACCTTTTTGGCCAGCACAGCCCCGATAAGGCTGCCAACAATCACACCGGCGATGATGTATTCGAACGCGAGTATCTGCTGATCGAACAGGGTTACAATAACGGCAATAAACATGGCCAGCGAGGCCATCCTGTTGCCCGACACCGCAGTGGCCGGCGAACTGAGCCGCTTGAGCCCTAGAATGAACATACCTACGGCCAGCAGGTACACCAGCTGGATGAGCAGTATGGTCAGGTCTTCAAAACCGGAGGGGATCAACGGATTTTTCATTGGTCATCCCCCTTCTTCTTGAACATGTTCAGCATGCGGTCGGTCACCATGAATC
>JAIVHB010000139.1 GCA_020201275.1 Rhodothermaceae bacterium | reverse complement strand
CTATCCCGCCGATGTGAACGGAAACGGGTTCGGACCTGAATATGAACTGATCGCACCCGGCAATTCAAGTCCGTTTGCCGGGCTCAGGGGTAACAGCGGGGAATTTATGAGTGAACTGGAATTTCGTCTGCAGGCAACGGAAACGGCAGAAGACCTCGAAACGGAGCTTGATATCATAGTCGTTAACAAGGGTGATGACCCCTTTTATTCTGTTTTGATAAGGCTTTTGATCCCACAACTCCACCTTGAGGTACTGCCGGATCTGCAACCGGGGGAGGCTTTTGCCGGGGGGATGTGGTCAATGAATGTATCGGGCGATACACTAACTGTTGCCATGTCCGGAAACGGGCCGCTGGTGTCTGGAAGAATTGCAGGCATACCTTTGTTTGCGCTGGAAGAGGGTGTTGCTGATCTGGCCATCCTGTCACTGCAGATCGATGAATTTACAGCCCGTGAAGTAACATCGGCAGATACAAACGTGGTGATCAACACCAGGCCGGCTGTGGGAATTGACCAGGGAGAAGAGTTACCATTAAAGCTTGCTTTGCATCAGAATTATCCAAATCCGTTCAACCCGGGTACTGTGATCCGGTTCGATCTGCCTGAGAGCGGGCAATTCAGCCTCAGGATGTACGATACTGCGGGCCGGCTGGTGGCAACTCCCGCCGAAGAATACAGGGAGGCCGGCCGGCATGAACTGCACCTGGATACATCCGGCATGACGCTGGGCTCGGGGACCTATTTCCTTGTTTTACAAAAGGGTGAGAACAGGGACATCATAAAGCTTAGTTTAATTAAGTAGTTTTAATAATAACTTTATTTAAGTACGTTATCTGCTTTTTTGCACTTCCTTATCTTTGATTGGTTAAGATAGTCTAATCAAACTTAATCTAAATTTGCGTGTATCATATAGTTAGTTGCAATAATCCCCCGATTTGGCACAATTGGCTCAGAGCCGCGCATGAAAAGAAAACTGTTACAAAGAGTGAAACTGACTTCCGTTATACTGCTTATAGTATGTACGGGACAGGTGCATGCGCAGCAAACTCAAGGTGACAACCATCATGCAGTCAAAATCGGTTTTGAGAAACTATCGGAAGATCTGGAGAGAGGTGCAATCACCAGGCAGCATGCACTCGTTGAACAGCTGCGCCTTACACTCGATCCCGGCAGCGCATCACCTCAGTACCTTGATGATGCCGGGTTCATCCGCTGCCTCACACCTGTAATAACGGAATACCACAACCACCGCGATGACTACGATCTGGATGTGACCCTTGCGATGGATGATCTGCTGTTCTCGACCCGGAACCACAGCGAAAGCTATACTTCGCCGTCGGGTAAGTTCGTGCTGTACTATTCTGTAGACGGCAATCACGCTGTGCCGGCCAGCGATGCGGATATGAACGGTATACCCGATTACATTGAGAAGGCGGCCGTATATGCCGATTCGTCCTGGAATTATATGGTAAACGGCCTCGGCTTCCCCGAATTTATAACCCCCGACCGCAAGTACAACATCTTTTTCGAGGATATACGCTCATACGGTTATACCATGCCAACAGGCAACCAGTCTACATCTATCGTCGTACATTCGACCTTCGAAGGTTTCCCGGAAAACCGCGATCCTGACGGACACAGGCTCGGGTCACTGAAAGTTACACTTGCCCACGAGATAAAACATGCCGTGCAGTACACGGTAAATCAGTGGAAAGGTGTGAGTGGATATCTTAACTGGCTGGAAATGGACGCCACTATGATGGAAAATGTGGTTTTCAGTGATGTGAAGGATTACTACAACTACCTGGGTTCACAATCTGTATTCAGTGCACCCGAGCGCAGTACCCCTCTGGCCTATTCCCATGCCACATGGATGCTCTTCTATGCCGAACACCTGGGCATCGACTTCTGGGTGGATACCTGGTCGAGGATCGGAACCGGATCCGGCGATATGCTGGCATCAATTACCGAGGAACTGCAGAACAGGAACCTTACGTTTGGCGAGATGAATACCCGCAACCTTCTGTGGCATCTTGCTTCAGGCAACTTCGCACCTGCCGGTTATGGTTTCAGTGAAAAATTTGATTACCCCACGCCCACACTGGTACAGACGTTCTCTGACGTGAAATTTGTAACCTATGGCCACGACCGCTCACTGAACAAGCTTTCGGCAAACTTTTTTATGATTGAACCACCGGCCGGCGAAAATGGGATTGCCCACATCCGTGTTATGTCACATAACGGCGTACCCGGTGCAGGCGTTCTTATCTATTTGAAAAACGGGGATGTGGCCGAATATCTGGCCACCGATGACGGGTCCGGTACTTTGATTGTGCCAACCGGCCGTTCATGGGAGGAAATTGAAAAAATCGGGATAGCCGTTGTCAATTCCAGCCACGACACAGGCATGGACTACACCGTTGAGGTGGAAACAACCGAATTGCCGCTTGCCGCCGAACTCGATCAGAACTATCCGAATCCGTTCAATCCGTCAACAACCATCCGGTTTACCATGCCATCTTCGGGTAATGCATCGCTGGTTATTTATGATATACTCGGCCGCAGGGTCACCACACTTTTCAGTAACAGGGAATTCAGCGCCGGTACACAACTGGTGGAATTCAATGCTTCCGATCTTGCCAGTGGTGTTTATCTGTACCGCCTCGCTACCGATTCGGGTATTCAGACCCGCAAAATGACACTGCTCAAGTAACAGAATCTGTCAGCATCTTCCCCGAATTCACTATCTTGAGTGAATTACGTTTTACAAGGTGCCCATTTCAATGACGACAGGTGAAAATCAACAGGACGAAGCGGTAAAACAGGATGCCCCGGCCTCCACAGGCAGTAATGGTATGGACGGTACCTACCGCCCGGAGCGTTCCGTACTTACCGGCCAGGTGAAGTCGCCCTATAAATTTGATCCCCTTTCGCCCTATAAAGGATTGTTGAGGCGCTTTTTCCAGATACACAGAAACGTTTCCGCGATCTTTGGCGGTGGTATGATCGCCTATGTGAAAGCCCTGCCGCCTGAACGGAAAAAAGGTTTACGGTCACCATGGTCGCGCATGTTTGCCTTTCTCTCCGCACCGCTTGTAAAAAAGGATATCCGAAACCTGCCGTTTCCGGTTCAGCTCAGGAAAAGGCTGGAAATGCTCGGGCCCACCTACGTGAAGCTTGGCCAGATACTGGCCCTCAGGGAAGATATCCTGCCCCGGAACATCACACTTGAACTCAAAAACCTGCTCGACAAGCTCCCCGTTGTACCGTTTGAGGTGATCCGTGAAATCCTTGAGTTCAACTACAAAAAATCACCCGACGAGTATTTCAGGTACATTGACCCGGAGCCGCTGGGCTCGGCTTCCATCGCCCAGACGCACTACGCTGAAACAGTTGACGGGGAGAGGGTCGTACTTAAAGTGGTAAAGCCGGGAATCAAATCCCTGATCCTTACCGATATAAACCTGCTCAAAATGCTGGGTAAATTTCTGAGCTGGAGTATTCCCCAGTACCAGCCGAAACGGCTGATCGACGAATTCTGCAAGTATACGGCCAAAGAGGTCGATCTGAACAACGAAGCCGATAATGCAGAGACATTCGCGGCGAATTTTGCCGATCATCCGCACATCCTTTTTCCGAAAATATATCGCGAGTACTCCACTGAAAATGTACTCTGCATGGAATTGTTTGAAGGGAAAAAACCCGATTCCGATATGGCCGATTTTCTTACAGACGAAGACAAGGAACTGGTAATTCAAAACGGGGCGGCGGCCATCATAAGAATGCTCTATAAAGACGGGTTTTTCCATGCCGATCTGCATCCGGGCAACCTTATGATCATGAAGGGCGGAAAGGTTGGATTCATCGATTTGGGTATGGTAGGCAGATTCGAGGAAAAAACTCGCCGGCAGATGCTCTATTATTTTCACGCACTGGTTACCGGCGATATTGAAGGTGCAGCCCGCTACCTCACAGCAATGGCTACGGTCTCGAAGGGCGGCAATCTCAATGAATTCCGCAGGTCAGTATCAGATCTGCAGCGGCGTTACTACCTGCATTCAGCACAGGGTGACTTCAGCCTGGCAAGAATGATTGTACAATCGCTTGGTATCGGTGCCCGGCACAAGGTGTTTTTTCCTGTTGAGATGACCCTGATGGTTAAGGCGCTGGTTACCTACGAAGGTGTGGCACTGGCCCTGAACCCGAAACTGGATGTACCCGCGTTGTCTCAGAAACATATCAACGACATATTCAGGGAACAGTTCAGCACGGCCTCCTTAACCCGTGAATTGATTCGCGGAACACCTGAACTGATCGATATGGCCGTAAGGCTTCCCAAGCTGATGGCCGACGGTCTCAGAACATTTGAGGACAGTGTAAACAACCGTTCGTCTGAAAGCCCCCTCGACGGGCTTAGAAGCAGCGTGCTGGCCGGTGCCTGTATAGTAGGCGGAGTGATCGCGATCGTGCAGGGAGGTGCCTGGTTCATCTGGGTGCCCCTGTTCCTGCTGGCGGTACTGTTCACCGTTTTTGGGAGATGATCAGGAAAATCAGACCGCCTTGTCGAGCGTGTTGAGCAGCTGATCGAGTTCGAAAAGGGTTTTGCCCAATGTGCGCTTTATCTCGGAATCGCCGGGTTCAAGTGTATTATACAGGGTCTGACCGGTATCGCGCAGATGCCCGGTGCGAAGGGTTAATCCGTGTTTCCGCAGAATGGGCTGCAATTCATCGGCTTGTTCCAGCAACTGTTTGCGCGTAGTCTGATAGGCATGTTCACAGACCTCTTTCCGGTTTTTGAAGCTGAAAATGTTGGTGAAAAACATCCGGTAATCTTCCTTTCCGGGTTCTATCAGCACAATATCCCTGCCGGGATAAGTGAATTCGTAACTTTTTATTCCCACACCCATTCTCGAATGTATCATGGTGCGGAACGTCTGCGATAGCACGGCAGGCAGCCCCTCATCAATCAGGTTTTTCCGGATCAGGTCTTTGATTTCGAAGTCGTTTTCGATGGCCTCGTAGGGTACGATCGGATTGATGCAGATTACCAGGTCGGCACCTTCTTCCAGCGCCACGCTGGCATGTACCGTTCTCCTTGCCACGCCGTCCATGTAATAGCGGTTGCCTATCTGTACCGGCGTATAGACGAACGGAAGCGCCGAACTGGCCTGTACCGCCTTCGATATGGTAACATCGGCGTGTGGATCAACGCCAAAAACCACTGTCTGACCCGAATTGAGGTCGGTGGCGATGATTCTCAGGATGGTCTCAAGCTCCTGAAACCGGTTGGTGCGGCCATTCATGGCCAGATTTGTCCTCACATACTCCTCAAGCGGCGCATTGGTGAAGATACCCACCGGCAGCAGTTTCGAGAGTCTTGAAAGTGAACCCGACAGGCTGATGTCGCCCGGGTGTATAATGTACTCCTGAATCGCTTCCAGCAATACGCCGGGGATCCGGGTCACCTTTCTGAAATACTCGCCGATATCGGGGGTATAGAAAACTTCAGGGGTAATCGGGTGAACACCTTCCTGGCGTGACAGAATACTGAGGCTCATCTGCCTTGGCGTGATGTGGTTTACAAGGCTGGAGCAGATAAGAGCACCGGCGCTTACGCCCACATAAACGTGCATTTTAGTGAAATCAAGCCCTTGAATGGCATCTTCGAGCGCGCAGAGGGCGCCAATCTCGTAAACCGCACCCTCAATGCCGCCGCCTGCGCAGGCTATTCCGATCCGGGTTTTCATATCGGATGCTCCAATTCGTGTAAAGATGTGGAATTGATAAACAAAGACGGTCCCGGAATATCCGGAACCGTTGTCACATGTTACTTGGCAGTTTTGCCGGTTTTGGTGGTCTGTTTGTCGCTGTTATCGATTTTTTTAGACAGTTCGTCCACTTTCTTCATCAGCTTTTCAACTTTGGATGACAGGCTTTTGACCTCTTCACGGCTTGGTACGCCCATTTTTTTAACAAGCTGGGCCATGTTGTCTTCTACCTTGTCTTCGGCCTTGCCAAAGGTGTCGGTAATTCTTTTTTCAAGGTCTTTGTACTTGTCGTTGATATCTTTATACATCGAATCGACCTGTTTTTTGCCGCGATTCTCGAACTCGGTTCCCTTATCTACCAGGTTGTGGTAAAATTTGGATCCCTCTTCCTCGACAGCTGATAAGGCTCCAAGGCCGGCCAGCCAGATTTCACGCGCTTTATCGGCGAGGTTATCGGCAGCTTTCTCAACTTTTTTTTCAACTTTTTCAATGTTGCTCATTTTTTATCTCCTGATTTGTGAATGTTCTGTTTAATTAGAAGTTCTTCTATCTTTTTCTCCAGCAGACCTATCTGCGAACGGAGGTTCTCAAGCTCTCGGGTGCCGGCAACCGGCAGCAACCGCCTGATGCTGTTTTCAACAACATCATCAAAGGTGTGCAGTACCTGATCTACTCCGGTATCGAGTACATCGTTGCCCCACCTGATTACATCGTGAAGAATTTTAACCGGAATAAATGCCTTGCCCTTCCGGTCTTCGTCAAGAATAATCTGGGTAAGCGTGTTCGATGTGATGTCGTTGCCGGTGCCTTTTTCAACAATCTTCACCGTTTCCCCCTGCCGGATCAGGTCACCGATCCTTGTGAGGGTTATGAACCTGCTTTCGGCTGTATCGTACAGTTTCCGGTTCTCATATCGCGTTATGATCCGTGGTTTTTTCATATAAAAGTATTTTACGCACTGCGTTAATCTACTCATTATTACGCACTGCGTCAAGTAGTATTTATATACCCGCTGCCGGCACAACCCTAAATGCCTGTTTGCTGTAATTAATGCCTGTTTACTGTAAAACTATATTTATGCCACTTTTTCGGAAGTATGCGGAACAGGTAGCGGTGAACGCAGATGCAGGTCACGCTGCGGGTACGGAATCTCGATTCCCTTTTCACGGAATTTTCTAACAATGGCTATGTTGAGATCAGATCTGACATAGGGATGCCGCTTGGGATTTCCGATCCAGCAGCGGAGTTTCAGATCCCAGGATGAATCACCGAATCCGGTAAACATCACTTCAGAGACCGGATTTTTCAACACTTCTTCATTTTGCATGGCAACTTCCTTCAGTGAGCTGAGCACCAGGTCGAGATCCGAATCGTAGGATACGCCCACGCTGATCTCTATCCGGATTTTAGGGTCACCGTGCGAGTAATTGACCACCAGCCCCGATATGAAATCCGAATTGGGTACAATTATGGAGATGTTGTTAATAGAACTGATGGTTGTGGATCGCATGTTGATTTCGATCACATCTCCTTCAATGTCGTTAACGACAACCCTGTCGCCGATGCTTATTGGACGTTCAAACAACAGGATCAACCCCGAAATGAAGTTGGAGGTGAGATTCTGAAGGCCGAAACCGATCCCCACCGACAGCAGTCCGAAAATCACGGCCAGGCCGCTCAGGTCTATTCCAAGAAACTGAAATGCTATGACCACGCCGATCAGAACAATGGTGTAATTGGTCATGCGTGTGAGGGTATAGCGGATGCCATCATCCATCGATACCTTCTTCAGCACCCTGTTGAAAAGCACACTGCTCAGCACCTTGCCCGCAATGGTGAAAAGGATAAGAAAGCCGAAAAACACAACTATCGATAAAACGGTTACCTCGGTCTGCTTAAGAGTAAACAGTGAATAGTTCAGGATATCGTAAAACTGATCGAACAGGTCTGCCATTGTAAAGTCCATAATTCCGGAATTTTGAAGAGTGAAAATCTGATGCCGCTAATGGCAACAAAAGAAGTTTATAGTCGATGTAAAGCTGTTTATCTTTGGAGGATGAAATATAGGAGTTGCATGATTCCTGTATACATCAAAATATTTGTATATATCAACCAGGTATTAGTGGAATGAAAATCATTTTATTCGGACCTCCGGGTGCAGGAAAAGGGACCCAGGCCAAAAAAATTGAAACCAAATACAATATTCCGCAGCTTTCTACCGGCGAAATGTTCCGGGCTGCGATCAGGAACCAGAGTCCTCTTGGCGTGAAAGTTAAAACAATACTCGATCAGGGCCGGCTGGTACCCGACGAAACCGTGGTTGACCTCGTTGCTGAAGCGCTCGACAGACCGGAGTATTCCGAAGGCTACATCCTCGATGGTTTTCCAAGAACCGTACCTCAGGCTGAGGCGTTCGACAGCCTTCTTGAAAAAAAAGGCGCTTCGCTGGATGCATTCCTTATGCTGAAGGTATCGGAAGCGGAACTTGTAAACCGGATTCTCAGCCGGGGCGAAGGCCGTTCCGACGACAACCCTGAAAAGGTGAAAATTCGCCTGGATGTGTATAATAAAGAGACGGCTCCTGTACTTGCCTACTACGATAAAAAAGGCCTTGTCAGTTATATCGATGGTTTCGGCACCATCGACGAAATTTTCAGCAGGATAGAAAAAGCGCTCGGTAAAAGCTGATACAACTGCCGCAATGAAATAGCCGGCGTATTCAAATTTCGGGATGAATTATGGACAGTGCAGTCACTGCGGATGAGAAAAATACCGGTTTCGGCCTTATTGCGCGGCTTCGATCGGTGATTGCCATCCCCTTTTTTTTCATCATCCTGATTCTTGCAAGCACTGTGGCTATAGTGTTGTTTATCCTTTCTGCTGGTAAACTGAAAAATGAGCTGATCCGCCATGTGGGCAGGTTTATGGGGATGAGTATGCTGATGATGCTGGGTGTACGGCTTAAGATACACTACGGTGACAACGATATACAAAGGCAGGTGGTTTACATCGTGAATCACAGCTCAACACTCGATCTGTTCATCATCATTTCGCTGGGACTGCCCCGTGTCAGGTATGTGGCGAAGTATGAGCTGCAATACAACCCCTTTTTTTTTCTGATGGGTCGCCTTACCGGCCAGATTTTTATCAACCGCAGTAATTCAGCCGCTTCAGTGATGGAACTGCAGAAAGCGTACAGCCGCGTGCGCAAGCACGGTCTGTCTGTGCTGGTTGCCCCCGAGGGATCGAGAAAACACGAAATGCCTGTTGGAACGTTCAAGAAAGGCGCATTCCGTATTGCAGAGGACCTTCAGCTACCGGTTGTTCCGGTTTTCATTGAAGGTGCCGCGGATCTGTGTCCGGGCGGGGCACTGCTCTCACGTTCCGGTACCGTGAACGTCTGGTTCGACAAGCCTGTGAGCCTGGAGGGACTTGACGAAGAGGGGTTCTCCCGTAAAATTGATGATCTCAGAAATACTTACATCAGGTGGAGCATCGATGGGTATTCTGAAACACCAACTAAAGCATGATGGAAGCTGACAAACCGCTTGTATCGGTTGTAATGCCGGTTCGCAATGCCGGCGAAACCCTTCAGTCTGCAATTGATTCGCTTGCCGCACAAACCCTGAAAGCGTGGGAGTGCATAGCAGTAAACGACAACTCTGACGACGGAACTGCTGCCATACTTGCCGCCGCTGCCGCCCGCGACAAGCGGATAGTACTGGTTATAAATCCGGGTACCGGCATTGTTGATGCGCTGAATACAGGCATTTTGAAGGCATCGGCTCCGGTTATAGCCCGCATGGATGCCGATGATATCAGTCTGCCGGCCCGGCTCGAACGGCAGTACGATCACCTGCTCGGAAATCCCGGAACAGACCTGGTATCCTGCCTTGTTGAACACGGGGGCAGCGCCCGCCGGCAGGCCGGCTATGCCCGGTATGTAACGTGGATCAACACCCTTATTACCCATGATGAAATCGCGCTGAACCGGTTCGTCGAATCGCCGCTGGCCCATCCGGCGGTGATGTTCCGGAAAAAGCTCGTAAATGAGTATGGAGGGTACAGAAACGGGAATTTTCCGGAAGATTACGAGCTGTGGCTGCGCTGGCTTGAGGCCGGGGTGAGAATGGAGAAGGTACCCGAAAAACTCTTCTACTGGAGCGACAGAGACGACCGCCTGTCGAGAACAGACGCAAGGTATGCTTTCATGGCATTTTACAGCATAAAAACCGGATACCTGGCACGCTGGCTTGCACAAAACAATCCACACCATCCGGATGTTGTGGTATGGGGGGCCGGCCGTACCACCCGGAAACGGGTTGAACTGCTGCAGCAAACAGGCATTCGTGTTACCCGCTACATCGATATAAACCCGAACAGGGAGGGCACCGTTATACACGGTATTCCGGTCTCGATGCCGTCAGGGCTTCCGCCCCCCGACAAATGCTTCGTGCTTTCCTATGTAGGTTCAGCCGGAGCCCGGGCACTCATCGCCAACGAACTCGAAAAAAAAGGTTTCATCGCCGGTGCCACCTGGATTCCGGCCGCCTGATTTCAACGAAACACATTCACAGCGTTGGTGTGATTGCAATGTTTATCTATCTTAACCCAAAAGCCCAGGCCGCAAACATATCCCACACCCCACATCCCAAATCCCACATATCATGTCTGATGTCTCACGTCTCACGTCTCACGTCTGATGTCTCATGTCTCACGTCTGATGTCTCACATTCTCAGTGTCTCAAAATCCAAAGCGTATGGCAACGATATTCACAAAAATCATCCGGGGCGACATCCCCTGCTATAAAATAGCTGAAAACGAACGTTTCTTTGCATTTCTTGACATCAACCCGTCGAGCGAGGGTCATACCCTGGTTGTCCCGAAAAAGGAGGTCGACTACCTGTTTGACCTGGATGACGACCTGCTCGCAGAGATGGTGATCTATGCCAGGGATGTTGCCAGGGCGATCGACCGGGCCCTTGGATGCATCCGAACCGGTCTCATTGTTCAGGGGCTGGAAGTGCCTCATGCACACATCCACCTTATTCCGATCTATAAAACGTCACAACCCTTTTCACTTGGCAAAAAAGCCGACCTGTCGAAAGAGCAGATGGAGCAGGTGGCCGCCAAAATCAGAAGTGAGTTGAAACCATGAGAATTTTTGTCGTAAATGGCCCGAACCTGAATATGCTGGGAAAACGGGAGCCGGAGCTCTACGGGCATCAGACCCTTGAAGACCTGGAGTCCATTTTGCAGGAGGCCTTCGGGCAGCACAGTTTTGAATTCTTCCAGAGCAATCATGAAGGAGACCTCATCAGCCAGTTGCAGAGGCTGCCATTGAGCAATGCGTACGATGCGGTACTTATCAATCCCGGCGGGCTGTCGCACACGTCTGTATCGCTCAGGGATTCCCTGTCGATGTTGTCTGTTCCAAAGGTGGAAGTTCACATCTCCAACATCCATGCCCGCGAGGAGTTCCGCCACCATTCGATCACGGCCGGTGCCTGCGATGCGGTGATAGCCGGCCTGGGGTTCGACAGTTATAGTCTTGGTGTGCGGGCCGCCGAACTGATCATCAAAAAACGCCGGGAATCAGCTAATTGAGCCGCATCAGGGAATTGTTATCCGACTCGGTGATCTACGGGTTGAGCGGGGTTGTTGCCCGCTTTATCAATTACCTGCTGGTTCCATTTTACACCAAGTTTTTTAACCCGGCCGAATACGGTGTAATAGGGCTTATCTATGCGGCCATCGTATTCCTGAACGTAATTTACACCTTCGGGATGGAGTCGTCTTACATCCGGTATGCCGCAGACCGGGGGCGTTCCGACGACGTTTTCAAAACCGTTCAGCTGTCGCTGCTGGGCATCGGAACCGGCCTGTGCGGGCTTCTGTGGCTGGCTGCACCGGTAATAATGCCCCTGATGAGCCTCTACGGTGGCGGCGGGAACCTCTTTTTTATGATGCTGGTAATCATCTGGCTGGATGCCCTCGGTATTGTTCCCTATGCCGAGTTGCGGCTTGTCAGAAAAGCCGTGAGCTATGCCAGCATACGGCTGGTGAATGTGGCAATAAATGTGGGGCTGAACCTGTACCTGGTGATCGGGCTGGGATGGGGCCTGGAAGCCATTCTGATCAGTAATATCATAGCCTCATTATTCTCTACGGGAGTTCTGTTCGTGATAACCCTGCCGAAATACAAGGGTGTATGGAGTTATGATCTGCTCAAAACGGCCCTGCTGTTCGGCCTTCCCTATGTGCCGAACGGTATCGGGTTCGCGATAAATGAGGTGCTCGACCGGTTCTTCCTGAACGCCATGTCTGTTGCCGACATCACCCGGATCTACGGGGCGGGGTACTCGCCAGAGGATATCACCGGAATCTATAACGCGTGCTACAAGCTAGCCATTTTCATGCTGATTGTGGTACAGATGTTCAAGCTGGCCTGGCAGCCATTCTTTATGCGGCACGCCACCGCCGACGATGCCCCTCTGGTTTTCCGGGATGTTTTTCGTTATTTCAACTATGTGGCGGCAGTTGTTGTGCTCACGGTAGGGCTGTTTGCCCATGAGATAGTACGGATCAACGTGCCACTGCTCGATGCAACCATTATCGACAGCCGCTACTGGATGGGCCTCTCCATCGTACCGTGGCTGCTGCTGGCGTACTGGTTCCAGGGATGGTTCGTGAATCTGTCGGCGGGCATATTTATCCGCGAAAAAACGATTGAACTTCCCGGAATCACGATTGCAGGTTCTGTGGTTACGGTGTTGCTGAACCTGTTACTGGTTCCCAAACTGGGGATGACAGGCTCGGCACTGGCCACACTGGCCTGTTATGCCAGCATGTGTGCTATTCTGTATGTTCGAAGCCGGCGCGTTTTTCCCGTATCATACCAGTGGGGCAGGGCGTTTGCAATGATGGCTGTAAGCCTCGGTCCCGTTTTGTACGGAACTTATTGGCCGGTAAATGATTTTAGCATTCACATCAAATTACTACTATTTTTAACTGGCGGGGCCGCATTAACGGTTCTCTGTTTCGTACAGTTCAGATATTTTAGCAAGGCCTGATATATAATTTTCGCACCCGGGCACGTAATAGATATATAGTTTAAGAATTCGACAAGCAAGTATTAACCATCCGGAAATCAGCACATCCGGATTATTATTATTAAACGGAATAATTACATGAAAAGCAGAAAAGTTGGTATTTATGTCGACGCAGTCGATGTTACACTAAACGGTGGATTCGGGCTCAGATACGATATTCTCAGAAAATTTGCCTGTCGCGATGGCAGCGTGCCGAGCCGGTTACATGCCTATCTGGCTTTCGATAAAGACAGGGCGAAGGAAGATCAGAATTATAAGGTTAAAACATCCCGGTTCTGTGAAGTGTTGCGCGATTTTGAGTACAAGGTGATTGAGAAACCCATGAAATTCAATCCCGAAACAGATTCACGCGACCGCCTTAAAAAAAGCGCCCTCGACATCCACATGGCCACCGATATCCTGACCCAGGCCGCCGAGATGGACAGGATAATCATTCTCACCAATGAGGAGGCATTCATCAATGTGGTGAATGCTGTTCAGAATTTGGGGGTAAGGGTTGAGATGATCGGTTTCGACAATGTGCCGCTCGGGCTAAAACGGTCTGTCGACATGTTCATTTCGGGCTATACCATTCCCGGGCTGCTGCCGGTTAAATCGCCCTATGAATGGGGTACAGTGGGTTCAAGAGTGCGCGGGGTCTGCTACGACTTTTCCCACTCAGACGGTTACGGTTTCCTACGCTACATGGCACGCATCGACGACAATCTGTGGATAACGGATTCCCGGTCGTCGGAATCGCCCTACAAAACCGTTTTTGCCCATGTATCGCAGTTTGAAACCGACTTCGACAGCTCATTCCTGCCCAGCAGGGACCTGATTTTTGAGTTCGACCTGGTGCAGAACGAGAAGGGCCTTGTTGCCGAAGATATAGTGCTCATTTCGGCGCCTTAGGCTCAATTTCCCGGCAGCCTGAATTTTAAGCAGGCTCACTGCTTCAGTTCATCTTGATCTTCAGGTCCTGAATGATCTCACCGATCTCGGTACCGGATATATGGTACGTGCTGTTGCAAAAATGGCAGACCAGATCGTGGCCTTCATCCGACATATCTACCAGTTCATCCAGTTCAACCAGGTATAGGGCGTTTTTGAACCGTTCTTTGCTGCACCGGCAGAAAAAGTGAACCGGGTATCTGGATAATTCTTTCACCTCATAGGGCCGGGTTACAATTCTGAGGATATCATCCACATAATTGCCGTCGCGCAGCAGTGAACTGATGGTTTTCATCTCCCTCAGGTTCTGCTGCAGCAGTTCACTTTTGTCGGCCGGAGCACCCGGCAACGCCTGTATCAGTACCCCACCTGCATGGTTCACAATCCCGTTATTATCGAGGCTAACATCCACGCTTACAGCCGAGGCAATCTGCTCCGACTGAAAGAGGTAATAGGCCAGATCTTCGGAGATATTTCCGCTGATGAGTTCGACGGTACCGTTTACGGGGCGTGCTTCGTTATAAAGTACTTTTGAAACTGTGAGCAGGCCTAGCCCGAGCCCGTCGCCGATTACGGCCCCGTTCACCGGATCCAGCACCGCGGCGGGATTCAGAACATAGCCGCGTATCTCGCCGCTGCTGTTGGCTTCGGCAATAAGGTGACCGATCGGGCCGCTGCCCTCGATCCGGAGCGATACGCGTTCCTCATTCTTTAAATCGGATGCCAGCAGCATGGCGCCGGTAAGCGCCCTGCCCAGTATGATACTGCTGATAAGCGACAGATTGTGCTTTTTCTGCGCATCCCTTACAACATCGGTTGTTTTGACCACACTTATTCTGAAGAACTTGTCGGATGTAACAGCTTTCAGGATCCGGTCTTTTTTAAGAAAATTCTCTTTTTTGTTCATTCCCAAAGATATGGATTCAGAGGCTGTTTGCTCCGGTGCCTATGTTCAGCTCGCCCAGGCGACCCGAGAACCGGCTTTTGGATGCGTAGATAGACTTGATCCTGCCAATCTGCCTGAGCCGCTTAAGAGCGAGTTCGTTGCTGGCCGCATAGGTCGGGATCCCCTCTTCTTCAGCATGCTTGTAGATATCGATCAGGGTATCGTAGATTCGCATGGCCTGATCGTGCGCATGATCGCGGTTGTACCCTTCCAGCTCATTGGCCACATTGATCAGCCCGCCGGCATTGATAACATAATCGGGAGCGTAAAGAATGTTTTTGTCGATGAGCATCGGACCGTGAATATCTTCTTCTGCAAGCTGATTATTGGCACATCCGGCTATAATGGAGCATTTCAGGCGGGGTATAGTAGCGCTGTTGAGGATGCCGCCAAGTGCACAGGGGCTGAAAATATCTACATCCAGATCGTAGATTTCATCCACATCAACAGCTATGGCACCTGTATCGGTTACAATCTGGTTCACCTTTTCAGGATACAGGTCGCTGACGTAGATTTTAGCGCCCTCTTTGCGAAGGTAATTGGCCAGATGTGTACTTACATGTCCCGCACCCTGTATGCTTACTTTTTTCCCTTTCAGGGAATCGTTGCCGAATACCCTTTTGGCCGATGCCTTCATGCCAACATAACAGCCGAGGGCGGTCACGGTAGAAGGATCGCCGCTTCCGCCCAGTGCCCGTGAGATCCCGGTTACGTATTTGGTCTCCATGCGCACCCACTCCATGTCGCGCACATCGATGCCAACATCCTCTGCCGTAATGTAACGGCCTGCAAGACCCTCAACGAATCGTCCGTACGAGCGGAAGAGGGCTTCCGTCTTTTCGGTTTTGGGATCGCCAATGATCACCCCTTTGCCACCGCCCAGGTTCAGACCGGCAACAGCGGCCTTGTAGGTCATTCCGCGTGAGAGGCGGAGCACATCGACAAGGGCTTCCTGCTCCGATTTATAGGGCCACATCCGTGTGCCTCCGAGAGCTGGTCCGAGGGTTGTATTGTGCACGGCAATAATCGCTTTTAACCCCACCTTCGGATCCGAACAGAAAATTACCTGTTCGTGCTCTTTTACCTCGAGAAGTTCGAACACTGATTTGTCGTAGCCTGTAGACTTTTCCGGTGCTGTTTTGATACTCATAATGTGTTTTATATGCAATTGATATTTCAGGCTATAGTGCCTCTAAAGCCGAAAAAAGCGCTTACAGAACCTTGGTATTTATGGGTATCATTCCATCATCAATTCTACTCGAGGCATACCGGATGGGAATATTTCCCATGGCTGAATCTGTGAGTGCAGATGAGGTGAACTGGTATTCTGCAAAAAAAAGGGGAATTATACCGCTCAACGGATTCCGGCTGTCGAAAAGGGATATGCGACGTATACGGTCGGCGGGGTACACACCGGGCATAGACCGTGATTTCAGGGGGGTTATTGAAGGATGTGCAGCGAGGGAGAGTACCTGGATATCAGAAAACCTGAAGAAATCGTTCATTGCCCTGCATGAATGTGGATCCGCCCACTCGGTTGAGGTGTACCTGGATGACAAACTGGCCGGCGGGCTCTATGGTGTGGCCATCGGGGGTGCTTTTTTCGCTGAAAGCATGTTCCAGTCGGAAAAGGATGCCATGAAAGCGGCCCTTTTGTTCTGCCACCGGCATCTGACCGAAAACGGATTTGTGCTGTGGGATGTTCAGTTTTACACCGACCACCTCGGCAGGTTCGGCTGTGTTGAGATCAGCTCCCGTGCCTATGAGAAGATCCTTAAAGATGCACTGAAGATCAAAGTGGTGTTTTAAGTGTCCGGTCCGGATCGCTGCAGCATCGCAGGTCAATAAATGTGCGCAGGCCAATGAAAGATGAATACCGGTTCAGCCCCCGGTAATCAATCGAGATCTTTATAGTTCGCGAAATAGGTTCGGGTTGCCTTCACCACCTTTGGAGCCAGCAGAATGGATGATAGCATTGTCGGGATGGCCATCATGGCAAATGCGCTGTCGAGCACGTTAATTACGGCATCAATGGAAGCGATTGCACCGAAAACGATGCTGACTATGTAAAAATAATTGTAGTAGTGCTGCCTTTCGGCTCCGATAAGGAAACCGAGGCACTTCGTTCCGTAATAGGAATAGGTGAACATGGTGGTGAGCGCGAATATGGTAACACAGATGATGAGCAGACCGATACCGACATACGACATCTCTGAAGCAAAAGCCCGGGCAGTAAGGGTAACACCATCGGCATCGGTGGATGTCCATACGCCGGTCATAAGGATTGCAAGGGCGGTCATGGTGCAGACCAGCAGGGTATCGATGGCCGGTTCCAGCATCGCCACCAGCCCTTCGCGTACGGGTTCCTTAGTTTTGGCCGCCCCGTGTGCCATCGACTCCGTTCCGATACCGGCCTCGTTAGAAAAAGCCGCACGCCGCACGCCCATAATGATAACTGCGCCAACCGCGCCTCCGAACACGGCTGAATCGTTTACATACTCACCTTTAAACGCATCTGTAACGATCAGGTGCAGGTATGAGGGTACATCCCCCAGGTTCATGAAGATGATATAGAGTACTGCTATTACATAGATTAAAACCATTGCCGGTACGAGCGCTGCGGCTACGGAACCAATACGCTTGATTCCCCCAAAAATGACCAGGGATACGATCATGGCGAGAATAATACCAACAATCAGATCGGCCGTCAATTGCGACTCGCCCATCAGGCCCATCGGTATGATGAGCTCGGTACGCAGAATCTGGGTGAGCTGATTGGCCTGAAACATGGGCGTACAACCGAGCAGGCCGCAAACGCTGAAGAAAACCGCGAGGGGTTTCCAGTTTTTCCCAAGACCCTCCATGATAACGTACATCGGGCCGCCCTGCAGCTTGCCGGACGAATCCTTGCCACGGTACATGATAGAGAGCGTGCAGGTGAAAAATTTCGTGGCCATGCCCACCATGGCGCTCACCCACATCCAGAAAAGGGCGCCCGGCCCGCCCATGGTAATAGCTACGGCTACACCACCAATATTTCCCATGCCCACAGTCGCGGCAAGTGCGGCGCTGAGAGCCTGAAAGTGGTTGATGTCGCCTTCGGCCTCCGGATCATCGTACTTGCCGGTCAGTATTTTCAGGCTGTGCCCCAGATAGAAATAGGGTTGAAATCGGGAGATTATCACAAAAAACAACCCGCCGCCTATAAGCAGAATGAGCAGGGGGAAGCCCCAGGCCAGGTTTGCAAACTTTTCGGAAAACGACTCTATGGTCTCAAGCATATTTATCTCTTTGCCGGATGGATACGGAGGGATATTATAACTATTAACCGGAAACCGTAAAAATGTTTTTTAAACTCATTAAAAGCGGATTGCAGAAATGTTGGGATCTGAATCCGGATTCCCGCAACATCGGTTTGAATAAACGTCGGAACCGAAAATCCGAATATTCGCCGCATCGGTATAAATAGACCTAAAACTGATAGATCAATAATTCATAGTCTGTATCCTTATAGGTCAGTTCTATCTCTTTCTGTGTGCTGAATGCCAGTTTTGTCTTCAGCACAGCATCGTCAGTAAACACAGCCAGGCGGTATTCAGGGGCAAGGGTTTTCATTTTCGAGATGAGCGCATCCAGCTCAATATTCCTCCAGGTGATGGCCCCGTGGCCCTGCTGTGTCGGGAAATGCATCAAAATTACACCGCGCTGTTCGGGCATGAAAATCCGTGACGGGTCGGTTTTTTTTACGTGGATGTTCCTGGCCAGCCGTGCCTGTTTGATGTTCAGCCGTGCCATATCGAGCGTACGCCCGTCGGGATCGGATGCCTCAACAACAAAACCCTCCTTGCCTGCCTGCCGCTGCGCTTCGTCGAGCATCGACTTCCACATAGCACTGCGGAAGTAGGGCCAGTGCAGGATTTCAAACTGTTTGCGGTGCAGGGCAGGTGCCTTGTTTTTGGCGATAAAGGCCGCTTCTGTGGCAATCACCCCATCGCCGCACATGGGATTGATGAGCACCGTTTCGGGGTCCCAGCCCGAGAGGCGGGTGAGCCCGGCAGCCATAACCTCATCGAGGGGGCTTGTTTTGCGCACCCGGTAGCCCCGGTTGCTAAGCGGTTCACCGACCGCATCAAGCATAACCAGTACCTCATCATTTTCCAGCACGGCCACTCCCACAGAAAGCGGTGGGTTGATATCGTCTTCGCCGGGTTCAACCTGAAATTCCTCCTGATAGTAACTGAGTATACCACTCTTTACCGCATCGGTTACCTCGTTTACATCCTTGCCGCTCACACTGAACAGCGGTCTGATAGTGAATTTGCGCCTAAGTGTAAGCAAGCCGGTCCAGTCAACTGCCCGGCAGGCTTTTTGCAGTTCGTCAGTTTCGGATGCCGGGAACCGGTGCAGCACTTTATGAAAACGAAGGGCCAGCCGGGAATGGATGATGAGCTTGTAGAGGTCCAGATCACCTGCTTCACCAATCAGTCCCTGCCCCGTCTCTGTCCAGCCGGATACTCCGATCGATTCCAGCTCCTTTTTCAGGTAAAAAACCAGGGAGGGGTAGGTGTCGGCATAGATGGGGTAGGCTTGTTCTGACATAAATACTGGTGGTACGGACAAATCGGGCAAGTTTTTGGGTTGTTGCGTGGTTAACTGTAAAAATAGGGAGACTGAATGTGATAAATATGGGAAAATGAATAATAATTCTTTGTAAGAATTGACCCCGAGAAGGCTCTATAACAATAATTATCAGTGGTTGTAACAGTCGGGGTGATGGAAATGGTGAAATAGTCGCAGTACCTTTATTGGCTCAAATTTGTTAATATTGGCGTAATTCGAAAAAGAAAATCGCCGGACACAGCGATGCGGTTTCACCGGTATGACAGCCGGGACTCCCTTCATGTTAATAAAAAGAAAAAGAGAACTATTATGTCTTTACGTTGGGTTTATGCAAAACCTGATGACGGGGAAGCTGTGTTCAGACTACGGCGTGAGCTCGGCGTGTCCGAGACCATCGCCAGGCTTCTCGCCATCCGGGGTGTTACCACCTTTAATCAGGCCAAAGCCTTCTTCCGGCCCACCGCCGGGTTAATGCACGATCCTTTTCTGATGAAGGATATGGGAAAAGCGGCCAGCCGCCTTGCCCATGCCATCCGAAATCATGAAAGGGTGCTTGTTTACGGCGATTACGACGTCGACGGGACTACTGCGACCGCCATCATGTACAGTTTCCTGAAGAACTTTGGGGTGCACGTCGATTACTATATACCCCACCGGTTTAAGGACGGTTACGGAATCAGTATTGATGGTATCGAGGAGGCCAAAAAATCGGGTGCGAAGCTGATTGTTTCGGTCGATTGCGGCATTACGGCAGTTGAAGAGGCGAAAATGGCGAAAAAACTGGGCCTCGACCTCATCATCTGCGATCACCACAATGCCGGTCCCGAAATCCCCGACTGTGTGGCTGTACTCGATCCGAAACGGCCCGGCTGTACCTACCCCTTCGATGGCCTGTCGGGTGCCGGAGTGGGTTTCAAACTGACCCAGGCCACCCTGAAGGAGCTTGGCCTGCCCATGGAAACGGCAAACCAGTACCTCGACCTGGTGGCCCTGTCTATCGCTTCCGATATTGTGCCGATTGTTGATGAAAACAGGGTGCTTATGCGCCTGGGCCTCGAAAAACTGAATACAAATCCGCGGATCGGGCTGAGGGTTCTGGCCGATCATATCAAGATGGGTATAGGAAAAATATCGACATCCCAGATTGTATTTTCGATCGGTCCACGCATTAACGCGGCGGGCCGCATGGGCGACGCAAAACTGGCCGTAGAACTGATGATAACCGATTCGGAGAATGAGGCCATAACTTTTGCGACAGAGCTCGAGGCCGTGAACATGCGCAGGCGCGATACCGATAACCTGACCATGGAAAAAGCGATGGTGCTCATCGACTCCCATTACGACATGGACAAATCATCGTCTGTTGTGCTGCACGACCCCGAGTGGCACCTGGGTGTGATCGGCATTGTAGCATCGCGCCTGGTCGACATCTACTGCCGACCAACGGTTATGCTCAGTACGGTGGATGGCATGGTAAAAGGATCGGCCCGGAGCATCAAGGGATTCAACATATACAACGCGCTAAAGGAGTGCGACGACCTGCTGGTTCAGTTCGGCGGACACGAGTTCGCGGCCGGCCTCACCCTGGACGCGAAAGACCTGGATGCCTTCAAGGAGCGGTTTGAGGAGATCGTAATGGAACGCCTGGGCCTCGACGAGCAGGATCCGGAGCTGATAATCGATGCCGACCTGAATCTGGGTGACATCAAACCCATCTTCTGGAAACAGTTGAGCCAGTTTGAACCCTACGGCCCTCAAAACCTTAAACCCATATTCGTAAGCCGTAACCTTCGTGTAGTGGGGAACCCGACCGTGGTTGGCAACGGGCACCTGAAGATGAAAGTAGCCCAGAACGGCACGACGCCGCTGGATGCCATCGGGTTCAATATGCACAAATTCCTGCCGGATGTACGGGAGTGTGGTGAAGGCGGGCTTAACCTGGCTTATGTGCTTGAAGAAAACACCTGGAACAACCGTACAAACCTGCAGATGAGGCTCAAAGACATTAAAATTGGTGATGAGGCGCTTAAACCCCAAAGTGCAGGCTCAAAGTAAATCGGTACGTCTCATGAATCGTTAAATCAAATGAATCCCGTTTTGGCCCGGATCGCGACTTTTTGATATCCGATTCTTGAGACGTAGCGACCCGGCGATATTCGGGCCCGAATACTGCCAGCATGCTGAAATAAAAGCCAGGACACCGGCAGATTAACGGAAAATCTGAATTTTACCTTTGCAGTCTTTCATTTATGGGTAAAACCGCTGTATATTTCCATTCTGTCCTTTTAGGGACTGTAGCTCAGTTGGTAGAGCAATGGACTGAAAATCCATGTGTCGCCGGTTCGATTCCGGCCGGTCCCACGCCGAATTCAAGCCCCTGATGTTTAATCGTTTATGGTGATGTCAGGGGCTTTTTTGTGCCGGTTTTAAAGCGATAGACAGAAGTGCTATTGAATATCTCCCCGGACTCCAGAATAACACCTGGAAAAGCGGGCTGATTGGGTGAGTCGGGAAAGTGCTGTGGTTCAAGGCAAAATGCAGTTCTGGATTCGTAGGGAACTCCTTCTCTGCCGATATCGGCACCATCCAGTGCATTTGCAGAGTAGAATTGCAGCCCTGGTTCTGTGGTTTCAAGCTCAATAATCCATGATCAACTCCCCATCATCGTTAAGACTAAAAAAAACGTTGATGTCCAGATATCCCGGGTATCCGTTATCGCCATCTTCGGAGAGATAACGTAAAACCAGTTTGTTTTTGTGAACTGCAATGATGTCCCAGACAACGGAGTGCAGCCCGCCGGGGCCACCGTTGTATCAGCTCTTAATCAGCTGCTTTTTGTGTCATCAGCCAGTTCGGTCACAAGATGTGTGCCCTGGCCGATCTGTACAATATGAAAGCCCGGCTCTTTCCCGGTTTTCTCATGGTAATATGTTTGAATTTGCCGGATGGTATCCTCCAGAGTGTTATCCAGAACAAGATTGATGGTACATCCACCGAAACCGCCGCCCATCATACGGGCTCCGAGAACACCGTCGATCTGCTCGGCAGCTTCAACGAGGATGTCGAGCTCACGGCAGCTCACTTCATAATCATCTCTGAGGCCGTAATGCGACTGATACATTTTTTGTCCAAACCCGGCCAGGTCGTTTTCCAGAAGCATGGTGCATGCATCCGTTACGCGCTGGTTTTCCTCAAGTACATACCGGCATCGCCTGTACACCACCGCATCCATCTTGTCTTTATGGCTTTCTAATTGATGGAAAGTGACATCGCGCAGACTTCGCACAGAGGGATCCGATTTATTTATAATGGCGACACCCTCCTCGCATTGCCGGCGGCGGATGTTGTATTCGGAGCCGGCTAATGTTCTGCGCACTTTTGTATCGCAGAGCAATACACGGGTATGATCCCATTGAAAAGGATACAACTCATAGTCCAGTGACCGGCAATCCAGTTTGATGACCCTGTCTTTTTCACCGTGCAGGCTGGCAAACTGGTCCATTATGCCGCATTGTACCCCCACAAAGTTGTTTTCCGCTCGCTGGGCTATTTTCGTTAAGGCCAGCAGCGACAGGTCAAAATCAAACAGTCTGGCCAGCCCAAAGGCAACACCCCCCTCAAGGGCTGCAGAAGATGAGAGCCCGGCACCGATGGGTATATCACCACCAAAGGTGCAGTCGAAACCTCCGGTGTGAAAACCGTCTTTCTGTAGTTCGTCGACAACTCCGATGATGTAGTCGGCCCAGTGGACACCCGTTTTTTTATAACTTTTGAGAACCGGGGTTTCAAAATAGCCGGGTTCCATGTCAGCCGAGTTAAGCCGGATCAGATTATCGCTGTTTTTGGATAGTGCCAGTATAATGGCTTTATCTATCGCCGCCGGGAGCACGAAACCATTGTTGTAGTCGGTATGCTCGCCGATCAGGTTTACCCTTCCCGGTGAGCGTACCAGAAGGGTTTCACCGGCATAACGGTCTGAATGTTTTGTCAATATTTTCGCCTGAAGTTCCTGCATGTAATTACCAGAAAAGGATGTAAAGGACGACTAAAATCGCACAGATACCGATTGATCCGATGTTGAAGCTGGTCTCGGTGCGGAACATATTTGCCTTGTATTCAATAGCGTTCGGGTCTTTGTCTGAGGTTTCGTATAACGAGATGGCTACCATAACAAGGCTAAGGAAAAGGAATACGATACCCATACGATCCAGAAACGGCAGAGTCGGGAAAAGCCAGCGCAGGGCAAACCCGGACGGGATGGTTAAAATGGCAGCCCATACCGCGGAGTTAGGAGTGGCCCGCTTCCAGAACAAACCAAGAAGGAAAATGGCCACAATTCCGGGGCTTACATATCCCGTAAATTCCTGGATGAACTGGAATGCCTGACCAAAATTTTCAACCAGTGGAGCCACCATCACGGCGATTAACAGAGCGACAAAGCTGACTAACCTTCCTGTGAGTACCAGTGTTTTTTCGGAAGCCTGCTTGTTAAAATGCACCCTGTAGATATCCATGGTAAAAATGGTCGAGGTACTGTTGGTCATGGAAGCCAGGGAGGAAGCAATGGCAGCGATCAGGGCGGCAAAGGCCAGTCCGCGAAGGCCGATCGGTACAAATTCGCCAAGCAGCCAAGGATAGGCCTCATCCGGCCGAAGCAGTGACGCGCCAAAACCAAAAGCGACAATTCCGGGAATAACTACGATGATGGGCATGAGCAGTTTTAAATAACCTGCAAACATCAGGCCTTTTTGTGCCTCTTCCACACTCTTTGCCGCGAGTGCCCGCTGTATGATATACTGATTGCATCCCCAGTAACTGATATTGGCAATCCACAGCCCCCCGAGGAGAACACTTAATCCGGGTAATTCATAGTAAAACTCATGACCCCGGGAAAGAATCATCTCAAAATGACCAGGCACCTCGCGGAACAGACTCATGAATCCGGCAATGGCACCATCTCCCCCGCTGAAAGCATTCAGGGCCAGCCAGGTGGTTAATAATCCACCACCAACAAGAAAGGCTACCTGAACCACATCTGTCCAGGCCACGGCCTTAAGTCCGCCGTAGATGGAATAAATCGCAGCAAAAAGTGCCAGACCTATGATCCCGTAGATGAGTGGAAAACCGAGAATGGTCTCCATAGAAAGCGCTCCGAGATAGAGAACAGAGGTAAGGTTTACAAATATGTATACCAATAACCAGAATATGGCCAGAATGGCCCGTACCCGCTCATCATAGCGAACACCCAGAAACTGCGGCATACTGTATATGCCCTTGTCCAGAAATATCGGGATCATGTATTTGGCCACCAGTATCAGGGTCAGGGCAGCCATCCACTCGTAGCTGGCAATAGCGAGGCCGATTGCAAAACCGGATCCGGCCATGCCAATCATCTGTTCAGCCGATATGTTTGCGGCAATCAGGGAAGTTCCGATCGCCCACCATGGAAGAGACTTGCTGGCGAGAAAGTATCCTTCGGCGTCGCCTGTAGCTTTTCGGTTGGCTATAAACAGACCAAGAAACAGGATGATGAAGCAATAGCCGAAGAAGACAATAAAATCTATCGCGGAGAATTGCATGGGTATGGCATTATGTGGTTGGTGGATGCAGTAGAGAAAGAATCGTTGTTCTATCAGTTATCCAAGACGCAAAAAAAAATCCCGATCAGAGAACATAATTTATGTTATCGCTAACATTCGAAACTAATAAAAAAAAGGTTTAGTGCAAAATGTCACATTTTTATCCTGGTAATTAACACCCGCAGGATTTCCGGATAACAAGCTTCGTTATCAATTCCACAGTTTCAACGGGTTCATCCTTATTTTCGATCGTTCTGATCAGTTTTGATGCTGCTTTTTTCCCGACTTCATATGCAGGCTGCTGAACAGTGGTAAGAGGGCAGGCCACAAGTTTGGCTCTTATATCATCTGTGAAGCCGACGATCGCGATATCATTCGGTATACTCAAACCCGCTTCCCTGATAGCATCCATTGCACCAAACGCTACGGGATCGTTCACAGCCACAACAGCGCGGGGCCAGATCTCTTTCGGGAGTGCCAGCAATTCATTCATGGCTGCGTAACCACATTTTTCGTTAAAACCATTCTCGATTATCAGCCGCTCATCAATTTCGAGATTGTGCCTGGTCATGGCTTCGATATAGCCATTAAATCGCTCTTTACCAATTGATACCCGTTTTGGCCCGCTCAGATATCCAATCCTCTTGTATTTATGACTGATCAGGTGCTCGGTAATCTGACGGGAGGCCGTTTTGTCGTTCACTCCGATACAACTGGCGCCAATATCTTCGATGCCACGATCAAAAAAAACAAGAGGTAAACCCGATTTGATTATCAGTTTGTAGAAACTGAAATCGTCGGTTGTCAGACTGCTGGAAACCAGTATTCCATCCACTCTTTTGGATCTGAGGGCATTAAGAACTTTCTGTTCTTTCCCGAAGTTGTCGGACGTATTGGTTAAGAAAATCTGATAATTCTTGTTGTTGGTTGCTTCTTCGATTCCTCTTACAACTTCCGGGAAAAAGGAATGGGAAATCTCTGGTATAATAACCCCAATGGTATATGTTCTGCTTGAGACAAGACTTTTGGCAACATGATTTGGGGTGTAGCCCATTTTTTTGGCTGCTTCAAGGATTTTTTTCCTGGTTTTTTCATCAACATTCGGCCGGTTGTTAATAACTCTGGAGACGGTCATGGTTGAAACGCCGACGGCCTCTGCCACTTCTTTGAGTGTTATATTGCCGGTACGGCGACTTTCTTTATCCATCTGTTGATAATTGATCTTATTGGTAATAGTTGACATTAAAAAGTACGTCAAAAATGAACTTAAATCTGTTGACTTTTGAGCAGCAGGTTGTATCCTGCATTTCATGTACGTCGAAGTAAGATTGATCACCTTTATGCGCCGTACAGCCGGAAACAGCTATTGTAAGCACAAGAAAAGGCAGCCGAATTTTCTGTATTTGTTTTAAAATGGTGCAGGGTTTGTTCATTTTAACAAAATAATTCAGATGCTGTTTTTATCAACCTGTTGAACGCATACACTGTAAACTTCATAAAGCAATATAAGTATATGAATATCATGGTTATAGGTGGTGCCGGTTACATCGGCTCACACATTGTTTACGAACTTATCGATTCCGGGCACAGTGTTACAATTCTCGACAATTTCTCAACGGGGATGCGCGAGAATGTGGATGAACGCGCAAGGCTGATTGAGGGAGATATGCAAGATCTTGCCCTTCTCAAGAGGCTGTTTGACGGTAGTACCTCAGATCCGTTCGATTCAGTTTTTCACTTCGCAGCCCTGAAGGCAGCCGGAGAATCGATGCAGGAGCCGGAAAAATATACCAGCGCCAACACCGTAGCCACTCTGAACCTGCTCAATATGATGATGGAGCACGACATTAAAAACTTTGTCTTTTCCTCATCTGCCGCGACATACGGGGACCCGGAATATTTACCCATTGATGAAAAGCATCCCCTGAAACCGGTCAATTATTACGGTTATACCAAACTGGCAATTGAACAGGCTTTGGAATGGTACAGTCGCTTGAGAAATCTGCGCTATGCGGCATTGCGATATTTTAACGCTGCCGGCTACGATATTCATGGTCGGATTACCGGCAAGGAGAGGAATCCTGCAAATCTGCTGCCCATCGTGATGGAAGTAGCCGCAGGTATCCGTCCTAAAATGAATGTATTCGGTAATGACTATCCAACCCGCGATGGAACATGCATTCGGGACTACATACATGTTAACGACCTCGCGACTGCGCATGTAAAGGCCATGGAATATCTGGAGTCGGAAAAGCGGGATCTGGTTTTAAATCTGGCGACCGGTAAAGGTTATACCGTTCTGGAAGTAATCAGTGAGTCGGAAAAAGTTAGCGGGCGTCGTGTTGCGTATGATATTACAAGTCGCCGTGAAGGTGATCCGGCCGAACTGGTGGCAGTATCCGCACTGGCAAAAACAACGATCGACTGGAAAGCACAACACTCCGGCCTTTCAGAATTGGTTGAAAGTATGTGGAATATCTACAAACAAAAATGAATCAGCTAAAAGCGAAGGGTTCTGTGCTAAGGTTTGTGTAAGTGGCGCATTGATGCGATATTGAACGAGACGTTCTGCTGCCAATTATCCATAAACCTGTAAAGCCATGACTTCTACCGCTCCACATGCCTTATTGTTCATTCTGATCCTGGCGTTGATCACAGCCGTTCCTTCAGTAACGAATGCATTATCTGCCGGCGACCAGCTTTCGGTAACCCGGCACCAGGTAAGCATCGGAGGGCAGACCATCAGTTATACGGCCACCGCCGGTACCATGAGGATGGAGGATGAGGAGGGAAACCACAAGGCCGATATCTTTTTCATCGCTTATACCCGCGATGGTGTGAGTGATATGGCCAAAAGGCCTGTTACGTTTTCATTCAACGGCGGACCGGGTTCATCGTCGGTGTGGCTGCACCTGGGAGCGCTCGGGCCAAAGCGCGTGGTGATGAGCGAAAAGGGGGAGATGCTCAGGCCGCCGTTTGAACTCACCGACAATGAGTACTCATGGCTCGACGAAACAGATCTGGTCTTTATCGATCCGGTGATGACTGGTTACAGCCGTCCGGCACCCGGCGAGGACAAAAGCCAGTTTCACGGCTACGTTGAGGATATTGAGTCGGTGGGTGAATTTATCCGTCTGTACACGAGCCGATATGAGCGGTGGGAGTCGCCGAAGTTCCTTGCCGGCGAGAGCTACGGCACGACCCGGGCGGCCGGCCTGTCGGCATGGCTGCAGGACCGTCATGGCATGTATATCAACGGCCTGATGCTCATTTCGTCGATCATGAACTTTCAGACGGCCCGTTTCGAACCGGGTAATAACCTGCCCTATATCCTGTTTCTGCCATCTTATACGGCTACAGCCTGGTACCACAAGCGCCTGAGTCCGGACCTGCAGCAGAACTTATGGAAAACCCTGAATGATGTCGAAGATTTTGCCCTTACCGATTATGCGCAGGCGCTTATGATGGGGGATCAGTTAACAGAAACGGAACGCAGGCGGATCGTAAATCAGCTATCGCATTATACGGGAATGAGTACAGAGTATGTGGACGATGCAAACCTGCGAATACATATCAGAAGGTTTACCAAGGAATTGATGAGGGGCGAGGGCCGGACTGTGGGCCGCCTCGACAGCCGTTTTAAAGGGATCGATGCCGACAATGCCGGCGAGTTTTTTGATTACGATCCAAGCTATAACGGTGCCATCTACGGACCTTACGCGGCTACGATGAACAACTATGTACGAACTGAACTTGGGTACAAAAGCGATCTGCCATACGAAATACTAACCGGACGGGTGCGTCCATGGAGTTACAGCAATGTGGAAAACCGGTATCTGAATGTGGCTGAGGATCTGCGTGCAGCAATGAGCAAAAACCCGTACATGAAAATTTGGATTGCCAACGGATACTACGATCTGGCTACACCCTATTTTGCGACGGAATACACAGTGAATCAGATGGGGCTAGATGCTTCATTGCGGGGCAACATCAGCCTCACATACTATGAATCGGGTCATATGATGTACATCCATAGTCCGTCACTGCAACAATTCCGGAAGGATTTTGTCACTTTTATGCGCAGTTCGATGGCCGAGTGATTCAAAGCGTTTTAATAGCCTGCCCTGCTATGATTGAATTATGATAATATGCTGTTGCTGATGCTGATGGTAGTGCAGATGTGTGGGAATTGTGCTTTTTAATATTGGATTGCAGCACATTTACATATATTTGAACGATCGAGGCGGTAAGGACGGAGCTTACAGACGGAAAGTATTCATTGCCCCGGTGAGGGCTGTTTTGTTTATAAAATCTATTTTACAGGTACATCTAGGGCGAGGTTGAAATGAAAAATATTGTACTGATCATTGAGTTTTGTGTGCTTTTTCTGGCCATGCCCCTGCTCGTATTTTTTGATATTCTCAGGCTTCCTAAATTACTCATACTGCTGATATGTACTATATATTGTATGTACATACTGTGGAAGGATCCTGAATTTGAACGGAAAATGTTGTGGAACATCGACGGGCTCAAAAACCACTATAAACAGATTCTTGTTAGAGCAGCTTTTGCGATGGTCTTCATCAGTATAATTTTTGCACTGTTCGAGCCCGAAGAGTTATTTGTAATTGTAATTAATAAACCGCTCACATGGCTGATGATCATAGTTCTCTACCCGTTGTTGTCGGTTCTGCCGCAGGAACTGATCTACAGGGGATACATCTTTCACCGTTATCGCTTTTTATTTGTCAGCGGTAGGCTGCAGGTACACCTAAGCGCGCTCGCATTTGCTTTTGTTCATATTATATACTTCAATTACCCGGCGGTATTTCTGACCTACGGAGCCGGATACCTGTTTGCCCGAACCTACAAGGAAACCCGGTCTCTACTGGCCGTATCGCTCGAACATACGATTTATGGTTGTTTTCTGTTCACGATAGGTCTCGGAAAGTACTTTTATGTTAGCTGAAACCACTGTGCAGGGACAGTTGTATATTTCCTGTAAACCAATGTCATGATCAATCCATCCCTGTACCGCTATGATATATGAATTTCTTGGGAAGCAGCCCCGTTTCGATGATTCCAATTTTGTGGCGCCCAGCGCCGATATAATCGGTGATGTGGTTCTTGGCCACGAAACCAGTGTCTGGTTCAACACTACCATCAGGGGCGATGTGAACTGGATAGAAATTGGCGAACGTTCGAATGTACAGGACAATACCTGCATCCATGTTACCAATCAGACCGGTCCCACCCTGATCGGAAATGAGGTTACAATCGCGCACAGCGCCATGATTCACGGCTGTACCATTCACGACCGGGTACTGATCGGTATTCAGGCGGTCGTTCTCGACAAGGCGGTGATCGAAGAGAATTGCATAATAGCGGCCGGCAGCCTGGTTCCACCGGGCAGGGTGATGCCATCCGGTTACATGTGTATGGGCAGCCCTGCACGCCCTGTCCGCAAACTCACGGATCAGGAAATAGCCTCCATTATGCAGTACTCTGCCAACTATGTGAAATACAGCCGGGCGTATATGCAAAGGGACAAGTATGATGTGAATCCGTTTTATCCGCCGCGTTAGTGAGGCCGATCATAATTCAACAGGCCAATCGAATCTCTATAGCTGCACAATCCCGACCGCGGGAATCCATCCTTCCAGACCGTTGCTGAGTCGTACATAGAGCCATTCGTCATTGCCCTGGCCGGTATGGGTATCGACTGTAAAAGTATACCCGATATGGGCGGATGCAACCACCGGGGCATCGATATAGGGTTGTTCACGCACTACCGAATCATTGTAGATCAAAATGGCCCGGGAATAGCGGTTGGCCTGGGAATCCACGAAGAAACCCGTACCAAGTGTTGCAATGCTCATAAGCAGTAACAGGATGGAGATCGTACGAAGCCATCCCGAAAATCGCGGGGTGAACCATGTTACAATCAGTGCCGCAGCAGCGAGGTTGATGAACAAAACGGATAACAGGAAAAATGGCATGCTGCCGGTTTCAAAGTAGAGACGATCATAAAATTCGGCAACCGGCAATACCGGAAGGTTCGGCCGGGCCTGTGAGAGCAGCATATTTACATGCCGGAGGCCCGTTTCGGCTGCATCTTTGCTTTGCCGGTACCCAAGGGCTTTCAGGTAGTAGTATTTGGCGAGCCCAAGGCTGTCGAGATGCGTGTAGCTGATACCCAGATTGAGGAAAAGCGGACCGGATTCATATCCGAGAGCGGTTATCTCACGGTATTTATCAATTGCATCCTGGTAACTTTGCTGCTCAAGATGATAATTACCCTCATTGAACAGGCTCTGCGGGTTGGGCTGCGCCGGCAGATCAGACAATGCAAACGTCGCGGCAATTACCGGTCCGAGCAGAAATACGATACTGAAACGGATAATGAAAGACATCAGAGTAATTTCCTCAGCTGCTGCAACAGGGCTTTTGTGTTTTCAATGTCCTTGTTAAGGAATGTGCGTGTCGTATTCGGGGCATACCGGATTGTGGAGCAGCGGTCAAGCAGTTTTTTACACTGTTTGATCACATCCTCTTCCAGGCCCGCCTGCCTGAGATGTTCCAGGTAATATGTGTCGGGTTGACCGGCACTCGCGGTTTGCCGTTTGTCCGATATGAATCCGGTTATGGCCCGGAAGATGGCGGCATAGGCCATTTTAAAATCGGATCCTGCCTGCTCAGCTTCAGCAAGCTTCTGCATTGCGGTGCTGTAAGCCTGCCGGGACCTCTGGATAGCAGGGTTATCGTTAATTCTTTTACGGTATGTGAGGTAGCCCAGCAGTGAAGAGCCAATCAGAAGCGGAAAGATAAAACCCGCCCAAAGCCACCATTTTGACCGATGTACCGGGGCCGAGGATGCCATCCATGTTACGGTGCCAGTGAGTGGGGTAAGGTTGAATTGGGAATCCTGTACGTAGCTGTACACCACATTCGGATCTCTGAGCACAGTAATATTGATGGCAGGCAACGTTTTGTTCACATAGCGCCTGGCCCGGTCGTCGTAGTAACTGATGGAAGTTTCAGGAATCATGAACTCGCCAGCACGCCGGGCGATCAGAACATTCGTGAACATTTTATGGCCCTGTACACGGCCCATCTGGGCATTGAAGTTCAGGCTTTCCTGGGGCCTGTAGTCTTCGAAGCCATCGGGGAATGTATATTCGGGCTGCCTGATTAACGGAACGTTCCCGACACCTTCAATCCGGGTTATCACTTCGAGCGGTTCTCCGATCGTGATTTCATTGGCAGTAGGATACCGTTCATCAGGGTGGTTTCTGCCCGTGGTTGCGACCCGTCGCTCAGGTTTTCTTTCCAGAATCCGTCGGTCCGCCAGCCGGCCGCGGGCTGAAAGGAGATGATTTCGATAGTATCCTTGAAATAGAGCACCAGTTCGGCGATGATTTGCTGGCCCACAACCGGCCGGTTATCGGATACCTCAAGCCTAACGAACACATCGGGCAGGCTTTCACGATCGGGACTTGATGCCGCGGCATTTCTGTCGAGTACGGTAATTCTGACAGGCTTCGTACTCACGCTCTGCCCGGCCACTGATACATTTACGGCCGGGAAAGTAAATTCACCCTCAATCAGGGCGATATAGCTGTAGGTGTAGGCGTACTTCGTGGAAGCGACCCCGTTGATCAGCGAAAAGCTGGTCGAAGTGGATGGTGTGGGGTTTACGAGGTGCAGCTCGGGGATATCGGGTGCCGGTGGTGGAGCCATATTGCGTATGCTTGCCCCTGATATCTCGATGGTGAAATTAACCCGCTCGCCCGTGTAGAGACGGTTTTCCGAGACGAGGGCCTCCACAACCGGATCCTGGGCCGTAACTGTACCGGTCAGTGTTAAAAAAAAGAGCAGCCCGGATGCAATCAAAAAATATGTTTTACCAGTCTTTGACATTCTGTGGAGGGGGTGGCACTTGCTGTTTGAGGTGTTCTTTAAGAAGGTCCTTTTCCTTGCTTTCGAGAGCGTTCAGCATGCGCTCGGCCTCTTCAGGTGATAACTGTCCTTCCATATCCTGAGGCCTGTGTTGCTCGTTGCTCTGCTGGTCACCCTGGCCGCCCTGCTGCTGATCCTGTTGCTGCTGGTCCTGACTGTCGGATTCATCCTGTTGCTGTTGCTGCTGTTGCTGCTGCTCCTGCTGCGATTGGTTCTGCTGACTTGAATCTCCATCGCCCTGTTGTTGCTGTTGTTGCTGCTGCTGCTGTTGCTCTTCCTGCAGCATGCGCCTGGCAAGCTCATAATTATATCGGGCATCGTCGTCGTCGGGGTTCTGTCTGAGGGCTTTACGGTACTGATCGATGGCCTCATTCCACTGCTCTCTGTCTGTGTGCAGGTTGCCGATATTGTAATCGGCAATGGATCGCTCCTGAGGGTTATCGGTCATCCGCTTGAACCGTTCGAAAGCCTCAATGGCCTCATCGAATTTCTGCTGTTTGGCAAATGTGTTGCCCAGGTTGAACAGTACCCTGGTATTTCCCGGATCTTCGCTGAGCAGCTCCCGGTAGATCTGTTCCGCCGTTTCGTAGTCACCACGGTCGTAGGCCCGGTTGGCCTCACGGGCCCGGTCGGGTGAGGCGAATACTATCAGGAAAACAGCAAAACTTGCCAGCAATTTCATAGTCAACGGTTTATATGATCACATCAAACAATATTCAGCAATAACAGTTCCGGCTGATAACGTACTGCATTAATACTGTATTGCAAAATTTGACCGGTTTTTGTGAATATCCGGGTATCAGAGCCTGTCGGCAACAGCCATGGTTTCGTCGTCCATCTCCATATTGGTGAAAACGTTCGAAACATCGTCGCTCTCCTCCAGTTTTTCCGCCCCTTTCTGGTCGAACAGATAGCCCACAGAGCCGCTTGTTCCCATATTACCGCCGTATTTTGTAAACGTATGGCGGATTTCACTAACCGTTCGGTTCAGGTTGTCGGTGGTTGTCTCCACATAATAGGCAACACCGCCGGGCCCGTAGCCTTCATAATTCACCTCTTCATACACGTTGCCGGACTCAAGGTCACCCGTTCCCTTTTTTATGGCACGTTCGATGTTTTCCTTGGGCATGTTCACACCTTTGGCATTCTCGATAGCAAGTGAGAGACGGGCATTACCGGCGGGATCACCACCGCCGTCGCGTGCAGCAATGCTGATCTCACGGATGTAGCGGGTGAACATTTTGGATCTTGCCGCGTCGTTGCCGGCCTTTTTCCTCTTGATTTTTGACCACTTGGAATGTCCAGACATAATATCTTCAGTGTTGTTCGGTTATTTCTTCAAATATAGCAAGAATAAGCACAATCGACGAAATAAGCCGCGATTGTTATGTTTTGCAAAAAGCAGTTGTTATGTTTTACAAAAAAGCGATAAATGACCGCTCATTTTTGAGATGATTTATGCGGATATTGCGTTATGAGGTACAGGTAATCGTTACAACTATGGTTGATATTGCATAGAGATCTACCGTTAACTGTATTTGTTTTATGAATTTGAAGAGGATTTAGTATATGAACATCGGAATGGTGGGCTACCCCACGTATGGCGGCAGCGGAGTAGTGGCAACAGAATTATCAAAAGGTCTGGCTTTGCGGGGGCACAACGTCCATTTTCTCAGTTACGCGAGACCGTACCGCCTCGATACCCTTGATGCGAATCTGAGTTTTCATGAGGTAACAATAAACGCCTATCCGTTGTTCGAGTATCCGCCCTACGATCTTGCCCTGGCCAGCAATATGGTCGACATCATTCAGTACCAGAAACTGGATGTGATGCACGTTCACTATGCGATTCCCCACGCCACCAGCGCCTACCTGGCTAAAAAAATTCTCGGTGAACGCGGCCGGCATGTTGCTGTGGTAACAACGCTTCATGGCACCGACATTACCATTGTAGGTGCCGACCCAAGTTATAAACCTGTCGTCGATTTTTCGATCAATCAGAGCGACAGTGTTACCGCGGTATCCGAATACCTCAAAGAGGAAACCTACCGCAATTTTGATATTCAAAAGGATATCGAGGTGATCCCCAATTTTGTTGATCTTGCCCGGTTTACGCGATCCGACAAAAGCCACTTCAAGAAAGCACTCTGCCCGAACGGTGAAAAGATTTTTGCCCATGTGAGCAATTTCAGGAAAGTAAAACGGGTTACCGATGTGGTTGAGGTGTTCCATTACGCCCTTGAGAGCGGGATCAAGGCCAAATTGCTGCTGGTAGGCGACGGTCCGGAGCGGGTTAATGTTGAAATGCGCTGCCGTGAACTGGGTATCTGTGGCGATGTACGGTTTCTGGGCAAGCAGGATATGATCGAAGAGGTATTGTCGATTGCGGATGTGTTCATGATGCCCTCCGGTTCCGAAACATTCGGGCTGGCTGCACTTGAGGCCATGAGCTGCAGCGTGCCGGTTATCAGTTCTGATGTGGGCGGACTTCCGTTCCTGAATATCCATAAGGAGACCGGTTTTGTCTGCAAACTGGGCGATACCAAAGCCATGGGCAAGGCGGCCGTGAAACTGCTGAGTAACGAAAAACTGCATGCCGAGATGTCGGCAAATGCACGCAGGCGGGCCGAAAATTTCGAACAGGATAAAGTCGTTGCCATGTACGAGCAGCACTATGTTGACGTGCTGGAAATGATGAAAGAAAAGGCAGCGGTCTGACCGTTCTTGAATTAGTGAACCTGCACGTTTAATTTATTAAACAGTACATCAGTCTGGCAATATCATCGCCGGATAGCATGAGGGAGATTTGCGATAATGCCAGTCAGCCTGTCATGACCAAAGGTTGCCGACGATGTCGTGACAGGTTAACGATTGGATATCACACTAATGATTATCACTTTAAGGGCCAGGTTTTTTTCAGGGTTGTACACTACTTCGTTGGTAATGTTCGTAATAACGTAATATGATCTTTACCGTAAAACCCCACAGGAATCAGACTGCCAAAGAGGAGATTGCCAACAGCATCAGCCACGGAATTGGTTTGGCCTGTTCGATTATCGCTGCACCTTTTCTGATAATGTATGCCGTTGTGCACGGCGATTTCTGGGCAATTTTCGGATCATCCGTCTTCATTGCAACGGCTATTGTTCTCTATCTCTCCTCCACCATGTACCACGGTTTAAACCATGGCAAATGGAAGGAAGTCTTCCATATTTTAGATCACAGTGCCATTTTTCTTCTTATTGCCGGTACCTACACACCAATTACCCTCGGGGCTCTTAAAGGGACAACAGGCTGGGTTCTGTTCGCGGTTGTGTGGACAATCGCCATCATAGGCATCATCCTCAAGGTGAAAGTTGGTACCCGATACATGAAGCTCTGGCTCACGCTCTACATTGCCCTGGGTTTGCTCATTGTAGTGGCCATCCGTCCGTTGATTGAAGCAATGATGCCGGCCGGACTGATCTGGATAGCCGCAGGCAGTGCCTCCTATCTGATTGGCGTCATTTTCTTTACGATGCCGCACCGCTACTTTGCCCATCTGATCTGGCACATCCTGGTTTTTGCCGGTACGGCGTGCCATTTTGTGGCGGTGCTCTTGTATACCATTTAGAGAATTTTTCAGACCGGCAAGACCAGCTTGGAAGCCTATTGCAGATGGCGCTGATTTACCGTTTTTTAGCTGCATCAACGCAGGCATTTAACCAGTAAAAAAAGCACTATGGCGAAATCTCCGTATCAGTTTACCATCGGTATTGAGGAAGAGTATCAGATCGTGGATCCCGAAACCCGCGAGCTCAGCTCATCGGTGGAGATTCTGCTCAAGGACGGTCAGGACCGTCTTGGCAACCAGATCACAACAGAAATGATGCAGTGCCAGGTGGAGGTGGGTACGCGAGTATGTACCAGCATTCAGGAGGCCAGGGAGCAGATAACCACGGTAAGGCGGGAAGTGAACGATATCGCGCGCAAAAACGGGGTGGCCATTGTGGCGGCGGGCACCCATCCGATCTCCAAATGGACCGACCAGGACATGACCTCCCGTGCCCGATATCGCGGCCTCGAAATGGAGAACCGCCTGCTTGCACGACAACTGTTGATCTGCGGTATGCATATGCACGTGGGCATCGAAGATCAGGAACTGCGCATCGATCTGATGAACCAGATCAGCTATTTTCTGCCACATCTGCTCTGCCTGTCGACCAGCTCTCCGTTCTGGGGCGGCATGGATACAGGGCTCAAGT
>JAIVHB010000071.1 GCA_020201275.1 Rhodothermaceae bacterium | reverse complement strand
GTATCAGTGAAGACACCGAAGAGAAGACCTGGCGCCCGCATCCGCTGGTGCTCTCCGGAAGCCCGACCCGGCGGTGGCATCTCATCGAATTTGCATCGTCCATCACCCAGGAGCGCGGCATTCTGACCATCGCCACGGTACTGACAAGCCAGAACGTGCGGGCCGAGAAGAAATCCGGGATGGAGGGGGATATACGCGAGTACATGGCCAAACGGGGTGTTCAGGGACTTGTCCGGGTAATATCGGCGCCCGATTCGTTCGAGGGGGCCAAGCGGATGGTCGATTATTACGGCCTCGGGGCCCTCGTACCCAATACCATCATCCTCGGCGACAGCGAAAACCTTGAGCTACGCGAAAAATACTGCGATATGATCCGGTATTTCTATCAGCTAAAACGGAATGTGGTGATCATTCACGACAACAAGGAAAAGCACTTCGGCGAACGCAAGACTATCGATGTATGGTGGGGCGGACTGAAGGGCAACGGCGGACTGATGATCCTGCTCACCTACCTGCTGCAAAGCAGTGTGCGCTGGCACGATGCAGACGTCACCATCAAGATGGTGGTCAAAGACGAAAAAGCCATTCCCGGAATCGGCGACAATCTGTCGGATATCATGCGCAATATTCGCATTGAAGCAAAGACGGAGCTTATTGTTTCGAAGGGTCGGGATTGTCGTTCGGGGAGATTCTCATGCAGCAGGACGAATTTCAGGATGATTAAGAGGGCACTCCCACATTCCCCCCCCTTCGCGGCTCAACTGTTCACTTGTTCTGTACTTCCCTGTTTCACAAATATGCCTGAATACCAATCCCGGAAAATCCTGGATTATGCACCATAGTCCACTTCCCCATTCTATTGTTCTACTGTTCCCCTGCTCTATTGTTCACAAACCCACCTGTTCATCAATCCCGAAAAATATCAACTCATCAACCCCTTCAACCGCTCCTTATACCATTCTGCCCTTCCAGCCACATCCTCTTTCCACGACAGGCCGGTACCGGCGTAGATGATGTCGCGGCTGATGGGGATAAGCGCCGGTCCGTGGTGGGTTTGCAGGGCCAGGGCCAGCTCATCGATCGATCCGCCCTGGGCGCCGATGCCCGGAATAAGCAGCGGGGCCTCAGGGTTGGCCTCGAGCACGGGCCGGAGTTTTCCCGCCTTTGTGGCTCCCACCACCATGCCCAGGGTGCCGGGAACGGTTTTCTGCATACGTCTGAACGATTCAGCCAGGTGAACGCTCATGGTTTTGCCGTCCTCCAGTTTCTGCTCCATAAGGTCGGCCGAGCCGGGGTTGGAGGTGAGCGTAAGGGCAAAAACGCCATAACGGTCGTCTTCGAGGAAGGAGGCCATCGTATCCAGGCCCATGAAGGGCGAGAGGGTAACGGCATCCACACCGAACTGACCGAAAAAGGCATCCCGGTATTTTTCGGCGGTATTGCCGATATCGCCACGCTTCGCGTCGGCCACCACCAGCCGGTTTTGGGGGATGGCGTTCACCACATCAGCAAAAACACTGAACGCCTGCCGCCCCAGCGCCTCAAAGAAGGCCAGATTCAGCTTGTACCCGCAGGCATGGTCGCGTGTGGCATCGATCACCTCGTGGCAGAAGGCGGTAACCAGGTCGTTCACAACGGGATGGCGGTCGATCAGGTGCAGGGGCATGCGGGCAGGATCGGGGTCGAGGCCCACGAGCAGCGGCGAGCCGGCATCGCGGGTTGATTGGTCGAGTTTTTCGGGGAAGGTCAAGGGACTATAAACGTTTAGAATTTGGAGGTACAGCGGGATATTTTCAGCAAATAATTTCCACGGCGAAGTTACGCAGCATCCTGATGAATTATAGTGATACTGTCATCATGGGCTGTAATAAATCTGGATTCAGGCAAACCTTTTAGAATAGTCGGCCAATACTTATTGAGTAGTTGTGTAATTCTGATAGTGTTTTGTTTCCAATTTTTTAAAAAAACAACTTTGGCACACCATATTATCATATGGTTATACGACCAACGAAATTTTTCATCTCGTTCCTTTTAACGGGTATAAAGGATGTTGTGGGTAACGCAAATGGTAAATAATTCTGAAGTTACATAATTTAGCGAATTTTAAAGATAAATACCGGTTATTTCCGTGGGGATTGGGGCTGGGGGGTACCGGGGTACCCCCGTGAACAACTCTCATATGTTACCTCATCAATGAATACCTGCGAGGACCTCCGCTTCGCTCCGGACTCTCGCAGGTTGTTCATTACAGGTTGTTCATTCAGGTTGTTCATTCAGGTTGATATGTTTGTTGGGAAAGCCCGATATTGAGGAGGCTTTTGTAATATTCATCAGAAATTTTTCATTTTGTCTTTACCGGTAATTACGGTTTATACCGATGGCGCGTGTAGTGGAAATCCCGGCCCGGGTGGCTGGGCGGCGGTTCTGGAATGGAGCGGCAAGGAGAAAATACTGCAGGGCGGCGAGTCGGATACCACGAACAACCGCATGGAGATGCAGGCTGTGATCGAGGCTTTTAGAGCGCTCAACAAGCCCTGCCATGTGAAAATCCACAGCGACAGTGCCCTCATTATCAACGCCTTCACCAAAGGCTGGATCGACAACTGGCAGCGGAAGGGCTGGATCAAATCCGACAAAAAACCGGTCGAAAACATCGATCTCTGGAAGGAGATGCTCGCTGCCATGCAGCCGCACCGGGTGGAATGGATCAAGGTAAAAGGCCACTCAACCAACGAGCGCAACAACCGAGTAGACCGCCTGGCCGTTGAGGCCGGCAAACGCCCCACGTCAGGCTGAGCGCTGTACTTAGCGCAGAACCCCCACGTCAGGCTGAGCGCAGGCCTGTGTGGAGCACAGGCCGAAGTCGAAGCCGTGGGAGGCTTTTAAAAGCCTCCCGGAGGGTATATAACGTCTGATTTTTCCTTTTTTTAAGATCAGAAATATGGCACCATGTGGGGACTGCAGTCCCCACACGGCCTTCGACTTCGGCTTCGCTTTGCTGCGCCTGCGCTCAGGCTGACGTGGGGGGAGCTTCGCTCAGCCCCCGTGAACAACACTGCGAGGACCTTCGCTACGCTCCGGACTCTCGCAGGTTGTTCATCGAACTCACGCAGGTTGTTCATTTTGAATTCTGGTGATTTTACTTTAACCTCTTTCCGTTCTGCGGAACGGTGCATCGCCCCGCATCCCCGTTGACTCAACAGTTCAATTGCCTCCTAAATCCTGTTGTCTGATGAAAGAAATCTATAAAGTGTACTGGCGCCGCCATCTGACCATAATTGCTGTGCTGCTTGCGATATGGTTCACTGTCTCCTTCCTGTTCGGAATTCTGCTGGTCGATGAACTCGATGCCATCCGCATCGGCGGTTTCGGCCTGGGATTCTGGTTCGCCCAACAGGGATCGATGTATGTGTTCTTGGTCCTCATCTTTCTGTATGTGTGGCTGATGGGCAGACTTGATCGTGAATTTGGCGTAAGTGAGGATTAGGAGACGATTATGGATATTCAAACCTGGACGTTTATCATTGTAGGCTTCACCTTCGCCGTGTATATCGGGATCGCGGTGTGGTCGCGGGCCCTCACAACCAGCGAGTTCTATATTGCGGGGTCGAGCGTTTCTCCCCTGGCCAACGGTATGGCCACCGCCGCCGACTGGATGTCGGCCGCATCCTTCATCTCCATGGCCGGCATCATCGCCTTCATGGGCCGCGACGGGGCGGTCTACCTGATGGGCTGGACCGGCGGCTATGTGCTGCTCGCCCTGCTCCTGGCCCCCTACCTGCGCAAGTTCGGGAAGTTCACCGTGCCCGATTTCGTGGGCGACCGCTACTATTCGAACACCGCGCGTCTGGTGGCCGTGGCCTGCGCCATCTTCATATCCTTCACCTACGTTGCGGGTCAGATGCGGGGCGTGGGCATCGTCTTCTCCCGCTTCCTGAATGTGGACATCTACGTGGGTGTGGGCATCGGGATGGTGATCGTGTTCATCTACGCGGTGATGGGCGGCATGCGCGGCATCACCTATACCCAGGTGGCCCAGTACTGCATCCTCATTTTCGCTTATATGGTGCCTGTGATCTACATCTCCATCATCATGACCAACAACGTGATACCGCAGATCGGCTTCGGGGGAACAATGGCCGACGATTCGGGCGTCTACCTGCTCGACAAGCTCGATCAGCTGCATTCGGAACTCGGGTTTGCGGCCTATACGTCGGGGATGAGGCCCACGATCGATGTCTTTTTCATAACCATGGCCCTGATGGTGGGCACCGCCGGGCTCCCGCATGTGATCATCCGGTTTTTCACCGTGCCAAAGGTGCGTGATGCGCGGATGTCGGCCGGTTATGCCCTGCTGTTCATTGCCATCCTCTACACCACCGCCCCGGCCGTGGCCGCTTTCGCCAAAACGAACCTGATTCAGACTGTGCATAATGTTCCCTACGATGAGGTACCCGAGTGGGTGGGCAACTGGGAGCAGACGGGGCTCATACAGTACGAGGACAAGAACGCCGACGGCCTCATTCAGCTGAACGCCGACCCCGCCATAAACGAGCTGAATGTAGACCGCGACATTATCGTGCTTGCCAATCCGGAGATCGGCGGACTCCCGAACTGGGTTGTGGGACTTGTAGCGGCCGGCGGACTTGCCGCTGCCCTGTCTACCGCCGCGGGCCTTCTGCTGGTTATTTCAACGGCCGTCTCCCGCGACCTTGTGCGCAGAACATTCGTGCCGAACATCAAGGAGAAGCACGAACTGATGACCGCCCGTGTTGCGGCCGGCTGCGCGGTATTCCTGGCAGGCTATTTCGGGGTAAATCCGCCCGGATTTGTGGCCCAGACGGTGGCTTTTGCCTTCGGTCTGGCGGCGGCCTCCTTCTTCCCTGCCATCCTAATGGGCATTTTCTACACACGGATGAACATGCAGGGCGCGGTGAGCGGCATGGTGGCCGGCATCGTCTTTACGGCGGGCTACATCATCTATTTCGCCATCCTGAACCCGGAGATCAACAACAGCGAACACTGGCTGTTCGGCATCTCTCCCGAGGGCATCGGCACGCTCGGCATGCTGCTGAATACGGCCGTGGCACTTACGGTATCACGCTTCACACCTCCTCCACCCGAAGAGATACGGGAACTGGTGCAGCGGATCAGGATACCGAAGGAGAGGAATGGTTGAACAGTACACTATTTGGAAGGTTACACCAATGGTGCTGTTAGCATGCTTTGAATTAGGGAACAAGTGAACAATAGAACATTTGAACGGCGAAGTGATTTGGAAGGATGTTGCCGGTAGCCCCTGATTTTGCCCAATGCGGGCAACACTATTTGGGAGGTGACATAGTTTTACCCTGAAGAATTGATATAAATCGGTAAATCGGTACGTCGTTGAATCTTATGAATCGATAAATCAAAAACGTGCATATCAAACCGCGATTATTCCACCTGATAGAGGTTGTATAAAAAAGATGTCACTGGTATCGCAGTTCTGAGCGCAGCGGAACCACGTCATGATGAGCGCAAGCCGGCGCAAAGCGACGGCTGTAGTCGAACCAGTGTGCAGTGATGCCGAAGGGCAGAGTGATGCGTAGTCGAAACACGCGAGCAGTGCTGCGCACTGCTCAGAGCTATTACTTTTTTGACCGGCTGTCCAAGACAACAGGTGTTTAAAGTAAGGGTTTGATCCCTTTAATTGACAGATATAAAAAAGGCCGGGTGATTCACCGGCCTTCAGTGTTTACAATTCAGTAATTTATCAGATAGCGAAGCGCAGACCTACGGCTATGCCGAGCTGATCGAATTCACTGATGGTATACTTTGCTTCTCCGTAAAGCCATGCGAAATCGAGATCGATCATGGCACCGATACCCAGGTTCAGACCAATTTCACTGCCGGATGCCGATCCTCCGAATGTTCCGAAACCGGGTACCGACACAGTGGCGGTTTCGACTGACCATCTCAAGTAGCCGTATGCAAGTCCGGCTCCAAGACCTATTTGCGCCTGACTGTTTTGAACACTGATCAGAACAAAAGCAGCCACAGCTGCCAGCATGATTTTTTTCATAACACGTACCTTTTATTTAATTGGTTTTTTTGTTTACCATTATTTGCCGCATTGTGGCCGGTACCCGGTCAGCCTCTCCATAGCTACACGGCAACGCAACACAGTCATAATCGGACAATATATACAAATAGAGAGGACTAATAAATAACCAAATTCATTTATTGGAACTGCGCTCACCACCGCAGTTCAGCAGAACACTCTACAGCTGATACAAAAAAAAATATTTTTCAGAATCTGCGGGTGTCTGCCGGCACTTCCCGAGTCTTTTTTGCGTTATGCACAACTGGTAGTACTTGACGGTTGTACCGATTCAGGGCTGCCGGGACTATCATATTTATTCTGATATATCAATCCGGACATCATTTCTGGTAATAATACAGATACATATACAGGCATAGATAAACCATCACGAACGAGGTATGACCTCATATGAATTTACTGATCATTTCACTGCTGATACTTTTAACATCCGGTATGGATACCGGGAAAGAGGATAACGACATGAGAAAAGCGACTTTTGGAGGCGGATGCTTCTGGTGCGTGGAGGCCATTTTTGAACGGGTAGAAGGCGTAAGCCACGTGGTATCCGGATTTTCTGGCGGCGATGTGCCCAAACCGAGCTACCGGGAGGTAACAGGTGGACGTACCGGCCATGCCGAGGTGGTTCAGATTACCTACGATCCGGCCGTGATCACCTACGACGAACTGCTCGAGATTTTCTGGATGACCCACGACCCCACCACGCTGAACCGCCAGGGCAATGATGTGGGCCCAATGTACCGGTCAATTGTACTATACCACGACCAGGACCAGAAAGAAAAAGCGGAGTACTACAAGAAGAAAATTGAGGATGAGGCCATCTACGACCGGCCCATCGTTACCGAAATCGTGCCCATGAACGGCTTCTGGGAGGCCGATGAATACCATCAGGACTACTTCGCCAACAACACCGAACAGGCCTACTGCCAGTTCGTGATACTGCCGAAGGTTCAGAAATTCAAAGAAATCTTCCAAAACCGACTAAAAGAAGGTTTCTAATCGTCATGCTGATGGTGGCGCCCATACCTGCCGCCCCCCCTCCTGCTGCCGCTGCTGTTGGGCTTCAGCGGTTGTTATGAAGGACGTGAGCAAAAATGCAACGAGCATGGTTGCCAGCCGGAGTGGTATACACAGATTCAAGGATAATCGGATTTGAATTAACAAGGATGATCAAGCTGTGTGTGTCCGGCAAATGGCCTTACCGTACATCGGATGCACATCGTATAAACCAACCTGTAACGCAAATGGCCTGATTGTACCTTAGACACACACTGATAATATCAACCTAAGACGTACAACGTTCCCTGAAGTTTTCCCCCGTGTAAACTTTTTGCACATGGCCTGTCAACCGGTTTTACCGGTATCCAGGTCGTTCAGTTGTCTTGCACCGGATATGCTTCTGTAGATGAATGTACCGAACAGCATCGCGGCGATGGCGATTCCAGCCGCATCGAGCACCCTGTAAAATTCGTCATTATATCGAAATATTACCGGATTCCACAAAATGATTACCAGGTTGATTAGTATCAGTATGATCCGGAATTCGGTCGGACCGATTTTGCCGTGCGACAGCAGGAATTTCTGCCGGGTGTAGGCCACGATGTGTACATAAACGTTCATCATGCTGTACCCTACCGCCACGAACAGGGCAATTTCCATCTGCATAAGCGGAGAGATGCCCATGGATATGGCGATCAGTACCACGGTGCCAATATCACAGACGTGATCAACGAAATAGCCATAGCGCTCTCTTTCGCATTTTCTTACCCGGGCCAGGGTACCGTCGAGGCTGTCGCCGTACCAGTGCAGTACAAGACCGAAATTGCTGAGCATCAGCCACCAGGGAGAGAAGGAAGTCATAAGATAGCCGGCGGCAACTACAAAGGCGGCGAATATGCCGATCAGGGTCATGTGGTCGGGGCTTACGCGCTCCGGAAGGGCTTTCGCCATTCTCGGTAACCACTTTTGCTCAAGTCCCCGGGTGAATGAGTCGTTAATACGTACAGCTTGTCGGTTTTTATCCATGAATCGAGTAATTAATCGGCAATTTGTTCTTTTTGCTTCTGAAAAATGATGTGTTCGTTCGCGTAATACTTGAAAAGAGGGGCGATTGTCATGCCTATTATATCGGCCAGAATGTAATGTACCGACAGTTTTTCGGCAAGCAGCCACAACAGGGTCAACCGGACAGCGAAATCGATAAATACGGTAATCGCGTTATACCGGATAAGCTGCAGAAAAAAATTCCGCGAAAAAACGCTTGTAGTGCTCTCTCAGATAAGTGAGATAAGACAAAATAGAGGATGTTATGTAGTACAACAATCTGAATCGTTACCTGCGAAAGTTACATTCAAATCCTGTCAAAAAAAAAACCACTGATCTGGCAGTTTTAATATCGCCGTTATCCGGGTAAATTTGCAGGTTAATGGTTTTGGTACATATTAATGAACCTTTTCCTTTTTGCGGCTCTGGGGGCTTTTTAAAAAGCCCCCACGTGCTTCGACTTCGCCCTTCGACTTCGCCCTTCGACTTCGGCTTTCGCTTCGCTCAGCCTGCGCTCAGGGCTGCGCTCAGGGCTGCGCTCAGCATGACGTTGAGGTCACTTCTCCATTTCTTATTCTATTGTTCTACTGTTCAACTGTTCAACTGTTCACTCCACCCTGGCTCGCATAGGGCTTCAGGCTCATATCGTCGAACTGGCCCAGACCGGCTTTTATATAGCCTGTTACCGCAATCATGGCAGCATTATCTGTGCAGTATTCAATTTTGGGGATGTGCAGGTTGAGGTCGTGGCGCTTAGCCAGCCCTTCCGTTTTCTTGCGCAGCATGCTGTTGGCCGACACCCCGCCGGCCAGTACGATGGTTTTCACGGGATACTGGTTTAACGCGCGTTTCACCTTTTTTACAAGCACTTCGGTAATGGCATGGCTGATGCTCGCGCACAGGTCGTTCAGATGATCGTTCAGGTACTCATCTTTTTGATCGTCGGGTATGCCCTGTATATGGTACAGGGCCGATGTTTTAAGCCCGGAATAGCTGAAATCCAGCCCTTCGTTCATCAGCGCCTGCGGGAACCGGTGGAAATGAGGGTCGCCCAGCTGAGCGAGGCGGTCCATAACGGGTCCGGCCGGATAGGGCAGGCCCAGTATTTTGCCGATTTTATCGAAGGCCTCGCCGGCGGCATCATCACGGGTGCGCCCGAGAATGGTGTGCTGCATCGGTGCTTCCACCAGAACAATCTGGGTATGCCCGCCCGATACCACGAGGCCCAGGAAAGGGTATTCGGGATTTTCGTCGATAAAATTGGCATAGATGTGGGCATCCATGTGGTTTACACCGATCAGTGGGATGTCCTGCCGCAGCGCGAAACCCTTCGCGAAACAGAGTCCGACCAGCAGGGCACCCATCAGGCCGGGACCGTTGGTTACGGCCACGGCTTCGATATCGTTCAGGGTGCAGCCGGCCTCACCAAGAGCCTGTTCCACCGTACCCCAGATCGTACGCTGATGCGCCCTCGACGCCAGCTCCGGAACCACACCGCCATAGCGCTCATGAATGGTTTGCGATGCAATCACATTCGATCTGAGCCCGCCGGGGCCGTATACGGCCGCCGCCGTTTCATCGCAGGAGGATTCGATTCCAAGTATGGTCATTTAAAATGGTATGTTTATCCGGGACGGGAATATACGGGATAGTAGTGAGTAGTGAGACATCAAAACGGCATGCTGAGCGCAACGCAGCGCAGCTGCGTGTAGTCGAAGCACGTGAGCAGTGCCTTGCACTGCTCATTTGGGATGTTTAAAATCAACACTCCCCCAGGGGAGTGAAAAGGGCTCGCCCGGGGGCTTTTTAAAAAAGCCCCCATGTGCTTCGACTACACCCTTTTACTCCATCCGTCGCTTCGCACCGGGTGGAGAAAAAGGGCTGCGCTCAGCATGACGGTATGGTGTCTCATATATTACTCACTTAACCAGCGTCATCTTTTTCGTGATCACCTGATTGCCCACAAACAAACGGTACACGTAGATACCGTTCGATAGTCCCGAGGCATCAAAGGTTGCGGTATGGAAACCCGCATTCTGCTGCCCGCTCACCAGTACCGACACCAGCTGGCCGAGCGTGTTGTACACCTCAAGGCGTACCTCCGCCGTTTCTGGCAACCCGTAGCGGATCTGCGTGGCAGGATTGAACGGGTTCGGGTGATTCTGCTGCAGCATCACCTCCGCCGGCAGGTTTGATCGGAAACTCGGCCGGGCAGTGGTGAACGTCCATGGCTCCGACCATCCGCTTTTCCCGCCAATGTTGATCGCACGTACCCGCCAGTGGAAGGTGGTGTTCCCCTCAAGGCCGCTGTAGTCGAGGTACAAAATTTCCACGCCCGACGAGTCGATCTCCATATGAGTGAAATCGGGGTCCCTGCTAACCTGTACATCGTATTCCCGGGCGCGGGCCACGCTGTTCCAGGCAAGCGCTGCCGATGTGGGCACATCAAACATGAAGTGGTCGGGCGACACCAGCTCCGGCACCGCCGGCGCCTGCATGATGGTTGAAAAATGGGAGGCATCCGACCAGCCACTTTCACCGCCTCTGTTCACCGATTTCACCCTCCAGAAATAGCTTCTCTCATGCTGAAGGGACGGCGGGGTGTAGGTAGAGTCCCTGAGTTCCTTGCGCTCATGTATCACATCCGAAAATTCGGCATTCGTCGACACCTGAATCGTATAGTGTTCCGCCCTCGGTCCCCGCTGCCAGATCATGCGGGGGCGCACAGGCTGGTCGGTGGCAAACCGGGCGGGGACGGCCGTTTCCGGGCTGTCGGGGGCGGCAACAATCGTGGTGAACTGCCTTACGTCCGACCACGAACTCAACCCGCCGGTGTTCATGGCCCTCACCCGCCAGTAATAGGTGGTCTGATGGCTGAGGTCATTCAGGGTATAGGTGTTCCCGCTTATATCCTGCACATTCGCCGAGAGGAACTGAAAATCGGGTCGCGCCGATACCTGCAGGATGTAGGCCGCTGCACGCTCGGTTCCCCGCCAGCGCAGAACCGCATTTACGGGCACATGCCGGGCCAGGTGTTCCGGCCACATCGCCGCCGGCTGATCGGGCTCTTTAACAACGGTTCTGAACGAAACCGGATCCGACCATTCCCCCTCACCTCCAATATTGCCCGCCCGCACACGCAGATAGAATATTTCGTTATGGGCCAGGCTGTTTATGAGGGTTGTGGTATCGGGAATCGTGTTCCGGCCAACGACCGGAAATCTGAAATCGTCGGTCCGCGACACCTGTATGCGGTAGGTGGATGCCCGTTCGGGTTGCGTCCAGTTTGCGGTGAGACTTACCGGAATATGGATATCATCCTGCTGCGGGGTGAGTACAACAGGCTTTCCGGGAACGGCAATAATGGTCGTAAATTTCCGGGGATGTGACCAGTCGCTGAATCCGCCGATGTTCGAGGCCCTCACGCGCCAGTAATAGGGAGTGAGGTGGTCGAGAAAAAATACCGCGTAGGTCGAATCGCTGATCCCGGTTTCGTCATGCAGCAGCTCCCTGAAATCGGGGGTGCGCGATAGCTGAAACCGGTAGGATGTGGCCCTGTCGGCTCTTTCCCACGCCAGGACCGGGCTAACAGGCTGGTGAAGGGTGTCGGGTACCGGTATGGCCAGTTCCGGGCGTACCGGCCGCTCGATAATCGTGGTGAAACTGAAGGTGCGTGACCACGCACTTTTACCGCCCACGTTCACCGCCCTCACCCTCCAGTACCAGGATGTTTGATGGCTGAGGCTGTCGAGGTATAAGAACGTATCGTGTACACCCGGCCGATCTACAAGCAGGGAGTCGAAATTTTCAGCAGCCGATACCTGTACATGGTAGTTTTCGGCCCGATCGGCCGTGATCCAGCGCAGTTCTGGACTGATGGTCACGTGCCGGGCCGTATTGTGGGGTATGGCAAGCGCAGGCAAAGACGGAGCGGCGATGATGGTAACGAAGCCCCGCACCTCACTCCATTCACCGGCACCGCCGGCGTTTTCGCCGCGCACCCTCCAGTAATATTGCGTCAGGTGCTTCAGGCGGTCGGGAATATATTCTGTATGATCAGGCTCCGCCTCCCGCTCAATGCTTTCAAAGCCGGGTGTTTTCGACAGCTGCAACCGGTAGGATGTGGCCCTTTCGGCCGGTTCCCATGTCAGCTTCGGGGTTACAGACAAATTCTCGGCATCCGTTGCCGGCATAACAGGCACCGTTGCGGCCGGTGCCTCCACAATGGTTGTAAACGTGCGAACCTGCGACCAGCGTCCCCCGTCTCCGTCCCCAATCGACTGAACCCTCCAGTAGTAGGTCTGATCGAACCGGAGGCTGTCGGGTTCGAATATGGTGGCGGTTACGTTCGCCGAATCGGCAACCAGCTGCGAAAACTGCGTAGTAACCGATACGCCGGATGCAGCATCGGAGGGATAGGTCAACTGTGGTGGCGGAACAGTACCCATCGTATCTGCGGGTGATACGAGACTGGCTTGAGGCGAATGGCCGGCTGCCAATCTCGCACTGCCTGCCGCCAAACCCCCGCCGGCACCATGCGCGGCAGCAACCGCAAATTCCGTATGCTTCCCGCTGGCAGCAACCGCAACTTCCGCATTCATCCCGCTGGCAGCGCTGCTTAACAGAGCCGTCAGAAATCCGAAACTGAAGATAATATGGATTGGTATCAATCGATATTTCACCGTTATTTTCATGCCATCTGTAACCAACACATGTACTTACTATGAGAATTCTTTAACCTTCAATATATGGATTATAACGGTCCGGGACCGGATAATCGGGCATTTTTTACCGCTTTTATCAGGTTTTTGATTGCGTCGGTTTACTTTTTCTGTTAGCTGAAATAAAAAGAGCCCCTGCGGTCAAGCGGGGGCTCCTGTCATTTGGGGTTTCGTGTACAGTAAAATTTTAAAAAAAGAGATGCAGGGCTAATGATAACTGAAGATCGGCAGCCCACCTCACTGCAGCTATACGGCCTGCACCTCTTTATGCTACTTTTTATGCTCTTTTTCAAAACGGATGCTCACTTTCGTGCCACCATTTACATAAAGCTCAAGTTCCGACCGCAGCTGGGCGCTCAGCAGCTCAATCAGGGTTGCACCCAGTTTTTTCCTTTCCATGGCATCATCCAGGTAATCGCATCCTGTGCCATTATCTTTAACCGACAGGGTTACACTTCCTTCATTTTCGGAAAGCCCGATATGCAGGTGTCCCTTCTTTTTATCCGGGAATGCGTGTTTACATGCATTCGTCACCAGTTCATTCAGAATCATGGCCAGTGGTATAGCCTGGTTCACACTCAGAACTACAGGTTCCAGGTCGGTATCCCAGCTGATTTTCAGCCCCGGAGTGTCGACCGACAGGAGTATTTTCTCGACAATGATCCGGATGTACTCTGCAAAGTTGATCTCAGAAAGTTTCTCATTGTGGTACAGCATCTCATGGATTGCCGCCATGGAGTAGATACGCAGCTGGTTGTCACGCAGTTGATTTACGGTCCGCTCGTCCTCCTCCTGGTCGATCTGCAGTTCAAGGAGGCCCGTGATGATGGCCAGATTGTTCTTCACCCGGTGGTGCACCTCCTCGATCAGTACCTGCTTTTCCCTGAGCGACTCCTGCAGGGCGATCCGTGATTTCGCCACTCCGGTTACATCCTGGGCCTCTATGAAAACACCATAAACCTTACCTTCCAGATTTTTCACCGGCTGCAGCACAACGTTCAGATAGTACTCCCTGAACGTTTCGCTCGCACTGTTGAAGATATCCATGCGCATCTCATTACCTGTATAGGTTTCACCCGATTCAAATACATACCGGATCTCTTCTATACCTGCCCCACCCCTTATGTGGCCGCTAATATCTTCCATCGTGCGGCCGGTCAGTTTTGTGATTCCGATAATTTGCCGGAAGGCATCATTTACAATAGTGATGCGCAGCTCCTTACCCTCAAGAAAACAGATCGGCGACGGGGCGTACTGAATCATTCTGGCCATCTCGTTCCGGGATACAACCGCTACTTTTCTGGCTTCTCTTTCCAGCTTAAGCAGCTCATTGTTCCTGATCAGAAGCTTTCTGTTTTCAACCATGTCCAGTCCGGTTCCGATCAGGTACACCTTGTCATTGATTTCAAATCGTACCCCGGTCAGGCGGAAAGGTATTACCTTGCCTTCGCGTGTCAGAATATCTGCGTCGAGTACAGCCTCTCCCTTTTCCAATACCATTTTAATCTTCTCGGCAACAACTTCCCGAACATCCTCAGGGAACAACTCCAGCACAGTCATTCCCCTGAGTTCATCATCGGTGTAGCCTGTAGTCCTGACCAGATACCGGTTCCATCGAACGAATTTCAGGTCTTCGCCAATCATATAGACTATTCCGGGCAGGCTGTTGATAATCGATTCGCTGATCTTTTTTTCACTGGCCAGGGCTTTACCTTCAACTATGTGGCCGTTGATTTCCCTGAAGATGATATTGGTGTTCAGTTCACCGTTCCTGTCTACAAAATTGGTGGCGGTCAGCTCGGCGGTAAAATGCTGGCCGCTTTTGGTTTTCATTCTTGCTACACCCGGCTGATGGCCGTTCTTCTGCATTTTATCGACCAGACTCAGTGTATTTTCATCCAATATGTCGAAAATGCCGTCGCGGTTTTCACTAATTATGTCTTCAGCATCGTATCTGAGCAACTCCGCCGCGCGTGGATTGGCCTCCAGTATCCGCCCGTCGGCACCCATAATAATGATACCTTCAAGCGTATTCTCGAAAAACTGATTTAACTGGTTACCGGTGGCCTGCAGTGCCAGCTCGGCGCTATGAGTACGGGAAATATTATGATGACGCAGTAATACCAGGTCGAATTCATCAACTTTCATCACATCCATCCTGAACCACCTTTTCCGGCCGTTGGGTTCATGGCAGGGATACTCGAGTTCAAAGGTGTCTTGCTCATCATTCATCACGGCATTGATGCCGATGAACGCCTTAAGGGCCGTATCTTCACCATCAAGGATGGATTTTTTTAAGACCTCAAGGTAATTTTCAAATTCTCCGCCTTGAATGCCGTCTGCCTGCCAGGGGGCATAACCGTTCTCTTCGCCAAACTCCTGCCAACTGGCATTTGTAAGCACGATATCCCAGTTTCTGTCGATAACCGCAACATTGGCATCAATGGCCTCGATACCCGCCTGAAACCCTGTAATAAATGATTTTCGTAATCTTTTCATCTAACTGAATTAAATTAGTCATATAACTTCTATGATGATAGTTTTCTAATACGTCTGCAACTCAACACGTTTTAATTTTTACACGTCTGCTATAATTTACTGCAGTACTCCTGTTCTCTGTATTCCTGCTAATTGTGTACTTCTATACTTCTGTACTTCTAACTCATGAATTAATATGCGGCTTTTACAAACGTATTATTAAGAGTTAAAAGACCTAAATTTGAAATTGGGCAATAACACCTATATCAGCCGGAAATTATTGGCTGCCCCCTCTCGGTATATCTACCCAACCGGGTCGCAAAGTTCGATGATCAGAGGCAGGAGCCAGTCACCGATCTGGTGCATCATCAGGCAGGCGTCGGCACCTGCTTCCCGCAGTGTCTGCTGGTGAATTTCATCAATCTCCATATCGAGGGCGATAAGCGAGCGGGAAATTTCCCTTTTCCGCAGGGCGCTTATATAGGAAGGCTTCCTCACACTCAGCGCCGACAAATCAACGACCACACAATCATAGCGGTTTCTGTGGCCCGGAACATAGTATCCCGATTCTTCCAGATCATGTATGTTCACACGAATGTTCGGGTCTTCGCGAACCAATTCCTGCAGGGCAGATAATATACTGCCCGATCCTGAAATAATCAGGCACTCCATATGTTTGATTTCAATCACGCCAGAAAGATTTTATCGAACCCGATATTACGATAAAACCCGCCATCAAATAATACGTTGAAAAGCGTAAAATTTTTATGGGCTTAAAGACTTAGTTGAATAATAGAGCAATTGAACAATAGAACAATAGAACGAACGGCGAAGTGTGGACTTGCTACATTTTAGTAGACGATTGGTTAAGCCTATATTGGCAAATAACCAAACATACACC
>JAIVHB010000202.1:1378-6926 GCA_020201275.1 Rhodothermaceae bacterium | reverse complement strand
CCTGATGGCGCCGGCTTCTACGATCGCTTCTGTTTTTGGCATTCCCTTTTCAAGGAGCTGGCTGATGTACTCCATCAAAACAATGTTGTTGATACAGACGATACCCGCGAGGCTGATGATTCCGATGAAGGTCATCAGGCCGAAGTTCATCTGGGTTAGGATCAGACCCAGCAGTACCCCGATCAGGCTGAGCCCAACGGCAGTGATGATGATGAATGGTGTGGCCAGGCTGTTGAACTTCACAAGCATGATGAGAAAAATCAGTGCGAAGATGAGAAACAGGGCCTGGGTAAGGAAGCCGAATGCCTCATCCTGGTCTTCGCTCTCGCCGGTGTACTTCATGGAGTAGCCGACCGGGAGGTTCTGCTCGTATTCGGCGAGTTGGGCCCGTACATCAAGCAGTACCTCCGGGCCGCTGAAACCGACGGCCGCATCTCCCTCGATGATGGCGGTTCGCTGCATGTTCAGGCGTGTAATGGTCCCCAGTCCGGACCCGTCCACAAATTCGGCCACTGACACAAGCGGTACCTGGTTGCCCATGGCGTTGATGGACAGGTTCTGCAGACTCTCCAGATCGCGGCGGTCCTGCTCGCGGAGGCGCACCACGATGTCGTATTCGTCTTCACCGTCACGGAATTTGCTGGCTTCGAGGCCGTTGTTGGCAATCCGAACCGTCTGGGCGATCTGGGCCAGGCTCAACCCGAACTGGCTGGCCTTCTGGTGGTCGACCAGAACCCGGTGCTCGGGCAGGCCTCCACTTATATTGTTGCGGATATCGACAAGGCCGGGCACTGCGCCAGTTTCGCTGGCTTCGAGAAGCAACTGGGTAATCTCGTCGGTGATGACCATGATCCGGCCAAAGTCCTCACCTGATACTTCGATGTTGACAGGTGCACCTGTTGGCGGGCCCATCTCCTGTGCTTCCACCTGAATTTTCATATCGGGAATATCGCGCACTTTATTCCGCAATTTTTCCATTGATATGCTGGATGGCTCAACCCTGTCGCCGTAATCGACGAAATTGACACCGATCACCGCTTTTTCGGGCCTCGGAAAACCCCCGCCAAAGAAAGGGTTACCGGCCACACCGATGTTGACCACAATGTTTTTTACATTGGCCCGCACCTTTTCGTCCTCTTCGAGCAGTTCATCAATAAGTGACTCAATGTGCGCAACGGTCTGGTTACTTGACGAGATATTCATACCGATTGGGCCTTCAATATTGACGTTTACAAGCCGCGGATCGGTGCTTGGAAAGAACTCCTGCCCGGTCGGGGATATGGCCAGCATGGCAAAAATAGCAAACAGAACACCCATCACACCGTTCAGCAGTTTGGCCCGGTTGTCGGTCAGTATGAGATTGTGACCGGGATTGATGAGCATGCCCAGCAGACCGAACACAATAATGAGAAGTGGCAGACCCATCAGAACCATGATCGTTACTGCAGGGTAGTGTGTTCCTGTCAGATAGAACGTGCCCATGATCAGTGCAATGATAACGGCAGCCACAAGTCCGCCCTTCACGCTGCCTTTTCCGCCAAGGATGATCCCCTCAATAGTGTGGATTATGGTGCCGAGCGCCCCGACAGCAGCCAACACACCACCCAGGATGAGAAAAATCATACCAATGGCACCGGAAATGATAGAGAGCAACCCGCCGAGGATCAATACAAGTACGCCTGCCGTGAGGCTTCCAAGAGAGAACATGTTGCGGAGCAGGGTCAGCCGCCCGGTATAATCACGTTGCAGCATCCATGTGAGGAACTTGCGGTACCATTGTACGATGCCGGGCAGGGTTTTGGAAGTAAATCTTAGCGAAACCGGCTTCACGAACAGTTTGTAGGTTAACGTGAAGAAAATGATCGTTAGCAGTGTAACAACGAATGTGATCCAGTTGGCAAGCAGGATGGTGAAAGCGAGAATACCCGCACCGGTGTACATCACTCCTTTAACGAATGCACTTTTCTTCTTTTTTGGTTCTGCATCGAGCCGTACCAGGTATCCGGTGAGTACCGGGTAAATCACCAGTGCTACAAAAAGAGAACAGATGAGTACAATGATGAGGGTCATTGGCAGGTAGCTCATAAACTGCCCGATCACTCCCGGCCAGAAAAGCAGCGGGGTAAAGGCGGCCACCAATGTTGCCGTGGATGCGATCAGGGCATACCCTACTTCACTGGTCGCCTCTCGAGCGGCCGAAAAGCGGTCAAATCCGGCCTCCCGGAAGCGGTAAATGTTCTCCACAATTACAATGGAATTATCCACGAGCAGACCCAGGGCAATGATGAGGCTGAACAGGATAATGAAGTTCACGGTATAGCCCATTGCCTGCAGCACAATAAACCCGACAAGGATGGAAAGCGGAACGGCGGTTCCCACCAGCAGTGCGTTCCTTATTCCGAGAAAAAACACCAGGATCAGGATCACAAAGAGCATACCGCTGATGATGCTGTTCTCGAGGTCTTTGATCAGATTGACGATATCCTCGCTCTGGTCTCCGGTTATTACCACCACAGTGCCGGGGGGCAGATCGAAAGCTTCCAGCGCGGCGAATACGGCTTCGGTAGTTTCAATGATGTTGGCACCGGGACGTTTCTTAATGTTCAGGCTCACCACCTGCTGATAGGGGGCATCAGCACCGGCCACTTCAACAGGGCGGCCGCTCTCGTCTTCAGCCTGGAGGATCTTGAGGCGTGAGTAGCTCTCCCTATCCTTGAATCCGTACACGATTTCAGCCACATCCCTCATGTATACGACCCCGGCACCTGGACGCACATTTTCGCCGCCCGGCACAAAAACCACCAGGTTTTCGATCTGCCGCGGATCGGTGAACTCACCGCTGATGCGCACCAGGTAACTCTGCCGGTCAACATCCACCGTTCCGCCGGGTATGGTTAGATTCTGCTGCTGAACGGCCCCAATCAGCTGCTGGAGGCTCAGGTTATAGCTGTTCAGGGCGTTCAGGTCCACATTCACCTGAACCTCACGCTCGATTCCGCCGATAAGTTCTACTTCGCGTACACCGGATACGGTTTCCAGCACATCCTGCAGGCGTTCCGATACACTGGTCAGACGCGAGAGCGGATAGTCGGCCGACAGGTTGATGACCATGATCGGGAAATCGTCAAGGTTGAATTCGATGATCTGAGGATCTTCAGCATCGGCCGGCAGGTTTGGTTTTGCCAGATCGACGCGTTCGCGAACGCGCTGGCTGGCCTCGTTAAGTGGCACATCCAGCTCGAACTCCACGACCACGCTGCTGAAGCTCTCCTGGGTGGTCGACCGCACCTCCTTCACCCCATTGATGCCCTGAAGCTCGCGCTCAAGGGGCTGTGTGACCAGCGATTCCATGTCGCTGGGCCCGATACCCGGGTAGAGTGTGGTGATGATAAAAAGAGGAATTTCGATAGACGGGTTCGACTCTTTCGGGATGGTCATGTAGGTAAATGATCCTGCAATAATGAGCAGGAAGGTAAGTACGATGATCCCCGTTTTATTCTGAATGGCAATGTCTGTTACTTTCATCGGTTGGCTGCCCCAAATGGGTTAATCTGATGTGAGGTAAATAGATGTATATAGGATGCAAAAGTTACTGCCGCGGTATTTAAGTAAGCTGCAGTGTGCATTTGATTAATTAAAAGATCCGTTGTAGCTGACCCTGAGTTCATCTACCGTTACCGTTGAACGCCGGTTTTGAACGATGTTTACCCGGTCGCCCTGGTTCAGTACGTTCTGGCCCGAGGTAACAATCTCGTCGCCGTCCTGCAGGCCGTCGAGCACCTGAACCAGCGCACCCGAGGTGATGCCGGTGGTGATGGAGACAAGCTGGGCGGTCTGCCGGCCGTTGCCCTCACGAAGCACGAAAACGTTCGGCCCCGCCTCGTCGCGTACAATGGCACTCCGGGGAATGATGATGGAATCGTCGACTACCCGGCGGAGTATCTGCAGGTCGGCCACCATTTCGGGTTTCAGTACCCGTTGCGGATTTGATATCTCGATCTCGACGGGATATGAGCGGGTATCTGGATTGATCATGTTCCCGGCAAAGGTTACACGGGCATTCAGGTCATCAATACTGTAAGAACGGAACGTCACATTCACCGGGCTGCCCTCGCGGATGTCGCCGGCAAAACGCTCGGGTACACCGGCGAGCAGCTTCACGCGGTCGGTGTTCACGATCCGTACCACCGGGGCACCGGGCCCGACCAGTTCACCTTCCCTCACAAACCGCTCTTCAATCCGGCCGCTGATCGGGGCTGAAATATTGGCATCGTTCAGCTGTTTCTGCACCTGTTCGAGCTGGGCACGTGCCTGGTCGCGCATCGCGAGGGCGCTGTTGTACTCGAGTGTGCTGATGATGGAATCGGCATGCAGAGCGGTCTGCCGGCGGAACGCGTCCTCGGCCAGTTCGTACTGCGCTTTGGCCGCATCGAATGCGGAACGGATGATTGAGTCGTCGATCCTGGCGATTACATCGCCCTGGCGGACCATCGTACCACGATCCCTGATGCTCTGAACGCGGCCACTGGTTTCCGAGGCAACGAGTGCGTCGTCGAGGGCCTCAACGGTTCCGGTCAGATATATGATCTCGTCGAAACCGGTGCGTTCCAGTGTAATCGTTTCGACCGGAACCAGCCGTTCGCGCGGCACATTGTTGCTGTTTTCGGCCTCATCCCCGCAGGCATTAAGGAAAAAGGCGGAGGTAAGGATGATGGAGATTACAAAAATGCGTTTCATGATAAGTTGGATTGAAGGGATTCCGTTCATTGATTAAATACGCTGTTTATACAGGCTTGCCGATGGCGGTTTCGAGCCGGCTTACGGCAGTCAGGTAGTCAAACACCGCTGCAAGGTATGTTAGGCGGGTCTGGTCGAGCAACAGGTTGGCCTGACGTTCCTCAATGGCTGTGCCAACACCTTCACGCAGCCTGGTTACCGCGTACTCGTAGTTGAGCTCGGCCCGTTCGATGTTGCGTTCCTGGCTGTTGATACGCTCCCAGGCGGTCTGTACGTTGCGTACGGCCTGGTCTACTTCCAGATAGATGCCCTGCATGGCCATTTCGAGATCAATCTGCGACTTTTTGATGGCAATCTGGTTCTGCTGCATCCTGCTGCGGGTCTGGAAGCCGTTGAACAGGTTCCAGTTCAACTGTACGCCCACGGCAAAGGTCGGGTCCCAATAGGCCGAGTCGAAAAAGCCCAGGTCGCGGCTTGTGTAGTTGAAACTCTGACCGTTAACCTGCGATATGATCGTCCGGTTATCGGGAACATTGCCGAGATAGCCGTAACTGGCAAAGGCGTTAACGATCGGGAAGTAGGTTGACCGGGTCAGCTCCTTTTGTACCTCGTTCAGTTTGATCAGCCCTTCGAGCTGCTGCAGGTCGGAACGCTGCCTTTTGGCCAGTTCGTAGGCCTCCCCGGTTGTCATGAAGGGGGCGATATCGCTCCTGTCCACCGACATGGTATCGGAAAGCCTGATCGGTGTGTCGACAGGGATGCCGAGGATCAGATTCAGGTTTTTCAGGGCCAGTGCCGCCTGGTTCCCGGC
>JAIVHB010000202.1:0-1363 GCA_020201275.1 Rhodothermaceae bacterium | reverse complement strand
GCCACGGTGCGTGCGGCATCAGATACTGTTTTGCGGGTGCGTTCTATGCTGCGGCGAAGCACGTCGGACGTCTCCTGGGCGAGTAGTGCCCGGAAGTAGGCTGTTTTTACCTCATTTGATATGATCTGGCGGTCGCGTATCCGTTGGTCGTCGGTCAGCTTTTTGAACTGCTCGGCACCGCGGATGGCGGCAAAGGCAGTACCGTTGTAGAGGGCCTGCGTCACATTGATGAAGCCCTGGAACTGGTTGTCGATGGCGAACGGGTTCGAATCCAGGCCCGGCGGCGTAATCCCGGCTTCTTCATATCCCTGCTGCTGGCGGTCGAGAAATTCATCGAAGGGGATGGGGCTCGTGGATGGATCGCCGTCGGTGCGGGCCCTTTCATTGTAGGCAAGCCAGCCGATTGCACCGAACGACTGGAAAAAATCGCCGGCGCTTGATCCGGCAAACGGGTTCGGCGATTTGATGTTCCGCGTGTAGTTGGCGGTGGCGTTCACCTGCGGGTAGACATTTCCCCAGGCCTCACGTATCTGAGCGCCTGCTTCATCAATGTCGAGCAGGCCTTTACGGAGCAGGTAGCTATTGATGAGAGCAATTTCAAGTGCCTCGTCGAGGCTCATGCTTAGTGTGTCGCCCTGTGCCTGTGCCTGGCGGGCCTCTGCAACCGGAGATATTGCCAACGTGAGCACAAAGAGCAGAATCAGGGAATAAGCGAAATTTGTTTTATACGAATGTTGGATAGACATAACTGAATTATTTTTTGAAATCAGAGCCGTTTACGTATTTAGGAAAAGAATGTTATACAAAAAATGACCTTTGGTCATATTTTTTCATTTTTAATCGCTTCAATCATCAGGTCATTAAAATTCCGCAGCAGTTCGCGTGCATCAAATGTGATGTTTTCAAGCGATGGAGCAACGATATGACCGTTCCTGTGAAAAAAGCTGAGTTGAATGAGCCCCCTTGTAGCCCCCAGGAATTGAATGGCCAGCATGGCCGGGTTAAACTTATCCTTAATAGAGCCGTCCTGGATGCCGATCTGAAAGGCACGGGTCAGGTAGGTGATGATTTCATTCCCCTTCTGGTTGCAGGCCTGGCAGGCCCAACCGTCCATGATAGGTTCAAGCGCGGAAGCGTCGACCGATTCCATGTACACAAAAAAGTGGTAGTAGTTGGTGTTTTTCTTCGAGAAATCCTCGAGGGTATTCGAAAAGGCGCGTACCATCTCCAGCCCTGTGATAGGCCTGGCCAGCACTTCGGCGATGAGGGCGGTAAGCATGGTCAGGCCGCGGTGGTGTATGGCGGCCAGCAATTCCAGTTTGTTGCGGAAATAGAGATAGAGAGTCCCCTTGCTCAGTTCGGC
>JAIVHB010000201.1 GCA_020201275.1 Rhodothermaceae bacterium | reverse complement strand
AATTCATACTGCTTCGAAGGAAACAGGCCCAGCTTTTCGATGAACCAGTCGTAGAGCTCGCGGTGCGAAAGAAATTCGAGGGTGCAAATGGAATGGGTGATCTTCTCGATCGCGTCGCTTTGACCGTGCGCGAAATCGTAGGTCGGGTAGATGCACCAGGCGTCGCCGGTGCGGTGGTGATGTGCATGTTTGATGCGGTAGATCACCGGATCGCGCATGAGCATATTCGGCGAGGCCATGTCGATTTTTGCCCGGAGTGTACGGGAGCCGTCGGGAAACGCACCGGCCCGCATTTTTCGGAAGAGGTCTTCGTTCTCTTCCGGCGTGCGGCTGCGGTAGGGGCTGTCGCTTCCCGGACTGGTCGGTGTGCCCTTCAGCGCGGCAATTTCTTCGGACGTGGAATCATCCACATACGCCAGGCCGTCGCGGATGAGCTGAATACCAAAACCGAACAGCATTTCGAAATAGTCGCTGGCATACAACTCCTCTTTCCATTGATACCCGAGCCACTGCACATCACGCTTGATGTTTTCAACATATTCGACCGATTCGGTTAACGGGTTGGTGTCGTCGAAGCGCAGGTTCGTGGCACCGCTGTACGTCTCGGCCAGGCCGAAATTAACACTTATCGACTTGGCGTGGCCGATATGCAGATATCCGTTCGGCTCGGGCGGGAAGCGGGTGAGAATGGATGTATAGCGGCCTTCAGCGAGGTCTTTTTCGACGATTTCTTCCAGAAAATTTTTGGATGTACGCTCTTCGGGGGAAATATCAGACATGTTAAATGGTACCTGGTTATTAGTGGATTTGTGGCGAGGCACCGGTTGTTACGGCTGCCCGGAAAACCACTGGAATGAACTATTAAACGGCCAAGATAACCATAATTCGGTTGAGTTGTGCCCGGGTTGTGGCTTGCCATTCTCACTTCACAGAGTCCCGGGCAGGCAGTATTGTTCAACCTGGTTATCTGTTTATACGGAAAAAACCGCATATGCATGTGTCACGTTAAATGACGGCATGATCGGGTCAATTACCTGATGGCCACCTCAACGAGCGAAAGCCAGCCCGGCACATCGCGATCCTGTGTTGTATTGGCGAACCGGACGGGCAGCCCCGCGGGTAACGGGTTCGGAACGCTCAATGCCAGTATATAATCGCCGGGAGGAATATCCGATACATCAAGTTCATCCGCCCATATACGGGGGCTATCGCCGGGCAATAGGCCTGTGAGTGTACCTTTTGCAGAGAAGGTTTTTATCACACGGCCGTCCTCAATCAGCCCGTATTCACCCTTCCAGTCGTAATAAAACGGGGCGACTCCGCGGTTTTCCAGTTCGATCTGTACCGTCAGTACATTATTGGCTGCATCCCCGGTTGTTACTGTTGTGATGTGGAATTCATAACCCATCCGCCGTACCTCGGCCAGTGCCCGTTTCATCCTCTCTTCACCCGGAATTTCCCGGAACATGCCGGAATCCATGAGCCAGCTTACGTGTGTCTGATCGACGGATTCACCAAAATCCTGGATGTTGCTGTCCTGGGGATCGGGATCGAAAATTTTACCCCATGCTTCGGGGCGAACTTCGCCACCAATGGGTTGTTTCTTCCATTTTTCGAGGGCAGCGGGCCCGGCTTCGGCCAGCACATTCATATAATACCATTCCTGACCTTGATCGCTGGTAGGTATGGTGGCCCATCCGAAGGAGTCGTCGTGATATCCAAACGGCCGATCGGCGTTTGAAACATATACAGGGGAATCATCGCCCGCGGGATAGCGCAACAGAACGGGAGTGATCTTAAAAGCGGCCTCGTATGCATCCATGATCTCAGCCTGTACAGTTTTTGAAGCAAAAAGGTCATCCCTCGGATAGGTGTGCCATTCGCCCCAGGTACCGAGCAGCCCGGCCGTAATAAACCCGATCCGGGGATCGCCATCGTACCGGTGGCCAAGTGCGGCAATGAAATTTGTCAACGCCTGCCTCAGGTTTTCATCCTCATAGTCGGGGGTTTCAACATCCGACGGGGGATGCGGCTGCGTATTTGTGTTCAGATATTTGAAAACCTTCAGCCCGTCGTCGAGCAGAAACCCGGGAATGAGATCCGTTCTGTTCGGCCACTCCAGGTAGATGCGGAAAATTGCCTGTCGCCCCCTGCCTGACACGGCATCGAGCAGTTCTTCAACCGGCTGCCAGTTGTAGGTCTCGTAACCGGTCATCAAGTCACTGAACCGGAAATAACTGAATTCCATGGTGTGCGGAAAAACATCGTCGCCCACACCAGCATATGGAACCAGCCCCTTGAGCGGATTAGCTACCGGAGCCGGTGTATATTCAAGATTTGTCTGTTGCCCGTAAATAGTGGTGACAGCCAGGAATATCATCAGAAGAGCAAAACCCAATGGTTTTATGGATTTTAGTGCGTTTTCCATAAGAATAATATCCAGAGTAAAAGTTGGATGTAAGCAGATAGCATTGTGCCCGAATACCCTCCATAGTGGAATCGAAATGAGAGATCCGTATGCAGTGTTAACGTTATCACAGGGTTAAAATACAAGATTCTGACATCCGGGTCATATTTTTATAGACAACAGAATGTTTTTATGGTAACACAGGTGATATTGGCAGGTAACCGGGGTTTTTGACTGGCAGTCTTTAGGTCAGTACCTCAACCTCCGGTAACACGCGCGATGGCCCCGGCAAAATGCTCTGCAGCCGGCGGATGGTTTCGCAGCCACAGTTCCGGCTCAATGAGCTCGAGCTCGATAACCGACCATCTCCCGTCATTGTCGCGGACCATATCCACACGCCCGTAGGCGGGTGCGGGGTTGCATGCCGCCATGGCCTGCTCGGCCAGCCTGATCTGCTCCGGTTCGGGACGGCAATAGTGTACGGTCCCCCCGTGGTCGTCCTGAACACGGAAATCGCCGGGTTTGGCCACTTTCCGGATGGCATGGGTGTACTGCCCGTCGATAACAATCAGTGAATCCTCCCCGGTGGTCACCACATCGTTGATGAACGGTTGCAACAGGAACGACTCAACGGCCAGCAGCGGCTGAACTACGGTCTGCAGCTCACCCGCGCTGGCACGGTTTACACGGTAGGTATGCCGCGCCCCGCCGGAAACACAGGGCTTGAGTACGGCCTCATCCCAGCCGGCCTCTTCGAGCAACCCGGTCAGGCTTACGGCTGTTCCGGGTTCGATAAACCGGGTCGCCACTACCGGTATGCCCCGTGACTCAAGGTCGGCGAGGTAGTGCTTGTCCAGGTTCCACCAGATGATGGGGGCCTCATTGCAGAGCCGGACCTGCGATTCGATGCGGTTCAGCCAGGCGGTGAACTCCGAAATCCGCTCAAAATAGTCCCACGTGGTGCGGAATACGGCACACCGGAACTTCGACCAGTCAACATCGGGGCTGGCCCAGTCGACACGGACTGATGTCAGGCCGCGTTCTTCGAGCGCTTTCTGCAGCAGACCATCGTCGCGGAGGATGTTGCCGAGGTACCAGTCATCCCTGGATGCGGTTTTCGCGGCATACCGGTGGTCGGTGAGCAGTGCAATATCGGCCTTTGGGTGGATCATTTGGGTGTATTGAATTGATGGAGTCTCACAGCACGGCGATGATTCGGCAGGTCAGGAAATGTTGCTTTTCACTAGCACACATCCATTTAACAAGCCAGTGTAGCAGACTGCGAAATCATGCGCCGGAAAATAGGCATTATCAGTAAATAATCTGAGATTTTGCCGACTGACTATCGATGAAAATATACCAGGTCTGCTTGACACGGCCATTTTATGCAACCATCTGATACTGCGTGATGCTGCAAATGGTTGCTGCGAATGCTTGATACTAACGGTTAATAGATGCCGGATGCGGCATTTTCCTGCTTGCTGTGAAACCGTACGACAAGCAGCCCGATCAACGAACCGGCAATTACCGGGATGATCCAGGCAAATCCTGCACCGGCAAAGGGGATTTTGTCCACAAGCAGATTGAGGAGACCTACGGGCATGCCGGCAGAGGAGAGGGCCTCAGGAATGCTTGTAAGAAGGCCACCCGTTACGGCCCCGATATACACGGCGCGGTGTGCAACTGCGCCACCAATAAGTGTGAGCACGATCAGAGCGATTGCAACCGGGTAGACGGTGATTAGCAGGGGAAAGGCAACATTCACGATGGTGGTGACACCCACAGTCGCAAAAACGCCGCTGAATACCACCGTCGCGACAGCGATCAGTTTATACCCCACCCGGTTGCCCGACAAGGTGCTGAAGTAGTCGGCAACAGTGGCGGTAAGCCCGATGGCGGTGGTGAGGCAGGCCAGGCCAACGGCCAGCCCAAGCACTATTTTACCGCTGTCGCCCATCAGTCCGCCGGCGATTGCGATCAGTAGGTCGGTACGTTCAACAGACGGAGGGTAGGCAGCACTGGCGGTGGCACCCAGGTACATCAGGCCGCCATAAACGAGACCCAGGCCGAGAGCGGCTATAGCTCCCGCTGCGGAGGCCATTTTCACCTGGTCTTTTACATTATCATACCCCTTCAATATCAGGGTTCCGATCACTATCTGAGCGAAAACAAGGGAAGCCAGCGCATCCATGGTCTGATAGCCCTCTCTGAACCCGCGTCCTGCCGCCCCGGTCAGGTCTGTTTCAGCAATGGTGCCAAACGGATAGAAAACGCCTCTCAGGATTATCCAGACCAGGGTGAGGATCAGAAAAGGAGTGAGAAACTTGCCGATTTTGTCTAAAACAGCCGACCGGTTCAGGGCGAACCAGAGTGTGACGGAAAAAAAGATGACGGAAAAGAGGAGGATGGAAAAACCGGGCATCGAAGGGCGTATACCCAGCTCAAAGGCCGTGGCACAGGTCCGCGGTATGGCCAGAAGGGGACCGATGGCCAGCAAGATCACGATACCCAGCAGCCGCCCGAACCGGGGGCCTACCCTGCGGCCTATATCTTCAACGGATCCGCCCGCTCTGGCAGCCGCTACGATGCCGAGTAGCGGAAGACCGATACCAGTAATGAGAAAGCCCAGCAGTGCCCATTTCCAGTCGGTACCGGCAAGCAAACCCATGTAGGGCGGGAATATCAGGTTCCCGGCCCCGAAGAACATGGCGAACAGGGCCACTCCAACAACCAGTACGTCCTTATTGGTTTGCCTCATCGCACCTACTTACCCGAAGTCAGGGGTCGCTTTGGTCAATGGATTTTGTAGTGTAAAGCTGCTCGAGCACTGGTTCGAGCAGCAGGTTCCACACCTCGTAGCCCGATTCGTTCAGATGGAGCCGGTCTGATACGAAAAAAGCGTCGTCAGGCAACATCCCGTAGCTGGTAAGGGCTGTGGCCAGGTCGATGTAGTGCAGCCGGTGGTCGCCGCGGTTGAAGTCCTTCACCATACGGTTGAACGCTGAGAAATTCGCGGAGTGCTGAATCCTGCTGTTACTTGGTTTTATGCTGATGTAGAGAAGCTGTGCTTCCGGAAAATCATCGAGGATGCGGCCGGCAAGGCGGGTGTAGTCATCGAAAACCTGATCAAGAGGTACACCGCTTGCCACATCGTTTTCGC
>JAIVHB010000070.1 GCA_020201275.1 Rhodothermaceae bacterium | reverse complement strand
AAATTGGTTTCGGGGTTGGCCTGCCATTCTTGTATCAGCAGCACAAGGGCCTCGGTTGATACAAACGTGTACTCCCCCACACGATCGATTGAAGTCTCAGTGAGGATGGTGCCTGCGTAATCGCCACCGGGAGCCTGCCAGTTATCGTCGGGATAGAATGCGTGCAGCCAGGTTGCATCACCATTTTCGGTCATACCACCTTCGCCTTCAGCCCCGCCTGCACTGGAATCACCCTCACCCCAGTTTCGCAGTACCTCATGCACCGTAGCGGGCTGCGGGCCGCCGACCGCATTACTTATATTTATGCGCAGCTCCGCCGAAAGCACCCGTGCATTTTCGGGCAATTCACCGGCCACATCAAAATGTAGCAGCGCACGGCGGATCAGTGGCTGATTGGTGCGCCCGATGAAGAGATGCTCTCCCTGGCCATTCGACAGATCACCCGTATCACTTTCATATAGTGTGTTGTCGATCGAAGGGCTAATAAAAAGCGTATCCGTCTGGGCCACAGAGGGAAAAGAAATTAATAGAAGAAAAATTATAGATAAAAGCCACTTAAGGTGTTTCATGTGCGTTCCTCATGGATATTCCTGAATTTGGGGATATTTCGGAGAACATTCCGGGGATTAAATTCATTAACGTTTTGCAGTTAACGTTCTTGCGTCATAATTCATTCTCCATTTCTTTTTCAAGTTCGGGTTCCATCAGTTGTGGCCCCGAGCCCGGCTCGTGATCAATCAGTTTGTTGAAGTCGTCCATGAATACCGCCGCTTTGGTCAGCTGATCGGTGATGCGCCTGTATTGACGGATCAGATCATGCAGAATCATCATGCGGGAGATGGTGACCTCACCTTTGCTGCCTGCATCCAGCAGGGTCATCTTCGCCTCGTCATAGGCCTTGTCGAGCCGTTTTTTGTACTGATTCACCAGTTCAATGGAAAAGCTTTCACGCTCCGAATCGGCTATGCGGCAGAAGTCTGCAAGCAGTACCACAAGGTTATCAAGTGTGGTTCTGACTTTTTCAAGATGCATCTCTCCGCGTGGTATGGATGCTGCCTCCATCGCATGTTCCGATGCCTCCCGGAAATACTGCAGTACCCTCAGTGCCTGCGGCAACACATATTCTGTGTCGGGTGGCAGGCCCGACCGCTGCATCTTCTGAACAAATTCAGCGACCTTCAGGTTTAATCCGTCAATAGCCGTCAGGTTTTCGTGAAGCTCACGCGGTGTACGCGAAGCCTTAACCGATCTCCGGACGTGCTTCCGGGATTTTCTGCCAACACGTTTCAGTTCAAAAATGAGGGCACTTACAGCTATGGACGGGGTATGTAATACTGTGTCGTCAAGATACTTTGGTTCTTCAAGGGGGCTTTCGGGTTCGATAAATTTCTGTTCAAGCCAGGTAACCAGCCTCCCGGTAACTGGCAATAGTATCGCCAGGCCTGTCAGCTTTTTCATGGTATGAAAGATGGCGATCACAAAACCCACCGACAGCTCCGGACCAAAAACCTGCCTTATGCCGTCGAGATACACATTGATAAGCAGCAGAACGATGAGCCCGCTCACAACATTAAATATGACATGTGCAGAAGCCGTCCTTTTTGCGTTGGATGTGGACCCGATCACCGCCAGAACCGCAGTGGAGGTCGTTCCGATGTCGGCCCCGATCACCATTGCGGCAGCCGCGTAAACCGGTACCAGCCCGCCCGCTGCGGCGGTAATCACAATGGCAATGGCCGCCGATGACGACTGCATCACCGTGGTAAGCAGAATGCCCACTGCTACCATGATCAGACGGTCCTGCCAGCCCGACCCGATGTCATCAAGAGGAATCGTTTCACCGAGTCCTTCGAAGGTTGTCTTCAGGATGTCGATTCCAAGAAAAAAAATACTCAGTCCAACAAGAGCCTGACCGAACGCACCCGTTCTGTTGCCTTTGGATGAAAGCCAGAGCGCCATTCCGATTGCAAGAAAGGGCATTGCAAGAAGCTGCAGATCGACCTTAAGCCCCACACTGGCCACAATCCAGCCTGTGAAGGTAGTGCCCACATTACTGCCGAAAATCACATATACAGCCTGCAGCAGGCTCATCAGGCCGGCGTTCACAAAACCGATGGTCGCAAAAATGACAGCACTCGACGACTGTACCAGTGCCGTTATCAGCATTCCTGTAAGGATGCCCCTTGTAACCGTGGATGTCCACCGTGCGAGCAGATTGCGCAGGGAATCGCCGGCCGCCACCTTAAGCCCGTCGGTGAGCAGCTTCATGCCCAGCAGGAACAGGGCTACCCCGCCGGCAAACATCATCACCATGTATAAATAATCAGACATCCCGATCATGATTTATTTAACGGAATATAACTTTTCCATGAGCATCGCCCATCATGGCACGCTACATCTTTTTCAGGGCTTCATGTACCAGCCTCAGCACTTCGACCCGGGCGATTTTCTTATCCTCGGCCGCGATGAGATGCCAGGGCGCGTAACCGGTACCGGTACGTTCCACCATGTCGTTGATGGCGGCACGGTATTCATCCCGTTTTTCCCGGTTCCGCCAGTCGTCTTCGGTAATTTTATACTTTTTATGCTCGGTAACCTCCCGGGCCCTGAACCGTTTCAGCTGCTCTTCGTCGCTGATCTCCAGCCAGAACTTGAGAACTACTATGCCCGCATCGGTCAGTTCCTTCTCGAACTGATTTATTTCGGCATAGGCTCGTTTCCATTCTTCGACGGTGGCGTAACCCTCAACACGTTCAACCAGCACGCGTCCGTACCAGGAGCGGTCGTAGATTGTAACGAAACCAGCCCGGGGAATGCGTCTCCAGAAGCGGTGCAGATAGTGGGTGGTCTTCTCCCGTCCCTTCGGCGCGGCAATCTGGATTACCCGGTACAGGCGTGCGTCGAGAGCCCTGATCAGCCTTCGGATGCTTCCTCCCTTCCCGGCGGCATCTGCTCCTTCAAACACGCAGACCAGCGAGCGTTTGTTATGGTTGGCCTTCCACGCTTTACTGAATATTTTCTTCCTCAGTTTCGCCATCTGAACCGTATAGTCGGCACGATCGATGGTCGGCGTCAGATCCATTTGCCCCAGATAATCGGTAGCCGGAGGAAATCCGTTCGGTGGGGTAATACCGCTGAGGTCGGGCCCGCCCCTCTGCAGATATTCCTCAAAGACAGTGGTGAGCAGATGCATAACCGACAGATTGCGGCGATGTGGATCAGAAGCATCGATGCGGTACCACGGAGCATGCGGATAGTGCGTACGTTCCATCATTTCATCGGTCAGCTTTTTCTTGTCCCCGAACGGATAGCCGTTGTCCATATCATCTTCAGCTATTCTCCATGAATAGGCGGGAAGGCTTTTCGCCCTTTTTACCCTCTTCAACTGCTGCTTTTCGGATAATTCGAGACGGATCTTTATGATCAGGGTCCCGTCGGAGGCAAGCAGTTCTTCGAACCGGATGATATCCTCAAGGCGTGACTCGTACTTTTTCCCGCTGATGTTGCCGTCTATACGATCCAGCCAGGGTTGGGTGTACCAGGAACCCAGAAACAGGCCGGTCTCTCCTTCACCGGGCAGGCGGCGCCAGTATTTCCAGAAATATGGCCGGTCGGCTTCTTCATCGGAGGGTGGCCGGTGTACATGCGTTTCTATAAAACGGGTATCCATCCATTCGTTAAGCAGATTGATAACGGCAGACTTGCCCGCTCCTATCATCCCCGATACAACAATCACAACCGGCGTTTCACGGTCAATAAGCCTGAATTGAAGGGACAGTAACTCTGAACGGTCGGCCTCCACAATCTCGTCGTAGTGATCGCCCTTTTTGATATCCCTCTCGTACCGGTATTCCTGCATGAATCAGTTATATTTGCATCTGTAAAGGTTGCAATATAAGGCTTGACAGCAACAAACATTGCCATCATTTACGGGAATCCTATGACCGATAAGCGTTGACGCGTTTACAGTATCATAATTCTAATCCAGCCCCGGAATTCCCGTTGGCTGCTCCTGATGAAACCACAGCCTTCCGGCAGGTCGCACGCGTGGCCACTCCTCATGCAGGGTATCAGCGTCGTAGAGACGGCCGTTGAGCATCACCCGGGCAAGGGTATTCGTATTGCGGATGTTTTCGAGCGGATTTCCGGTCAGGATGACCAAGTCGGCCAGTTTGCCAGGCTCAATGGAACCGACATCCCCGTCGAGGCCGAGTGCTTCAGCACCCTGTATAGTGGCGATGCGAAGTGCCTTGTGGGGCTCTATGTCGTCCCATGCCATGGCCCAGAGTTCCCAGTGGTAACCCAGGCCCTGAAGCTGCCCGTGGCTGCCCACGCCGTTCAGTCCACCGGCCTCATAAATCTGCCTGACAATGCGCGACTGCCGGCTGGTTGCATATTCATCGTCGTGGAACCAGCCTGCGCTGCGGCGGCGGGTTTTGGTCTCTATTTCATAATCGGGCGTAAAGTACCGCAGTTTGGGATCATTGGAGGGATCTTCTTTAGCATAGAAATAGTTCTCGACCCAAGGTCCGCCATACGTTACCAACAACGTTGGTGTGTAGGCCATGCGGCTCTCTGCCGTCACTTTGATCACATCCTCAAAAACCGGGCTGATCGGATAGTTGTGTTCCTGCCCCGGGTAACCGTCGATGAGCATGGTCATGTTCAGTTTCATATCGAGAGAGCCCTCGGTGGTGGGCATCAGCTCCTGCTCTTTGGCGGCCATCAGAATCCACTGCCGTTGTTCCCGGTTGCCGGCCACGTACATTTTGATGGTTTTGGTATCGTAATACTCACTGTAGCGTTTCAGCACCTTGCGGGCATGTTCAAGGTTACGGATGTTCTCGGTCCAGAACACACCGGGTCCGGTCTGATAGATGCGCGGGCCGATGGTCTGGCCGGATGTAACCATGTCGGCATAGGTGAGCAGATCGGTGCTGCCGGTCTGCGGATCACGGATAGTGGTAACGCCATAGGCGAGGTTGGCCATGAACGACCAAATCTGATTTTGATGGAGGTTCCTGTAAGGACGAACATGGGCGTGGGTATCCACAAAACCGGGGATGATGGTGTGGTCGCTCACATCGCGGATTTCAGCGCCATCGGGAACATCCACATCACCGCGTGCACCCACGGCGTGAATACGGTTGTTGCGGATTACCAGATCGGCATCCTCAATTATCTCATAGCCGTTCATGGTTATCACTCGGGCGCCGCGAAGCACAAGTGTACCTGAAGGGGTGTCGCGTACCGCTTTTAACGCGATGCGGATTTCGGAGGGTTCATAGTCGGCGGGACGGTCTTCATCCTTCTCTTTCTTGTCGCCGTTGTCCTCTCCGGAATCGTTGTCGCCGGAATCATCGCCGTTTTCGTCATCATCATCGTCGCCATCGCCGTTTCTGTTTCCATTGTCGTCGCCATTGTCATCCCCGTCCTTGTTGCGGGCGGCATCATCGGCTTTTTTCTTATCTTCCAGGCCCATGCGGAGAACTGCCCGCCGATATCGGTGATTTTGCGAACCGGGAATGCGGCGTCCCCGGGATTACTCACATTGATGGTTTGCGCATCACCCGCCCGGGGTACAGTAACAAGGTATATGTCGTTGCCCACTTCAGCCAGGGCCTGATCACCACGCGGGGCCATCTGGATGAGGGATGCACGCTGCGGCTGCTCCGAGCCGGGCGGGGTGCTGCCCGTTACTTTAACATGCTCCCGCTCATCGGTGCCGTCGTAACGGATCGAAATGAGCCCTTTCATGGTGTGATGCAGATAGATGCGGTCATCACCAACTATGAAATGCGGGTTCCCGCGGCCTTCTGTCCCGGCGATGAACGTGGCATCGCCCCCGGAGGCGGGAATCCAGATCAGATCTTCGGCCGCGAACGGCACACCGGGACCAGGATATTCGCTGTATACCCGGGCCACACCGCGGGTGGCCACAATGCGGTCTTGTGTTTTCGACCATGCCGGGTACTGGTAGATAGCCGCCTCACGGGTCAACTGTTGGGCGCTTCCCCTGCCGTTGCTGCGCATGCGGTAGATGTGGCCGCCATTGGCATGGTCCCAGGTCGAAAAGGCGATCCAGCTGCCGTCGGGTGACCATGCGGGGAAGGCCTCGGTCATTTCCAAACTGGTGAGCCGGCGCGGGGAACCATCGGGCAGATCCATCACATAGAGCCTGTTAAGAACAGTAAAGGCCAGTTTTGTTCCATCCGGGGACGGAACCGCATCGCGGATCTGGCGGGCGATAAAATCTTCCGAATCTTCAATCGGATATTTAAACAGCACTTCCGGACCCAGTTCTACTTGGGTATCGATCTCAAAGGTGATTTCAACCGGTTCTGCACCCGCGGCGACGGGAAGCTTCCAGAGCCGTCCACCCCAGGTGGTTATGACTGCCGAATTATCGGGGGTAAAGGTCATGCCGGGAAGCACATCACGCGTACCGCGGCTCTCCATATCGTCGCGCTGAACCGGAAAAGCCAGCCAGCGTTCATCCCCGCTGTTCAGGTCGCGGATGCGGAGTCCGGTTTCGGTCTGATGCCGCGTACCGTACACCAGCCACTTGCCGTCGGATGACAGCGTGGGGCGGAAAGCCGATCCGATCCGGGAGGTCTGCATCTGGCGCTGACCGGTTTCACGGTCAAACCGGGCAATCTGGTACTGCGGGAAGATGGCGTTGTACTGCCAGTCGCCCGTGCGCTGAGAAAACCAGATATGACGGTCGCCGGCACCGAATGCAGGCTCAATGGTTTTCAGAGTGGTGGGCGTATCCATAAATTCGGTGCCACTGCCGCCATCCACATGGTACATTCTGAGCTTGTGCACCCCACCGCGGATTCCGGCCCGGGCCGCGATGACGTAGTTACCGTCTGGGGTATAGACGGGTGACTGAAAACGGTAATTGTTTCCTTTGGTCCGCTGGGTGGCCTCACCGGTCTCCATATCGAGAATCCACACATTCTCGCCGCCACTGCGGTCCGAAACAAAAACGACGTTCTTCCCATCGGGGCTGAACCGCGGCTGGGCATCGAATCCCATCCCCCTGGTGAGTTGCCGGGCTTTACCTCCGTCAAGCGGGAGTTCATAGAGATCGCCCATAAAATCAAAAACGATTTTCTCGCCTTCTGGATGAATATCGACCGACATCCAGCTGCCTTCGTTCACCTGCAGATGAACACTGCGATCGGGTTTCAGGGGCAGGTCGGCATGGCTGGGCTTCAGGCTGTCGCCCGGGGTGGCAGTACCGGGATTCTGGCCATGAATAATGGGTGTGAAGAGCAGAAGCAAGGGCAGCAGAAGAATGCCAACGGCTTTGAATATGTGGAAAGTTTTCATGTTTGGAGTAGGTTTCTGTTGGATATGCAGTAAAAACAAGCAGCGATAATAGGTATTTCAGTAACTATTATTTGTAAAAAGATAGCAGAGGGAAGGTGGAGCAGCCCGGGAGCTGATAGTATGCTTTGAAATAGAGAATTAGAGAACCGGCCGAAACGGAATTCATTTGATTTAGCGATTCATGAGATGTAGCGATGTACCGACGTAGCTATGTTCTCCCACCAGATCGAATATCGCCGGGTCGCTACGTCTTATGAATCGGATATCAAAAAGTCGTGATATCGGCCGAAACGGGATCCATATGATTTAACGATTCATGAGATGTACCGATGTAACGACGTAGCGATGTTAATAAGCAAGATCGAATCGTCGTGGGATACTAAGGTGGACGAGGCGCAAATATAAAAGGCCGCATCATTTCAGTGATGCGGCCTTGCCCTCATGATTGGGTAATCATGTAACGCTGTAACATATAGGTCTCTCTCGAAATTCGTATCGGGTAACCAGCGGCCCGGCGCGGTACCACCGCAGCCGGGCTTCGCTTAGCTACTGAAAATCAATTTTACTTACTCAACAACAGGGGTCAATTCGATGGTACCGAGATCGGTGACCTGTCCGATCTTAACCTCAACAGCGATGATCTCGGCATTCACATTGAGCTTGATACCCGTCTGCTGGCCGCTTGGTACCATCAGCGGAAAGCTGTCTTCACCAATAACGATATTGTTATCGCTTCCCAGAATCAGGCGGATCTGCTCGTAGGTACCTTCTTCCAGATCGGCTTCGCCCAGTACCACGTTGGCACCATTCACCAGCTCGAGAAGGTTGAAGCGCTCGTTTGGTTCGCTTATCACAACCCATCCGCTTTCGGCGTCTGCACTGTTATTCACTTCGACCCGGCTGATGTGGACCCATACCTCATCGTAATCGCCGGGAGCATCGAACATTACAACTTTAAATGTTCCTTTGTCCTTATTGGATGCCACATCGCATGAACTCAGCGATACCGACATAAACAACATAACTGCGACACCCGTCATAGCTGTAAAGATGCGATTTTTAAAAATGGACATGACCTTCATAATTTTTTCCTTTTGATAGATGATAATTTGTTCTCTTTTGTGATTACTCTCTCTTGTGATTGTACCCGTATGACGCCGGCCGGGAACGATCGTTACATGTTTTTTAAAAAAATTTAATAAAATAAATTAGCCTCTTCCCACTGCCACCACGACCGGTTTTAAATAAAAAAGGCCGTGTTCATATTCCATAACACGGCCTTAACATATGATTGATAAGAAAATCAGGAGATCGTGATCATTTTATTCTTTTGGAGTGAGTTCAATCACATTGAGGTCGGTAACCTGACCGGCCTTCACTTCAACTTCTTCTAACTGAACGGGGTCATAATCTTCGTCAACAGGTTCAACGGAAACGGTGTACAAACCATCTATTAGTCCGACCAGGGTAAAGTCGCCTGTTTCAACGGTCCTGGTAGTGGAGGCGGTATCTGAACCGGCAATGGCGTAGACCCATGCTCCGGGTTCTGCCGGTTCAACCCTGCCGGTGATATTACCGGTGAGGGCGGTGTTGACCGCACGGATAACCGGCTTCAAAAGATAGGTTCCGGTGGCGCCGCGCTTCACTACAGAGCGCTGTGCATCGAAATCGAGAAGCAGTGTGTAGGTAAAGCCTGCTTCGATTTCGGCATCCACATTGAGTTTTAACCCTGTCTGTTGCGCACTGGGTGTTTTCATCGGGTAGTTTTCACCACCGATAACTACATGGTTTTCTTCGCCGAGTATGAGTCTGATCTGACGATAGGTTCCTTCATCAAGCTCGGCTTCTCCAAGCACCACACTGGCTCCATTAACCAATTCAAGCAGGTCATAGCTCTCATCGGGCTCGCTGATTACAATCCAGCCCGAATTCTCATCCTGTTCATTGTTCACTTCTACCCGGACTATGTGTACCCATACTTCATCATAGTTACCCGGCGCATCGACCATAACGACCTTCAGTGTACCCTTTTCCGCGCCCTGGTTGATGGCATTATCGCATGAACTCAGCGATACCGACATGAACAGCATTACTGCGAGTCCGGTGATTATTGTTAGCATTCGATTCCTGACGATAGTTTTTGCCTTCATAATTCTCTTTGTTTGATTGCGGGTTGATTTGGTTGAATGCGATTTCAGGTTAATAGTTTTTTTAGCTTTGGGATACCCGGGTTGGGATTGTTTACGTCCTTTTTGATCTGGTTTGCAACCCTGTAATTATCCGGGGCTTTTTGCATTTCACTGGTAGGACGCCGCCGGGGGTTGAACGTTACATGGTGTGCGCATTTTTTTAATTGGGTTTTTGGGGTTGCGCGTTTTTGGAGGCTATTTAATAAAGCCTCCACTACTTCGACTTCGCTCCGCTGCGCTCAGTATGACGGAGGGGTGCCCGGCCAGGTCTCAGGGATGCGCTCAGTATGACGGAGGGGGTGCTCTGTCCGGCCTCAGGCCTGCGCTCGGGATGACGGGACTGTACCCTTCGGCCGAGCCTCAGGGCTGCGTCTGTATGACGGAGGGATTGCCAACTCAGTTGCCCGGAGGTCCTGTCGGAGGTTTGGGACGCCGTCTGTTGTCTTCACCATCCCGGCCCGGCGGGTTGGCCAGGCCCGGCGGGGTAAAACCGGGAGGGCCTCCCTTGAGATTGCCCTTGAATAAATTTTCAAGGATGTTGCCCGCAGGCACACCCGAGAGGACCTGTTCGGCCATTCCGTTCGCTACCGCCGCCGCCGGAAGCCGGCTCTGCAGCTGTGCCGCATTCAGGGCTGACGGCAGCTGCTGCATTTGCTCTTCCCGGATGTTCTGCTGCAGTGCCTGCGCCGAGTTTTCAAGAAGCTGGTTCCGGAATTGAGCTGTTGCCAGCTGAACATCCCTGCCGCGGCTTTCCGAACGGATCATGCTTTGGGTCTGATCCTGCCCGATCCAGCCATCCACGATCACCGCCGACCGGTTCAGTCCCGATTCTATGCGCACCAATACCTGTGAAATTTGCGGTGCGGGGACCCGCTTGGCCAGACCTTCCATCACCTTTTGCAGTACCGGATTGTAGGGCAGATTGCTGTTTGCAAGCGATATGGCCGGCTGCATCATGCTGCCGAACTGCTCGCCGGTAACGCCCCTCTCCTGCGCCCGCTGTACGAGCAGATCAAGCCTTGCCTGATCGATGCCGGCACTGCGTGCCGTTTCCACAATTTCAGTATAGTTTGGGATGTCCTGGGCAAAGGCCACATCAGCCGTTGCCGAAAACCCCAGCACCAAAAACAGTGCCGCCAGTATGGATAGATTGATTTTTTTCATTTTACGCCTCATTGTATAGCCTCTATAATTACTCTCCCGTTTCTCCCTCCGAAACCGTCGTCGACGGTCGGTGCCTGCCCCGAAAGATCCAGCCACTCAAGATCCCCGTTTTGCCGTGTCAGTATTTTATACTGATAGATACCGGGACCTGCATCGAGCGTGGCCCGGTAGCGGTTCCGGCCGGTCCGCTCAAGCGGAATACCCGGCTGGTCCCAGTCGTTAAAATCACCCGTCAGATAGAGTGATTCGTTGCCCTTGTATAGCACTTCAATAATGGTTTTGCTGTCCGGTTTAATTTCCCAGCGAACCCGGTAGGGAACGCCCCTTTTGGCCATCACCGGCGAAAAGCTGACCTGTACCCCGGCCGACAATTCATAATCCGATAGTACAGAATTATCGGTATTGCTCATCCACAGCAGGTTTGCAACCCTGGAGTGCAGCGATATATTTCTCATGACCGGATACCGGACCGACAGGCCAGATCGAACAAAATGATCTTCGATCGTTAGCGTCTGTTGCCCGCCTCTTGGAGGCATTATGCCAACGCCTCCCTCCGGCTGAAACTGCTGTGAGTAGCGCTCAAAACCGGTTTGAGCCGTAACGCTGAGGCCGCTCCGCCACTGCCTGGTGAGACCGGCCGATGTTGAAAATCCCCTGCCGGGATCCGTAATGTGGTCGAGGCTGCTGTAAAAACGTCCCAACAACTGCCATTTATGGCTGATCCAGTGTTCCGCCTCAATCCCGTAGGAATCATAGCGGTTGCTCAGATTATCGCTGTCGGTGAGATCGCTGTAGCTCCGCCAGTTCGAGCCGGCCCGGATTTCCACTTTGGTGAAGGGCGTTGCCAGCCAGTCGATGCCAGCCAGAATCCATTGCAGGTCGCGGGTGTAGCCGGATGTAAGGTGGCTCAATCCTGCCGTTGCCGCCAGCGATACATTTGCCGAAAGAAGCCGGCTTGCATTAAAAAAAGCGGCCGATGTACCGCTGCGGTCCCACTCAGAAAGTATCGGACTCAGATAGGTATTGGTGGTGTACCCGCCGGTCGTACCCATCGTAAAACGGGACTGAAACTGGCGGGCTGATGCCTCTGATATGGATATAGTACAGATCATTAGTATAATCAGAGCGTGAAATTTCATCATAAACTGATAACGGCGTTTCTGTTTCCGAATCCGTCATCGCGGAAAGTTTTGGCGAACGGGTCGGTGACCCACTCCTCTCCGTCCTTTATAAACATGTAGCGGTGTTCACCTCGGGTAAGCGGGATGAGGCCCGTCCAGGCCTGATCGCCGTTGATACTGACCCTGGTGAGACTGATCGGCTCCCACTCGCTGAAATCGCCGGCTACGGCAACCGATTCAGCGGTGCTGTCTACATAGACGAAGCGCATGAGCACGCGGTCGGCACTCTGTTCGGCGACACTGGTAACGGGTGTGAACGTTTCTCCTGCGGGCTGCTGCAAGAACAGGCCGGTGGCCCAGGATGACAGAAGCACAAGCATGAGCATCCCAAGGGCAAGTCCTGCCGACCAGACCGGACGCCAGGCTACCTGACGGGGCTCAAAAAAGCCGGACAGCCATTCCAGAATGCCGTTTTGTATTTCACGGGTAGGCTCCTTTTCGCCAGGAAATCCGGTATTCGCGCCAGCGCCCGCCCCAACACCAACACCAACACCAACACCAACACCCGCTTCCACTTTCGTATCCACCTTTTCTGCGGCCAGGTTTTCAATGGCAATCTGCGATGCTGTTTTCATCTCCTCCATAGCATCAACACTCTGCATCACCTTATTGGCAAAGCCATCTGGAACCCTGGATGACGGTCCCGCGAGGGTTTGACGTATGCCCATTTCAAAATGCAGCAATGACCGGAGTTCCGGATCACCGGCAAAAAGCTGAAAGGCATCCGCCAGTTCTGCCTCGCCGAGTTCTCCGTCCAGAAAACGCCGCAGTATGTCGTGTTTATCGGTATTCATTGTACCTTCTCCATCAGTTCTTTCAATTCCCGCCGGCCCCGGTGTACCCTTACTTTCAGGGCGCTGACCGTTACGCCCAGTTCTTTCGATATCGCCTCATAGCTCATGCCCTCGCGATACCGCATCATAAGGGGTTCTGCAACGGTTTTGTTCAACCGCTCCAGACATACACCGAGTTGCCGGCTGTATTCCGATGCTATCATGCCCTCCTCGGGGTCGTAATCGGCGTGTATAGCCTCCATTTCGGCAGCATCGGACCATTCCGTGATCACATTATGCCGCCGGCTGTTCTTGCGGGCATAATCGTAGCAGTGGTTTCTCCCCAGGCTGTAGAGCCAGGAAGAGAACAACGACTCGCCCCTGAACATGTCGAGGCGTTCGTAGGTCTTCAGAAAAATTTCGTGCGCCAGTTCTTCAGCCATGGTTTCGTCCTTTTCATAACTTCGGACCAGATGAAAGATCATCGGTGCATAGCGGTCCATGATGAGCCGGAACGCTTCCTTGTTACCATCCAGAATTGTCCGGATGATTTCGGTATCAGTAAGCTTTTCCAAACTCATTCGGGATCATATGGTTAGTGATTTCCCGCCGTCAGACCTGCACCGGCAAAGTCGCATCCGGTTTATCGAATCTGCTGGTGGGACGCCCGGAAATTCAAAAGGTTACCTGGCAATTGTATTTTTTTTAATAGCTTCCACAACATCGTCCGGCGGGCGGATCGGGCGGCCATTGTTCATGAATACGGCCGTCACCTTTCCTTTAAGTACCAGTTCGTTATCGGGCAGGCGGTAGATGTCCTGATGGAAGATATAGCGTACGTGTCCCTGCTGCTCGGCCCTGAGGCGCACCACAAACCGGTTGTTGGCAAGCAGCGGACGTTTAAACTCCATCTCGATTTTATGCACCACAGCGTCGGTGCCCTGGTCGTGAAGCTCGCCGAAATCCAGCCCGATGTGGTGAAGGAATTCGTGGCGGGTATGCTCCAGGTAGTTCTGGTACACGGCGTTGTTGACCACACCCTGCAGGTCGAGTTCATAGTCTCTGACTGATAATTCCAGTTCGAACTGATAGTCGGGTTGCTGCATAATTGAATAATTTTTCAAACTTGCATGCATGTGCAAATGGCACCGAAGCGATAGTTAACCACTACACAGCAAAGTTATATCAGCTGCAGTTCTATATGGGCAGCTCCACTTTTATTTGCTCCGGTTGAACCATCTGACCTTCTTTTTACAGGATTCTACAGTGCAGTAAATGTAATAAAAAATCAGGACAGCAATGGTGGCTATAATTCCTTTTTTGCCCGGTACAGCAGATCATCGAGCTCGTCGCGACTGATCGTGGGACGGCCGTTCAGCAAGGTTTCACGAATCCGGCAGTGCGGATGCAAAACGCCGTTGAAAAATGAATCAATCTGTGAAAGAGCCTCTTCCAGAAAGAGCCGGTTGAAGGGTGAGTCCATGCAAAAGCCGCGGTTCCACCAGGCCAGACGGTGCAGGAGTTCATCCGATTGACCATCAAACCAGTCGCGGATGAGGACGAGCAGAGGGTGTGTTGGAACTCCGGTTAATCCGGCGGTTCCGGAAGCACCGGGGAAACGGAGGCGATAGTTCATGGGCGTGATGCGCCGGGTGAGTTGTACCGGAAGGAAGTGAGGTGATGTGGCCCTGTTCACTGCCAGCCACAGCAGCCGGAGCAGCGAACCGAGCATACGCCGAACCCGGATGTGCCCCTTGAAACATCCGAAACACAGGGCTGACGGTTCCTGGCGTTCGGGGTTCATGGTGAGGCGGAACAGGATGTCATCATCCTCAAAGTCGATGAGCACATAGTAGTACGTCTCGGTATGCTTGTTGGCATGGTTATATGGCGGACGCTCACTGCGAATCCACCGGTTTTCGGCCAGCAGGGCTTCATCAGACGAGGCGTGAACCTCGGTTTCGATGCGGCGGATGCGGCTCACCAGCCCGCTCACCTTGCGCGGCACCTTTCCGGCACGGGCGCGCCGGTATGAGGCCAGCCGTTTGCGAAGATCTGACGCCTTGCCCACATAGAGCAGTGATCCGGCAACATCGTAAAAGCGGTAGATGCCGGGTTT
>JAIVHB010000069.1 GCA_020201275.1 Rhodothermaceae bacterium | reverse complement strand
CTCAAAAGCAACATCCGGATTTGAAATAGCTGCCTGCTGAAAGGTGATAATGATGTGCCTGAGCTCCGTCGCGTCGGTTTTAATGAAAGCCCTGCGTGCCGGAACATTATAAAACAAATTCCGAACTGCTACCGATGTGCCGTCTTCCACTGCTGCCGGCTGAAGCTGTTTCTCTTCACCGCCCCACAGCTCATACTCGTAGCCGGTTGCATCCTCCCGGCGTTTGGTACGCAATATAACCTGAGAAATGGATGCGATTGATGCCATCGCCTCACCACGGAACCCGAGCGTGCGGATATTGAACAGGTCATCAATTTTCTCAATCTTGGACGTGGCATGTCTGAGAAACACCAGGGGGATGTCGTCGGCATTCATCCCCGAGCCGTTGTCGACCACCTGAATAAGTGTTTTCCCTGCACCTTTAGTGATCACCCGGATCGAGGTTGAGCCTGCATCGATGGCGTTGTCGAGCAATTCTTTCACCACGGAACTCGGGCGTTCAACTACTTCGCCGGCAGCGATTTTGTTGCATATTTCGGGTGGCAAGACCCGTATCAGCGACTGACTTATTTCGGTATTCCGGCTCAAGTTGGGAGAGGGTAATTTCTGATTGTTTTTAAACGATAAATATACGCATAGACCAGTGGTGTTTCGACCATGCAATTACTTTTTACACAATCTGCTACAGATAGAGCAGCATCAGAAAAAGTATAAACATAATGGCAGCATAGATTGCTATACTGCGACCCTGCCCCCGCCTTACCTTGCTTTCTATCCGGATGGCACGTCTTTTGCGCTCTCTCTCCTCCTTTACCGGATCGTAAAATCTCGGCTGATAGCTGAATTGTTTGTGTTTGGGGCGCTTGCCCCCGATAGGTACAATCATGGTTTAACTGTTTTCAATCCAACGGTCCAAACGTATATGTATTGGTTCCTCATGCATAAAATCCGCATTATTTGATACGGATTCAACCCCGTATACAGGCTCCCGGGTCATCACAATGATGATGGCCTATTGCAACTGTAACAGGGTAGCGCTGATTACCATACCTTCCATGCCGCGGATATTCTCCATGATCTGGTCAGTGGGCTTGTCGCTGAGCCGGATGCTGCAGCACGCGGTGATCTGCCCCTCGAAAATAACATTTTCAAGCTCTTCCGCATTGATCTCGATACTCTTCAGCTCGTTCATGATTCCGGCTATCACACCCGGTTTATCGTAGTGGCGCACAATCAATTGCCACGGGGCAGCCGTGCTTTCACTGCGGTTCAGCCAGTTGATAACCTTGCCGGTTTTCAGAAATGTACTGATTATGTCGACCACTGTGTCGGCTACGGCATTCTGGGCCTGCATTGTAGATGCGCCAATATGGTGGGTTACATAGAGGTTCGGAACATCCCGCAGGCGGTTTTCAAACGCACCCTCTTTCTGTTCGGGTTCGCCCTTGAATACATCAACTGCCGCCCTGATTTTGCCCGATCGGAGGTGTTCAATCATCGCGTCTTCATCTACAACCTCTGCCCTTGCCGTATTCACGAACATTGTTCCCTCTTTCATAGATTCAAAAAGCCCGGCGGAGATGATGCCGCGAGTTTCAGGCTTGAGTGCGAGATGAACACTAATTATGTCGGATGCAGTTACCACATCAAGCGGCGATGCCATATAATCGATTTCCATTTCTTCGGCACGCCCGGGTGTAAGCGATCTCGACCAGGCACACACGTCCATGCCAAATGCCCTGGCACGTACAGCCACCTCTGTTCCGATCTGCCCCATCCCGATTATTCCCAGCTTCTTGCCCAATAAACCATCCGATTTTGAATAGAGCGCTTTGTTCCACTTCCCGTTTCTGAAATCCGCCACATTGTCGGGTATGGACCGGTCGATGGCCAGGATCAGACCCATAGCCAGTTCAGCCACGGCAACCGAATTTTTACCCGGACAGTTCGCCACGTAAATGCCACTTTCATTTGCGGCCTTTACGTCAATGTTGTTTACACCCGCTCCCGCCCTGATGATCAGACTTAATTTGGGACTTTTTTCGATGCATGAATGGCTAACAACCGTTGATCTTACCACCAGAATTGAATGATCTGGAATTCCCTTTCCAAGATCCTCTTCCGTCATCTTTGGATTGAACTCCAGTTCTATACCGAGATCCCTGATATTGTCGAGACACGAATCCGGCATTTTGTCTGCTATTAGTACTTTCATAATTATTATTTGTTGTGATACTTCTTGTTACCCGGCTGAATTTTTACCATTGTTTCACCCGGCCGACCCTGATGCCATCAGTGCCGTAAAGCGACAGACATGCAAATATGCCCATTGAACGGCGATTTACCACGGTCTGGCCTGTCCGGATTACCGGCTTCGATGTCGGTGTTTAATAAATTTATACAAAGATATAGGTTTTAATACCACTTGCGAAAGGAAAGCGCTTTTTATACATTCTGTGAAGTAGATTTGACGCCCCCATGTAGCTAATACAATCATGTACGCTGATCTGGTTGTACTCAAGGAAAGAATTGAAGGATATCGTCATATTGCCATAGAATTTCTCCGGATTCTGTTCGGGTTGTTTCTGGTTGGTAAAGGCTATACCTATGTAGAAAATCCATCCGAGCTGGCATATTATATTACCCTGGTTGCGATTCCCGGCTATACTGATCTTATTGTGCACTATATTGTTGCAGCATACGTAGTTGGTGGTCTGCTTATTGCTATTGGTCTGTATACCCGGCTGGTGATCTTAATTCAGGTGCCTGTAATACTTGGAGCCATACTGATGGTACACGCTCAAAGTGGTATCCTGAATAGCGGCCTGCAGTTTGAAACCGCGGTGCTCTCCCTGCTCCTGCTCTCCAGCTTCCTCTATTACGGCAGCGGCAGATGGTCGCTCGATCACCTTGTTCTGCAAAAACACCACGATAATAACGGGTGATTGCTAATCAGGCTGCGGAATCTCTGCGCGGTAAATGCTGCCCGAGTCCAGCAGGAAGAGGTAATCTTCCCCGGCTGCTATAGATACGACTGTGTCAAGCCCCTCAATTTCAAACTCCCGAATCACCCTGCCGCGCCTGTCGAGTTCATAAACAATCTTGCCTGAAGCTGCCCATACCCTACCACCGTAAGCGGCAAGTGCGTAAACCGGAGCCATTCCGCCAATAAATCGTTCATAACTACCCGAATCTGATACAAGGTGGATGATGCCGCCGGCCGGATCAGCCAGAAAAATCATATCGCCTACTACTACCATGGATACAGGCATATCCCGGATTCCGGGCGACCGCAGGTCAATACTGAATTCAAACCTGCCGTTCCGGTCGAACTTTAGCAGGCTCTCCTGCTCTTCGCCGAGCACAAACAGTTCCCCAAAAGCGTTTACCGCAATCCGGGTCGGTCGGTATGCACGGCCATACCCTGTAATATCTGCCAGATTCACCGTAGTGAGATACTGAAACCTGCGGTCAAATATCTGTATCCTGTGGTTATTGTAATCACTTACATAGATCTTTAGACCGTTAGTAGCATCCACGTCATTCGGCCGGTCGAATCTGTAGTCACCGAACCCCATCCTGCCAAGTGAATCCAGCCGTGCCCCATTTTTGTCAAGCTTAAGTATTCTGTTGGCCCCGGCTTCAACCAGAAAGAGTTCATTGTCGGGTGTGATGTAAAGAGAGCTCGCATCATTCAGGCCAGACGCAATTATCTGCAGGGGCAGCCTTATCTTGCCGGTATCAGGTATTATATGCCTGTTCACCGTCTGATTGTGAACAGGTAAAACGGCCGGCAGCGTAGTGGCACCGGTAACAGGTGAAAACAAAAACGGAAGCAGAATTACAATATGCAGGTAAGTTAAAATACCCATGACTTCCGGATGAGGTGATAAAAAAAAGAGTCAGGCCTGTTCAATCCGTCTGAGGCCTTTGGCACCGATATCCCGCCGGTAATAGGCATTTTCGAAGGATATTTTTTCAACTGCTGCATACGTTTTCGATATCGACTCACCGAGGGTATCTCCCCGACCCACAATACATAGCACACGGCCGCCATTGGTAAGCAGATCACCAGTATCCGACCGGTAAGTACCGCTGTGAAATACGAGTATATCGTGGCTCAGCTTGTCGATCCCGTCAATTTTTTTACCCTTTTCGTATACCAGCGGATAACCTTTCGAGGCCATTACCACTCCGGTATAGAATCCGGTATCGATATCCAGATTGACGTAACTCAGCTTTCCGTTCACGCATGTCATGAGCAATTCAAGCAGATCACTTTTTATGGCCGGCACCATTACCTGGCACTCGGGGTCACCGAAACGGCAGTTAAATTCGACCACTTTCGGGCCCTGATCGGTCATCATCAGCCCACAATAAAGGATTCCCTTGTAGGGCAGACCTTCTTCTATCATGGCTGCCATCATTGGCTTAATTATGGTTTCATCAATGTGGTTTAGATCATCCTGACCGAGCAGCGGAGCGGGAGCATACGCCCCCATCCCGCCCGTGTTCAGGCCTTTATCGCCCTCACCGATTCGCTTGTGGTCCTGCGCATGCATTATGATGCGGGCCGTTTCACCATCGCATATGGCAAATACGGATACCTCTTCACCGGTCAGAAACTCCTCAATAACGATACGGTAACTGGCCGAACTCAGATTCACATCATCATTCATCATGGTAAGGGCCTCCATGGCCTCATCACGGTTATCACAAACAAATACCCCCTTGCCGGCTGCAAGTCCGTCGGCCTTAATTACCAGGGGATAAATGTCGTTCTGATTGATGTACTCTTCTGCCAGACTCCATTCATGACGGTTGAAGGTGGTGTAGGATGCCGTGGGAATATCGTATTCCTCCATGATGGCTTTGGCAAAGGATTTGCTGCCCTCCAGCTGTGCCGCATTTTTGGAAGGACCGAACACCTTAATGCCTTCGTCTTCCAGATAGTCGGTAATTCCGTCAACAAGCGGTTGTTCCGGGCCAACAACCACCAGTTGTATATCGTTGGCATCGCAGAATTCAGCTACTTCCTCGAAATCATTGATATCAAGGCTTACATTTTCTCCCAGGCTTGCTGTTCCCGGGTTACCCGGTGCTATGTAGAGATTACCCAACAGTGGGGATTTTGAAAGCGACCATGCCAGGGCATGTTCGCGACCGCCACCACCAATTAAGAGTACATTCAACGATTCCATGTTACACCAGTTTTGTTGCTGCCTGCACAATAGCGGCGTAGCTGTCGGCCTTGAGGCTGGCCCCTCCAATCAGACCTCCGTCGACATCGGTTTGCCCCAGCAGTTCGGCTGCGTTATCGGGTTTCATGCTTCCTCCATAGAGAATACGAATACCTGAAGCCACTTCCATGCCGGATATCTCAACAAGTACCTTCCGGATGAAGGCATGCATTTCCTGAGCCTGTTCCGGCGAAGCGGTTTCTCCGGTTCCGATGGCCCATACCGGTTCGTATGCGATTACGATTTTCGCAATATCAACTTTTCCCATACCGGCCAAAGCACCCCTTGTCTGGGTTTCAACAACACTGAAATGGTCGCCCGATTTGCGCTGGCCGAGAACTTCACCGACGCAAACTACAGGTGT
>JAIVHB010000068.1 GCA_020201275.1 Rhodothermaceae bacterium | reverse complement strand
CACATCGGCGGATTCGGGAAGTGTGAATCGGATGTTGGTTGAGGGATTGAACGGGTTCGGGTAGTTGGGCTCAAGTGTGAAAGCCACGGGCAGATTCGAATCCCCGCCGGGTATCGATACACCCGTGCCGAAATAAAAACGCGTCCATACAGGAAAGTGATCGGATGTGGTGTTCAGGTAATTGGCAATATAGGAGGGATTCTCAACCCGCTGCGCCCCTTCGAGATGGTATTGTACAAGCGGTTCACTTATGGAGATGTGATCGATCATGCTGGTGAAGCGGAAGGATGTGAACCCGTTTTCACTCAGCCGTTTGGTGACGACATCCCAGGCGGCATCATCCACAAAATTCTGATACGGTGACACGGCCCCCTGCCAGGTTGCTGTGGTAACATCATCGTTGTAGTCGCCCAGGAAGATGATATTCTCGCCTGAAAGCGACGAATCGAAGTAGTTTTTGATCTGTGATGAGGCGTTTACACGACGATCGTAATCTTCGCTGGTTGCAAACGCTTTGGCGTGGATGTTCACCGTGTTTACGGTTTTGGCCTGCCCGCCGGCGTCTATGTTGAAACGGAAGAGCAGCGGCAGCCGTCCGGCCCAGTCGAAGGTACTCTGACCCGCAGAAATCAGCCCGGAGGTGAGCGAATCGACCGTTTCCGGCTTGAAAAGATACCCGGTTTTCTGCTCCTGGGTAAAACTGGCCAGGAAGCCGCGGTACTCGACCAGATCACTGATAAGACGCTGAAATTGCGCCGGGCTCGCAATCTCCTGAAAGGCATATACATCCGCGTCGATACGGCGGATGAGCGTCAGCACATTCTGGTACTGAAGCTCAAGGTTCGACGGCCCGCTGCCCGATGCTCCGAACCACTCGATATTCCAGGTCACAATGTCGAAGGTTTCATCACCGGCAAGCTCTATGCCTTCATAGGATGCCGGCTCCATGTCGGACCGGAACCTGGGTTTGATCTGCAGTGCGCTGTTGAACCGGTCGACCACACCGGTTATGGTTACCGGTCCGGAGCGGATGGTGTCGCCAGGAATATCGGTCGCACCCTCGATGCGGAGGGTCAGGTTAGCGGTCGGATCGCTCACCGGAGTATTCTGGTTCGACCCGTACACACCGGTGCGCAAAACGGCCAGATTGTTCACGGTTACGAGCTGCGCCTCATAATCGCCCGCCCGAAGTTCCTGAAGGGTTATTTCTACGGGCTCGGGAACCCTGCGGTCGTCTGAAAAGACCTCGAAGTTGATCTCTGTATCGGTGCCCTGCGCGGCGATCTGCCTGAGGTAGAAGCCCGGCGTGGATCCGCCGAAGGGGTTAAATTCGGTGAGCGGCCCGTTCACGGTAATCGAATCGCCGATGGCCACTGCCTCGCGCAGCGGAATATGGGTCGCGCCCAGCCCCCCGGTTTCATCCTGAAAGAAGACCGGTCCATTGAATTCTCCGGCAACGGTTACCCGTCCGCCAACAGTTACGCGCGTGCCGAGCGGCAGCTCCCGGGCCAGGGATATGGGGATGAGGCCGTCCTGGCTGACCACATCCACCGTTACGGTAATTTCATACACGGGCCGGTCAGGATCGTTCGACGGTATGCTGAGCAGGGTCTGATTATTGCTCGTCTGCCCGGTTTCAAACAGGATGCTGAAGGTGGTAGTGTCATCAAATGCCAGGCCGGCAACAGCGGGAGGGGTGAGGGTGAATCGGTTATCGCCGGTGGTGATAGTGCCGATCTGCAGGCTGTCGAGGCCGCGGTTCACGATGCTCAGTACAAGCTCCGAAGGGCTGTCTGCCACGGTTACCGGCATGCCCACGGTACCGCCCGGCAGCAGTGTGGTTGTGCCTTTGGCCAGATGGATGACGGGGTTTTCGGGGATGTCAAAAAATTCAAGCACACGGATGTTGTCGATATTGATCCGGTTTCCGTCTGTCCTGACCCAGCGGATGCGAACACTCTCCTGCGATCCGATGAGTGCCCGGTACAGTTCCGGTTCATCCCCAGGAACGGCTATGGAAGTACACCTGTACCTGCCCGCCGCCATCCGCTGCAAAGCCGGTATTCGCGGCAAGGTACTCCACATACCCGGCCTCCGGTACATCAAACAGCATGGTGAGGCTTCCGTTCCTGATGCGGACGCTCCGGTCTCCGGCCTTCCTGTCCTCATCGCGGGTGCCGATCAGCGCATCCTCAAAAAACCAGTCGTAGCCGCCGATGGCCAGCGTGTCGGTAATGTAGGATGCGGTTTCGGGGGCATCCTCAAAATCTTCAAAAAAAACTGTGGGCTGCAGATTCGTCTGTGCAACAGCTGAAGATGTTAACAGGAAGGTGAGCAGTAGAATAAGGGCGGACACCGTGCGGCTTGTGCCCCGGACAAATCCGTTGCAGATGAACGTGAAGATGATCGTGAAGATGAACGTGTATTTGAGCGTAAAAATGAGAGGCATTGATTACAATTGTTTAACATTATTCAGGACACCGGTAGCATTGTGATAATCACGGATAAAACGACTGATCACCAATTACCCCGCATTCCCGCAGCTGTTTCATGATCTGATTGGTCGGAAACCGGTTTAACGGAATGATGAAGGCCATAAACATACGCAAAATTTGTGATTTCATCGGTGTAACGGTGTAACGGATGCAGCCAGCCGGAGACTACCCGGTGATGTAGAGAACCTGGTAAATGCATGACTAATGATATATGGCAATCAGAGGTACGATTGCACGGAGAGGTCTGTTTGCCCGGAAAGTAACGAACATTATTGCCTGTTTAAAGAATGATCGTATATTACGAAGGAGTGCCGGAGCAGCTCTTCCAATACAGGTGTCTGTACAGGTTCTGACCGGACATACTTCAGATGCCCGCTTAATCCTATTTGAGCCTGGCATATTAAGCAATCGTTAAGATCAGCATATTCACTGGTCATCCCTTTTAGTATCCGGTATATTACTGATGTGGCAATCGGAAAGATCACTAAAAAGAGCAGTAGCCGGAATTTTTTTTAGCGCAACAACCATTTATCTGCATCAATTATCCCTGATGATCTTTTTTTTACAAGCTTTAAAAAAGGCGGCTTTCCTGCTGCTGGTTACACTGGTTTTTTCCCTGTATTCTCCGTTGAATGCGCAACAGGTTTTTGAGCGAAAAGCCACTGATGTGAGTAACCTGGGAATATCTTATACCAGCGTAGGCACCATCGGGCGTCCGAATGTAAGAAACCAGCCGGTGGGCCCGCCCAGTATGGAATATCCGCGGGGTTCGGGTACTGAACACCTGTTTGAGGGCGGTTTCTGGCTGGGTGCAACGGTGGGAGGTCAGATTCGTGTATCCACATCGGCGGTAACCAATCCGGCCGGGTATTCCACAGGTGCGGCCGGTTTTGAGTTCACCAACGACGGTACCCTGTTCCTGGAGGTATCTTCGCTTGAGGAGTCTCCGAATTACTCGCCGGTAGCCGTAAGCCATCAGGACCTGATCGCCGAATTCTCCGACAAGCGTACCATTCTTGGTCAGCAGCCGATTGCAGGCCACGAAAACCCGCTTTTCGCGGATGTACGCATGGAGAGTTATAACTGGAATTTCGGGTTTTCAGAGGCATTAACCATTGTGCGCTACGACATAACCAACAACAGTGAAGCCCGCTGGGACAGCGTCTATTTCGGTATTTATTCTGATATGGTGGTGAGGAACATCAATACCACTCTTGAGACCGGTTCTGCATATTTCAATAAGGGCGGAAGCGGCTACATCGACTCGCTCTATGCCCTCTATATGTTCGACCGCGGATCGGCCGATCTTCCCCGCACCAATACCTACTCGTCGAGTGTTATCATGGGTACGGAATACCGCGGGGTTGAATTTCATCCCCGTCGTGCCGAACAGGTACAGAATGCAGGTTACCGCGTACCAAAGGTCGGTCCGTCGTACTGGTTGTTTGCGGCGGGTACAGGTGCCTTTCAACGGCCGGTCGACGATCTGGAACGCTACAATCTTATGGCTACCGAATGGCCGCTTGAAGAAAACAGGTTCAGGCTTCGTAACGACGGCCAATCGGCCAACGGAAATTTCATTCAACTTAATTCCATAGGCCCGTTCCCCGAGGTTGAAGCAGGGGAGACCATATCAATCTATATTTCTTTTGTGGCCGCGCTTATGCCGCCGGAATATCAGGGCATCATTCCCAGCACGGTGAGTGATCCCGATCTTATCGACAACCCGGAGTCTCGCCGTATCCTGAAGGAGAACATCGGATGGGCCTACCGCTTGTACGACGGGCAGGAAAATGAGGACGGCACCCGCACCCGGTTCCTGGTCCCCGAGCCGCCCCTGGTACCGCGCATGCGGGTTGAGCTGGATGCAGGCACGGCAAGTGTTTACTGGGATAACCGCGCTGAATCATCTGTTGATCCGGTTACCGAAGAGGAGGATTTTGCCGGTTACCGCATCTACCGGACAAGACTGGGGGATGACATCAGGGGCACGATTTCTACGGCTGCCGATGTGATACGCGATTTTGACCTGCCCGGAGACGGCAGCGGGTTCGGTACCGGTTTTGATGAAGTGCGCCTTTCTGAACCGGTAACATTCTCCGGCGACCCGACTGAGTACCACTACCGCTTTGATGTGTCGGGCATGCTAAGCGGCTGGCAGTACCTGTTTGCGGTAACCGCCTACGACCGCGGTGACGAACGCACATCCCAGCTCGAGACCAGCACTAACGCCAACGCCGTACGCGTATTTCCCGGAACGGCGGTAAACGAGGATTTCAACAGCAGCGAAGAGCAATACCAGGTGGGCGTATACCCCAATCCATACAGGATCAATGCCGCCTGGGACGGCGGTACGCCTTTTACCAGAAAAATCATGTTCTATAACCTGCCCCGCAATGCACAGATCCGGGTCTACACCCTGGCGGGCGAAGTGGTGGCCACACTGAACCACGATGCCGATACCTATCGCGGCGATGCGCGCTGGTTCAGGGATTTCAGCGCCGACAACCGGATACTGCCCGGAGGTGAACACGCCTGGGACCTGCTCTCCGAGGCCAACCAGAACCTCACCACCGGCCTGTACCTGTACACCGTACAGGATCTAGAATCGGGTGGTGTTCAACGCGGGAAATTTGCGATTATCAAATAAGTACGTATAACTCTAAAACCATAACAAACCGGAAAATAATGATGAAAAAGCTACATCGAATATTGGCGGTCATGATGATGATGCTGTTTATGGGCTCTGTGCTGTTACAGGCACAGGATCCGGAACAGGTCATGATCAGAGACCTGCATACTTATGATATCGAACTCACAAGCCAGGCTGATCTGCCTGGACACCCCCTGAACGGTGTTCTTGTTGAATTCGACGCCGTTGTGATCTCCTACCCGAAAAACTCGGGACTTGCATCCATAACCGGTGCCGGGGTGCCGGGTCGTATCCACGTTTTTGTGGCCGATGTGAACGCGGTTACTGAAGGCCTTGACGGCATGTATATGCAGATCGTGGTCGACGGCGACCGCCGTCAGACCCTTGAGGCCCTCACATTGGGTGATGTTATAAAAGTGCAGGGCAATCTTACCTTTTTCAATAACGTATCGCAGTTCAACGCGACAGATGTTGAATTTCTGGGCAGCGTCTTCTTCGATACTGCATTTGCAGGACTTGAAGTGCTTCTGGAACCGACTGAAATTGACTTAACCGAGCTGAATATCCCTGCCGGTAACGGCCTGCACCAGTGGAACGCTGCCAATTACACGAAATACATCAACCGCTACGTAAAGGTTTCGGGTGTTGAAATCATTGACCGTCTTGAGGCGAATACCGGCCGGCCATGGTTCGTTTCATCCGATGGTGTAAGCATACTTACAACCAACGACACATCACTGCGTTTCCGTAACGACAAAACCAATTATGCCTTCGATCCTGAATCGGGGGATGGACTCGATTACAACTGGCGCCGTCTCGATATCGACGGTCCTTATGTTCCGCCTCCGGCCGGTGCCGTTATTGATTTCTCAGGCTTCGTTGTTGTGAACACCTTCAACCCTGGTGGTTTTGACCTTTCGACCGCCCAGTCGACACTCAAGCTGGCCTACTGGGACGATGGCATTATCTGGACACAGGATGGTACCGACGAGCAGTTCCGCATTACCGAAGGCGTACGCAACGACCTGGTAATCCTCGGTTTTGCACCGGTTCTCGGTGATCTTGTTCAGGTTCCCGCCGCAGGCGAAGATGTGTTCCCGGATGATGAGGTGAGCATCAGCGTAACCGTTGATCTGCCCGAAGAAGATTACACATTTGAAAGCGTAACTGTTACCTACACGGCAGGCGATGCCGACCCGGTAACCGAAGTTATGGATGTTGCAGGTAATCTTTACAGCTTTACCTTCCCTGTATTTCCTGCGTTTACCATGGTTGATTACCAGGTTGTTGCCGAGGCGAAAACCCCTGAAAACGTTTCTGTATTTGGTCGGGTGAGCGGCAGCTATTATGTGCTGAGCGAAACACAAACAGCTCCGCCGCTGTTCAGCCCGGCTCCGGGTTCATACGATAATCAGGTAACCGTTTCACTGAGTTCCATGACCTCCGGTGCCAATATCTTCTACACAACAGACGGTACAATGCCGGATGACGAATCCACGGCTTACGAGGCTCCTCTCGTTTTGGATCAAACCACAGTGATTAATGCAATCGCTTTTGCAACCGGCCTTGAAGCAAGCCCGGTTTCATCCGGATCTTTTGAAGTGATCTCGGCAGCCATCGAACTCGATAACCTTGCTGCAATCAGCGCCGGTCTCCAGGATGGCACAAACTACCTGTACTCAGGCCAGGCGATTGTTACCTATGCACGTGGTACCCGAAATCAGAAGTATTTGATGGACTCAAGCGGCGGTATTCTAATTGATGATAACCCCGGCGTTATCGTTTCTCCCTATGCTATCGGTGATGTGATGACAGGCCTGATCGGAAATCTGGGTGCCTTCAATCAGCAGGTTCAGTTCAACCCCGGTATCGATCCAGGTGCACCTGTTCTGACCGGCCAGGAAGTGACCCCTGTTACTATTACGCTTGCTGAGCTGGATTACGATACCCATGAGTCGATGCTGGTGAGAATCGAAAATGTGACCTTCCAGAATACCGGTAATTTTGCTACCAACACGAATTATTCGTTAAGGGATGCATCGCTGGGCGATGGTGTTACTGTTACTTTCAGGTCACCGTTCGGTGAAGCCGACTACATCGGCCAGCCCATCCCGACCGAAGCCGTTAACCTGGTCGCCCTTGTAAACGGATTCAACAGAAATCCACAGCTGGCCTCAAGGTCGCTGGCCGACATCAGCCCTGCAACCTCGCTGCGCCCCGACGGCACCCCCGAGGAGTTCCGCCTTGCGCAGAACTATCCGAACCCGTTCAACCCCGTCACGAATATCTATTATTCGCTGGCCGAAGCGGCCGATGTTACGCTCACTGTGTATGACATCCTCGGCCGTCGTGTGGCCACCCTGGTCAGTGAATCCCAGATGTCGGGACAGTATACCGTTAACTTCGACGCAACCCGCCTTGCTAGTGGTACCTATATCTACCGCCTCGAGGCAGGCAGCTTTACATCCGTGAAAAAAATGATGCATTCAATCCGCTCCCCCGCCATTTTTTATCTTTATTCCATGAAGAGTATTATTCCCCTGTTTTTGGTTTCCCTTTTATGGATCACCGCCTGCGATACAGGTCTGCAGGGTGATTTTAAGGAAAACCGTCCTCCCAAAACCTATTTCAACATCAGCGAGATCAACCTGCCTGAAGGGGAACGCCTGGTGAGCCAGATTTCCATATCATGGTGGGGCGACGACCCCGACGGATATGTGGTCGGTTTTGAATTTGTGATCGGAGATACCACCGGTGCCGACTGGGTCTATACAACCAGCTCCGACAGTACCTTTGTGCTGCCAATACCGCAAGGCGAGATGGATGCCAACGTTCGGTTCACTGTTCGGGCCATCGATAACGAGGATGTCCGCGACCCGGAACCACCGAGCCTTTTATTCCCGATCAGAAATTCACCTCCAGAAATCGTTTTTGCCCGGGTTCAGACACCACCCGATACCACGTACCGTGTTGCCAGCTTCGGCTGGGATGTAAACGACCCCGATGGTGATGCCAACCTCAACCGGGTTGAGATCGCCATTAATGATTCCACGCAATGGTTTGCCGTACCGGTTGAAAATGATTTTGTGACGCTGCGAATCGACGATACGGGAGCCTCACCCGATGCGCAGGTACTTTTGGGACGTGCACTGATATCATCGGGCATTACTCTGCCCGGTGTGATGACCGACGCCGAAAACACGCTATATGTAAGGGCATTCGACAACGCCGAAGCTGTCAGCCGCGTAATATCTCACACCTGGTATGTAAAGCAGCAGCGGTCCCGCATACTGTTCCTCCACGATTATGAAGGCCCTGATGGAACGTCGAGGGTGAACCTGCACCTTGATATCCTCCACCAGGCAGGGATCACCACGGTAGATTTCTGGAATATATCCGACGGTATAGCCATTGGAGGCAACCGGGTACCATTTACCAACGCCTTCCCCGACAGGTCGCTCGTTGATCCGACAATTAACCTGATGCTGGCCGAATGGGACCACATTTACTGGCTGTCGAACAATCTGGACCGCAACATCGGTTACGCCATTGAAACAACCCTCGGTTTTTTCGAGAATGGCGGAACCATGTTCATCAATATCCCCACAAAACGGATACCGGATGACAGTCCCGTGCTCGAATTCCTTCCGTTTGAACCATCACAGACCCGCCAAGACTTGTTTTCCGAAGAAACCAGCTTGCCGCTGTACCCATCGTACCCTTTGGCGAGACCGTACGGCTGTTTGAAGCCGATTTTAAAACCAGGCCGGTGTTTGGTCAACCTATTGATTTTGAAGGTTCCAAACTTATATCAGCTACCAATCCCCAGGAGAGCATCCTGTTCTTCGGCATTGACCTGAGTGAATTTACCGCAGACAGTGATCTGACCCGGTTAATCCGGTTTGCCGCAATTGAAACGCTCGGATTCCAACAATAAACCTATGCGTTATTTTATTCTTCTATCAGCCGTTTTTGCAATCATTTTGAACACCAGTGCCACCGGTCAGACCACCGGGTCCATTGCCGGTACGGTAAACGACGCCCGCGACGGGGAACCTCTTATTGGTGTGAACATCATAATTCGCGGCACAAGCTTTGGAACCGCATCCGATATTGACGGCAATTATGAAATCAGAAGCATCCGTTCCGGTGAGTATTCCATCGAGGTGAGCTACCTGGGCTACGAACGCCAGCTTATAACCGGAATCAGGGTTGATGCCGGAGAAACCACACAACTCAATATCCGGCTGAGTGAACAGACACTTACCGCCGATCAGGAAGTGGTGGTTATTGGTGAACGGCCGATATTCGATATCGAACAGTCGTCGACCACATCCAACATGACAAGGGACCAGATCCAGGCGGCGCCCGTTCGAAGAATTGATGAGATTGTTGGCCTGCAGGCCGGCGTATTCCGCGATCCAACCGGTTTGTACATTCGCGGAGGCCGTGCCAACGAAACCGGCTATATCGTTGATGGCGTTTCAGCACAGGATCCGCTTGCCGGCACAGGGCTGGGCCTCGACCTGGGAGCCGGTGCCTATGCTAACGTGGAAGTTACCACCGGCGGGGTTGATGTGGAGCATGGCAACCTCACTTCGGGTGTGGTCTCCGTGAACACCCAGCGGGGTACCGACCGCTACCAGGGCTATTTCTCGCACAAGAGGGACAATCCCGGCCGAATGACCGGCAGCAGTTTCGATTTTTTTACCGACATATATGAGTTCAACATTGGCGGACCAACGCCCGGCTTTAGGAACCTGATGCGCGGGCTTGGCGTGAACGAACCCGGCAACCTCTACTTCTTTGTAGCCGCACAGGCCAACTTTACAAACGAGTTCACGAGAAATACCGCCGATCAGGTGCGTACGTCCATGATTGAAAATAATCTCTGGTCGCCAAGGCAGGACAACCGGTGGAGCGGCATGGTAAAGCTTACGTACAATCTTTCGCCGGGGATGCGGCTTGAGGGTGCCTACCAGCGATCCCTCACCGTGAACCAGAATACCAGGATGCTTCAGATAGTGGGCGACGATGTGCAGATTCGTCCCGGCTACCAGTTTTTCTTCAGGGAAGATCTGGACAATGCCAATACCTATGCCCACGACAGCAAACTGGCCTACCTGAAATGGACCCATACGCTTAGCACATCCACCTTCTATGAGGTTCAGGTGAGCAGGCTGTTTACACGCCTTCGCGCCGATGCAAACGGACGCAACTGGCGGCCGGAACGAGTAGACGGGGAGTTTGATGCCGAGAGTATTGTGGTATATCCTGTAACGCCGTTTGATGCCGACCGCGATTTCACCTACGTGCTGCCCGGTCCCGGATTTGCCAACAACGGAGGTATTGCCACGTTGTGGCACGACCATTACGCCGAGGAGTACACCATCCGCTCGAGTATGACCAGCTACTTCATGAATAACAACAACCGGCTGCGGGCCGGACTCGAGATGAAGGTACTCGATTACCAATGGATCGACATCACCCGTCCCTGGGTGGGTGCACCCATACAGATCGACGAGGATACGTTTACCGAGACCTTCCGCCTTGGGGCATCCTCCGACATCTGGCAGGTACGACCCGTACAGGGTGCTTTCTATGTGAGCGATCAGATCCGTTACCAGGGCCTGATTGCCAACCTTGGTATGCGGCTTGAATACTGGTTCCCGGGTTCCTATGTCGATACGTTTGTGGATGATCCACGGGCACCTATCGCCGACGAAGTGAGGCAGGCCTACAAGGATGAAACCTATAACCTGTTCGGCAGCCGTTTCAAAACCTGGCTGCTCCCCCGCGTGAATGTCTCTTTCCCCGTACGGGAAAATATGGTGATGTATTTCAACTATGGTCACAAGGCCAAATTGCCCCACCCCACCTATATCTATGCCGGTCTGGACCCTTTCTACCAGGACCGCTCGTTCCTGTCCAACCTCGGAAACCCGAATCTGAACCCGGAAGTCGATATCTCCTACGAACTGGGATTCCGTTATCAGCTCACATCCAATGATGCGCTGAATGTTACTGCCTTCTGGAGCGACAAGTACGACTTTATTACCTCTGAACGGATCATCATCACCGACGCATCCGGCCGGGATACCGAACGATCGTTCAGAGTTAACGGCGATTTCGCGAGGGTTCGCGGCATCGAGATGACCTATTTCAAACGCTACAGCCACTGGATCGAGGGGTCAGTTAACCTGACCTACTCTCGCGCCGAGGGGCTGAGTTCCACGTCGAACGATGCCCTTCAGAATATTATCGCCGGGGGGCAGGATATCGGAAACAATATCGAAACACCCCTGGCGTGGGACCGGCCGTGGGACCTC
>JAIVHB010000067.1 GCA_020201275.1 Rhodothermaceae bacterium | reverse complement strand
GTGCATCTCTTCGCGACCCATCTCCCGGCGATGTGTCTTCATACCGCCGGTCTCAACAATGAGGCTGTCTGGCGGCAGTTTCAGGGGACGGGCCTCTGCCATATCGATCAGGCCGAAGGCAGCGCCGAACAGCATAAGTTTTTTCCCGGAGGCGGTGATACGCACAAGTTCTTCTCTATTCAGTCCGGCACCTAATACTGGCTTTTTATCAGATTCAGGCTCTTCACCATCCCGTATCTGCCCCTGCCCTCGCCCCTTCCCCTTCTCATGCTCCTTTACATGCTCCTTCACATGCTCATGGGCATGTCCATGCCCATGCCCTTGAAACTGATCCACCGGCAGAAATCGGCTCAGGCCCGATTGGTCAAGGCCGATGAGATAATTGAGCATCCAGACCAGCGAGGAGTCGGGGTTGTCGTTGTAGCCCGGCGTACAGGCCAGAATCACGTAGTCATCCAAATTGTAGAACTCCGACATCCCCCTGGTTACGGATTCCGCATACAGTTCCATGTCTTTGACCGGGTGCCGGCTGCGTTTCATTCCGGTGGTTCCGCTGCTCCGGAACACCAGGTCGTGTTCTTCCCCCGGCCAGCAGGTACACTCAGCGTTGCGGAAGGCCTCGACGGGAAGCAGGGGGATATCTTCCGGGGATGAAACGTTGCCTGGGTTAGTATCCAGTGCGTCGCAGAACCGGCGAAAAACGGGATTGCGGGTGTACTGGAAGGAGAATACCCGGAGTGCACGCTCTTCAAAGGTGATGGTTTCGTCAAAGAGGAATGCGTGGTTCATTGGTTTTTTAGTTGTGCTCCATTAACACTCCCGGGAGCAGTGCGTGGCACTGCTCACATACTTCGACTTCGCTTCGCTGCGCTCTGTATGACGTAAATTAACCTTTCATAGCTCCCATATATTCGCGGCGCATGCGGGCGATCGCGTCGATGGAGATGCCGACGGGGCAGACGGCTTCGCATTCGGCGTAGTTGGAACAGTCGCCGAATCCTTCTTTTTCCATCTGGTCTACCATGTTCACCACGCGGCGTTTTCGTTCGGGGCCGCCCTGGGGCAGCAGCGAAAACTGGGCGATCTTGGCACCGGTGAACAGCGAGGCCGACGCATTCGGGCAGGCCGCCACGCAGGCACCGCACCCGATGCAGGTGGCAAAGTCCATGGCAAGGTCTGCGTCCCTTTTCTTGATGGGGATGGCGTTAGCGTCGGGGGCCGAGTTGGTGCCGACCGACACATATCCACCGGCCGCCATAATGCGGTCCAACGCGTAGCGGTTTACCACCAGGTCTTTGATAATGGGGAAAGCCGTTGCGCGCCATGGTTCGATGGTGATCAGGTCGCCATCCTTAAAGTGGCGCATGTGGAGCTGGCAGGCCGCGGTCTTCTGCTGCGGACCGTGGGCGATGCCGTTGATCATCAGGTTGCACGATCCGCAGATGCCCTCGCGGCAGTCGTGGTCGAACTCGATGGGCTCTTTTTTCTCCTTCATCAGCTTTTCGTTGAGATGGTCAAGCATCTCAAGGAATGACATGTGCGGATTGGCATCTTCAAGAACGTAGTTCTCGAAGCGCCCTTTCGAAGCGCCGTCTTTTTGCTTCCAGACCCTCAGGGTCAGTTTCATTTTCTCTGAACTCATAGACAAAATCCTATTTATAACTTCTCTGCGTAAGTTTTACGTTTTCAAACTCCAAATTTTCGATGTGGCGCTCGGGCACCTTGTTTTCGCCGGCGAATTCCCATGCTGTTACATGGGCAAAGTTTTCGTCGTCGCGAAGGGCTTCTCCCTCTTCGGTCTGGTACTCCTCGCGGAAGTGGCCGCCGCATGACTCTTCGCGCACCAGCGCGTCGCGGGCCATCAGCTCGCCGAGTTCCATGAAATCGACCACGCGGAAGGCGTATTCAAGATATTTGTTGTAGGTCGATTGTTCGCCGGGCACATATACGTTCTCCCAGAAATCCTCTTTAAGGGCGGCAATCTCTTTGATCGCTTTTTCAAGGCCTTCCTTGTTCCGCGACATGCCAACATGGTCCCACATCAGTTTGCCGAGGTGGCGGTGGTAGTCGAGCACGGTTTTTGTGCCGTTGGATTTGAGCAGTTTGTCGATGCGCTCAATATTCTCATGCTCCACCGCTTTGAACGCTTCATGATCGGTCGAAACCGGTTCTGGCCGCTCACCTGCAATATAATCGCCGAGGGTGTAGGGAATCACGAAGTAGCCGTCGGCCAGGCCCTGCATAAGAGCACTCGCGCCGAGACGGTTTGCCCCGTGGTCTGAGAAATTGGCCTCACCGAGCACAAACAGGCCGGGCACATTGCTCATCAGGTTGTAGTCGACCCAGAGGCCGCCCATGGTGTAATGGACCGCCGGGAAGATGCGCATCGGTACTTTGTACGGATTTTCGTCGGTGATCTTATGGTACATATCGAACAGGTTTCCGTACTTCTCGCGGATCGTGTTCTCACCGTCGCGCTTGATGGCATCGCGGAAATCGAGATAGACCGCCAGGCCGCTCTCGCCCACGCCCTTGCCGTCGTCGCACACATACTTGGCGTTACGTGAGGCCACATCACGCGGCACCAGGTTTCCGAAACTCGGATAACGGCGCTCAAGGAAGTAGTCGCGTTCGTTTTCGGGGATGTCGTTCGGCGCGCGCTTGTCGCCGGGCTTTTCGGGCACCCATACACGCCCGTCGTTCCGGAGGCTTTCACTCATCAGCGTCAGCTTCGACTGGTACTCGCCGGAGACCGGGATGCAGGTCGGGTGGATCTGGGTAAAGCTGGGGTTGCCGAACATGGCCCCGCGCTTGTAGCAGCGCCAGGCCGCGGTGGCGTTCGAATTTTTCGCGTTTGTGCTCAGGTAATAGACGTTGCCATATCCGCCGGTGCAGAGCAGCACCGCGTCGGCCGCATGGCGGTTGATCTTGCCGTTCACCAGGTTTCTGGTGATGATGCCTTTCGCTTTGCCGTCGATCACAACGAGGTCGAGCATCTCTTCGCGGGCAAACATCTCAACTTTGCCGGAATGCACTTCCTTCGACAACGCGCTGTAGGCACCGAGCAGCAGCTGCTGGCCGGTCTGGCCGCGCGCGTAGAATGTACGTGAGAGCTGGGCGCCACCGAATGACCGGTTGGAGAGCAGCCCGCCGTATTCACGTGCGAACGGAACCCCCTGGGCCACGCACTGGTCGATGATGGCGTTGCTCACCTCGGCCAGACGGTATACGTTGGCTTCACGGGCTCGGTAATCGCCACCCTTAACGGTATCATAGAACAACCGCCAGACGCTGTCGCCATCGTTTGGGTAGTTTTTGGCCGCGTTGATACCGCCCTGTGCCGCGATACTGTGCGCTCTCCGGGCCGAATCCTGGATGCAGAAGGCTTTTACATTATAGCCGAGTTCGGCCAGTGATGCCGCCGCCGATGCGCCGGCAAGCCCGGTTCCGACCACAATTACCGTATGTTTTCGCTTGTTGTTCGGGTTCACCAGGCGGATGGTATTCTTGTGGTTCGACCACTTCTCCTGTATGGGTCCGGCCGGGATTTTCGCATCCAGTTTATCCGATGTTTTTAAATTCGTCTTTACGTTTTGCATTACTTAAACTCCTCCGGTGATGTAGATCCAGATAGGCACGAACAGAAAGCCGACAGCAAGTGCCAGAGCGATCAGTCCGCCGATCGTGTAGATGACAGGGCTCAATTTGGGGCTCATGGCACCCAGCGACTGCATAGAACTCCAGATTCCGTGCCGCAGGTGGAAGCCGATGAGGATCATGACCGCCGTATATCCTATCACATAAAACTCATTTTGAAAAATATCGTTCACCAGCCTTTTTAAATCGCGTACCTCCTGCCCGTCGATGTAGGTTACATAGCCCTCGGCGATGCCGGGCCCCCACTTGAATGTGAACAGGTGAACAATGGTGAAGACCAGAATGACCACTCCCGTTATGGCCATGGTGCGGGAGGCTATTGTCTGCCGGCTGGGTTCACCCGATGTTTTGTATACACTGTAATTTTCGGGACGGGCTTTTCTCTTTCTCAGCCAGATGGAAATGCCGATATAGGCATGCAGCAGGAATACGATAACAAGAATGATTTCGACAAGGTACAGCAGTGTGCCCAGGCTGTGCAGGAATTCCGTGTAGGCATTGAATGCCTCCGGATTACTGCTGAACAGACTGAAATTCCCCGCCAGATGCACCACCAGAAATAGTGTGAGAAAAATTCCGGTAATGCCTGTCAATATCTTTCTGCCGATTGTAGTTTGAAGGGCATGAAGAAGCGATGGCATGGATACGTAATGTTAGGTTAATAAATTATAATAGTGAGAGATTCTTGAAATATAATATCAGCATTCAATATAAGAACGATTAAACACTTTTGCGTTCAATTCCGTGCCGAATTTTATTATTTGTACCGACTCTCAATTAAAAAAACATTCATGCAGGACCCTAAAAAGAAAGCATCCGGTGCATGCCCTTACAGGTAAAACAGCATCGTGGTCATCTATGTTATTGACTGTCATGTAATTGCCTTCCAATTAAATAATGACCCTCCTGATGCCGGCCGCATACTGATCTGAATGCCCGTATAAGACTGAGGGTGATGTATCTTTCTCCCCCGGCCGATCCATTTTCACGGCGTGATGCAGGTCAGGCTATAGCCGGTGTAACCTTATCGCCACCATCGATTAGAAAACGCTCATTTACGGGACTATAATAGCGAATACGGAGTAGAACCGGGCTGATGATGTCAGATGACTTAACTATAACTTTAAAATATTGTGATATAAATGAACAAGTAAGTAACTTTCTTCAATATAATTTTAAATCTACAGCTACCGATCAATCACTGACGAGTTTCCGGGGTAATTAGACATGAAAACAATTTATTTGTCGGTCATACTGACATTTACTACTGGCCTTGTGCAACTGTCATCCGGGCAGGATGTGGTTCTTGAAAGGGTCTATCCCAATATTAGCATCAACAACCCGGTTGACATGCAGCATGCCAATGACGGCAGCGGACGCATTTTCGTAGTTCGACAGTCCGGCATCATCTATGTGCTGGGATCCGACCAGTCGATAACCACGGCCCCTGAATTCATCGATATCAGCAGCCGGGTACGTGCAGGCGGTGAACGGGGTTTGCTGGGTCTGGCTTTTCATCCCGGGTACGCCGTGAACGGGTTTTTCTATGTGTACTACACCGCCGAAACGGGTGATCAACTGCGTTCGGTCATTTCCCGGTTCAGCGTTGATCCGGACGATCCCGACCTGGGCGATCCCGCGAGTGAACTGGTGCTGCTGGAATTTGATCAGCCCTACAGCAATCACAACGCCGGTCAGATCGCGTTCGGGCCGGAAGACGGTTACCTGTACATCGCATCAGGTGACGGGGGAAGCGGCGGCGACCCGGATAACAACGGGCAGGACCGGACCAACCTTCTGGGTGCTATAATCCGGATTGATGTGGACAATACCACGGGTGACCTGAACTATGCCATACCGGCCGGAAATCCCTTTGTGGGCAATACCGACGGATTCAGGGAAGAGATCTACGCCTGGGGCCTGCGCAACCCCTGGCGCATGAGTTTCGACCCCACAACCGGTTGGCTGTGGGCGCCCGACGTGGGTCAAGGGGGCAGTGAGGAGATCAATATTATCACGTTCAATTACCGGCGGATACGTCTACCGCGGGTCCGAATATCCCGAACTTCAGGGCAACTACTTCTACTCCGACTATGTATCCGCCAATATGTGGATGCTCGCCTACGACGGTATTAACGAACCTGTTAATACCCTGCTTCCCAATCCCGGCTTCGCCATTGCATCGTTCGGAACCGACGAAAATGAAGAATTGTATGCTCTGGGCCATCAGAACGGTCAGATTTACCGGATCAAAATTGCCGATCCCATTCCGCTGCCCGGCACACCTGTGCTTATTTCACCGGACAACGGCGCGACCGGCCGGCAGCTTGAGCTTTTCTTTGCCTGGCAGGCAGCAGAGGGTGCCGATACCTACCGGCTGCAGATAGCATCTGACGATAGCTTTGACACCACAGACTTCGATATTCAGAACATTTCTGCAACGTCCGCACAGGTTTCCGGTCTCGACTACGAAACCACCTACTTCTGGCGGGTGCGCGCAACAAATGAGGCCGGCAACGGCGAGTGGTCGGTTGTGCGTAGTTTCACCACCGAAGATGAACCCCTGCAGGCACCTGAAGCGCCTGTGCCGGTTTCTCCCGAAGATGAAAGCTCCGGCTTGCCCCTGGCGGTCACCCTTCTGTGGAACACTGCCAGAGACGCCGACAACTACACCATTCAGCTGGCCACCACCAACGCTTTTGATACCTCCGACATCCTCACCGACCTCAACGGCCTGAGCGATACCACCGCTTCGGTTTCGGATCTGGCCTACGCATCCACCTTCTACTGGCGTGTGCGTGCGGCAAACGAGGCCGGCAGCGGCGAATGGTCGTCCGTGCGCAATTTCACCACCGAAGACGAACCCCTGCAGGCCCCTGAAGCGCCTGTGCTTGTTTCGCCTGAAGATGCAAGCACCGACCTGCCCCCGGCGGTCACCTTCCTTTGGGAT
>JAIVHB010000253.1:1457-2549 GCA_020201275.1 Rhodothermaceae bacterium | reverse complement strand
GCCAATGATGAAATCTGGCCCAATCTGATCATCCGAAAGCTGCTGGAAAACAGAAATTTTGAGGTCGGTTTCATCAACCGGATAGCCGACCATCTGAATACTGTTTTTTTACCAGATCGGGTCACGCATGTGATCGACAGCCTCAAAACGTTAATCGAACCGGAGATTGGGCAGCACTATGATCGTTGGGGCAGTCCCGACCGTGATACATGGGAACAGGCGATACAATCTATGAAATCATTCGCTGTTGATCGGCCAAACCATCTGCGAAATCACATCAGGCGGCATTTTGAGACTGGCAGCGAAATACGGTTAACTGTTGATAGTACGGACCCTGCTCACGGGATGGTAAAGGTCAATTCCATTCATATCAATGAAAAATCAGGCGGGCCTGAACGTTTTGTTGTTCCCTGGAGTGGCACCTATTTTAGCGGAGTACCCGTCACGATGGAAGCTGTACCTGAACCGGGTTACAGATTTTCGCACTGGTCGGGGTCGGAGGTATCAGAAAATCCGATAATCTCTATCACTCCAAATGGGAATTTGATCTTAAAAGCTCATTTTGTTTCGGTGGATGGAGCAGATTGACGGGGCAACTGTGTCACAACTGACCGGCTACATATCATATAGTTGTTACTAAACGTCATGAGATCGGTAAATTTTTGACCCGCTTTACTGGTAATATTTTGCCATTTCCCTTTAAAATGGCAACGGGATGTTACTTTTCGTAGGGCACAACAAGATTCCCCAGCATGGCATAGTGTTTTTTGTTCAGGCTGATGAGCCTTGCACCAAAAGATAGTGCGGTTGCGGCAATCATGGCATCCGCCAGGCCCATACCGTGGCTTTGGAAGTAGTTCCGACGCAGGTTGCCCGCATCAATGGCGATTTCTTCGGTAAGCGGCATCACAGTGAAAAGCGATAAAAACCAGGCGAGTTCATCTCTTTCTGCATCCCTTTTTACGCCGGAATACAATTCGGCAATGGTTACGGCCGATATCCGGAATTCCTGGTCAAAAGTGTTTAAAAAGTTCACTGCTTCAGGGCGGCCGCGAAGAAAATCAATGATCACATCCGTGTCAAAAAGTGATG
>JAIVHB010000253.1:0-1393 GCA_020201275.1 Rhodothermaceae bacterium | reverse complement strand
AAACCGGCCCCTTTACTGAGTTTCAGCTTTCGTTCGGATTCATCCAGACCGGCACAATAGAGCTCCAGTGCTTCACGGATTATCCCGGCCTTGCTGGTTCCTCTGCTTTTTGACAGGGAATCCAGCTTTTTTTGAAGATGCTCGGGAATATAGATCTGGGTTCTGATCATGGCAGGTAAATAAGTGATGTATACAGATAATGTATACATCCAAATGTACACTTGCAACATTATGGAGTAGCAGGTTTTTAGACGCCAGTTATTAAATTACAATCATTCTAAGAACGCAACCACCACACCCCGGTAAAAATACATAACCACTATCTCCCCGTTATACTGGCTTCGGTACTCCATAGGTGAAAGTCCGGTGAACCGCCTGAAAAGCGTCCGGAAGGTGGCCTGCCCAATGGTAAAAACTTAAATTACATCCGGGCTGCACCGGTGGTAAAATCAGATGTTTTTTAGTAAAAAAAGCTTAATCTTGAGCTTTCGGAAACAGTTGTATTCAGCAGAAATTGTTTTGCATCCGTATGATTCACTGTACATACAACTGTATTGGAAGGTGAATAAATAAAGGAGTGATTTGAAAACTATATCCATATTGATTCTGAGAATTCTCATGGGTGTCATTTTTGTGACACACGGGGCGGCGCGATTGTATTACCAATCTGTTCCCGAATTCGGAGCATTGCTCAACAGCAAGGGACTTGTAGCAGGAGTAGCATTGGCCTGGTTGGTAACCATAGGTGAGATCATCGGTGGAAGCCTGCTCGCAGCCGGCTATAAAGTTACCTACAGCATCATCTTTCTTGCAGTCGTGATCTTTGCGGGTATCATTCTGGTCCATATGCCGAATGGGTGGTTTACTGTCGGGCAAGGAACAGGAGGCATGGAGTACAGTGTTCTGATCCTGGCTGTACTGGCGGTGCTGTACATCCATTACAAACCGTCGAAGTTCTTCTGATAACCGATATTTGCCAGGGATTTTTCAACTCTGCAGCAGGGTAAAGGGATCAATGTAAATCATATTCCCGGTATACATCGCGGTGAGCGATGTGTTTTGAATAAATGCAGTCTGCTGGTGATTTGTTCACCGATGAAGATTTGTCAAATTTTCGTATCATCTCCCCGTTATTAAGCATCTGCAGGTGGAACCCCGTTGCGTTATTGTACCGGAAGTATATCCTGATTATCCGTAAAAATTTTATCACTACAACATCATGAAATCCATCTATTTATCATTTCTGTTCTCTGCGCTCCTCATGGCAGGATGCGGGAAGGGCGACAACAACGTTCAGACCGAAACCGCCCCGGCTGAAGCCGAAATAATCCATACATACGACGCCCCCGACGCGTTCAAGGTAAGCTATGCCAGCGCTCTCGAAGCCTATTTC
>JAIVHB010000066.1 GCA_020201275.1 Rhodothermaceae bacterium | reverse complement strand
CCAATCAGCATGGAATCGCAAACCGAGTAGTTGCGTGAATTGTCGGCTTTCGGGCCGATTTTAACGAGGCCGCGATAACTGTTCTGAGATTTCCCGGCAGAGATACCCTTGGAAACAATGGTACTCCGTGTATTTTTGCCCAGGTGAATCATCTTGGTACCGGTGTCGGCCTGCTGCATATCATTGGTAAGGGCAACCGAATAGAATTCACCGACGGAGTTGTCACCCTGCAGAATAACGCTCGGGTATTTCCAGGTTATTGCGGACCCGGTTTCGACCTGGGTCCAGGAGATTTTGGAGTTCCTGCCTTTGCAGATACCACGTTTGGTAACAAAATTATAGATGCCGCCAACACCGTTTTCATCGCCCGGGTACCAGTTCTGAACGGTAGAATATTTGATCTCGGCATCATCAAGTGCCACCAGTTCCACAACCGCTGCGTGCAGCTGATTGGTATCGAACATAGGTGCGGTACATCCTTCAAGATAGCTTACGTAGCTGCCCTCTTCGGCCACGATGAGTGTTCTTTCAAACTGGCCGGAGTCCTGGTTGTTGATACGGAAATAGGTGGAAAGCTCCATCGGACTGGTTACTCCTTTTGGTACGTAGCAGAACGAGCCGTCGGTGAAAACCGCCGAATTGAGAGCCGCGAAGAAGTTGTCGCCCGTGGGCACCACAGAGCCGATGTATTTTTTCACGAGCTCGGGGTACTTCTGGATGGCTTCCGATATGGAGCAGAATATTACCCCGGCCTCAGCCAGTTTTGCCTTGAACGTGGTGGCAACGGAAACACTGTCGAACACAGCATCGACGGCAACACCCGCAAGCATTTTCTGCTCGGATATGGGGATGCCAAGCTTTTCATATGTTCTCAGTATTTCGGGATCCACTTCGTCGAGGCTGCCCAGCTTTTTCTTCTCTTTCGGTGCAGAGTAGTAGACGATGTTGTCATAATCCATCTGTTTTATATCGAGATTAGGCCATCTGGGCTCAGTCATTGTACGCCAGTGGCGATACGCCTTAAGCCTGAATTCGAGCATGAATTCCGGTTCATTTTTTTTCGCAGAAATCATGCGAACGATATCTTCATTCAGGCCACGAGGGAAATCCTCATATTCAATATCGGTAACAAAACCGTATTTGTATTTTTTGGACGAGGCAGTATCTACTGCCATTGCTTCATTCATTGTATGCGACATAATTCGTTATCGTTTGATATTCCGTTCTTTTAACAACTGACCTCGCATTTGAGTTCATCCCGCTGCCCTTTTATTCCTCTTCAGACTTACCGGGATGGTATATGGGAGCCATCCTTAATTCGTCATGTAATATAGGGTTTTTACGCCTTATCTGAAAATGGTCTAAATAAGAACAAGTGACATTAACAGGCACTCATGTAATGCATGAAATCTAATATTTTTATTCAATTATAAAGGTTCGCTTGCTTCTGATTGAGTATATTACATCTGTTCACTCACTACTATACGATTATCAGATATCTGACATCATTTTACGGCGTAAAATAGCAACGGCTGCCAGGGTTATGCCATCAAAAAATTATCCAACACCATGAAGAGACTAGTTCTGCTGCTCATCATCTTTTCTTTTTTAACGTACTCCTGCGACCGGGCTGACCAGGAGTCTGCATCCATACTGACTTCCAAATATCCACCAGAATGGAGCTATAATGCCAGCATTTATGAGGTGAATGTGAGGCAATTCTCCGAGGAAGGCACCTTTGATGCGTTGAGAAGGGAGTTGCCCAGAATCCGTGAGATGGGCGTAGACATTATCTGGCTCATGCCGGTTCACCCTATTGGTGCAATAAACCGTAAAGGAACGCTCGGAAGTTATTACTCCATACAAGACTATTACGGTATCAATCCTGAATTCGGAACCAAAGAGGACTTTGCCCGCCTCGTTGAAGCCATTCATGCCGAGGGCATGTACGTAATACTTGACTGGGTAGCCAACCATACCGCGTGGGACAACCCGATTGCAGAATCGAATCCTGAGTTTTTCGAAACCGATAAAAACGGACGGTTCATGCCGCCGCACGGCACAGACTGGGACGATGTTATTCAGCTCGATTACGAAAACCCTGATGTATGGACCTACATGACCGACGCACTTGCCTATTGGGTTGAAGAGTTTAACATCGACGGTTACCGCTGTGATGTGGCCTATCTGGTTCCCACCCCGTTCTGGAATCAGGCCCGGACCGCGCTCGACCGGATCAAGCCTGTTTTCATGCTTGCGGAAGCGGATCTCCCTGAATTGCATGAGCAGGCATTCGACATGTCGTATAACTGGAAAATACATCATCTTATGAACAGAATAGCAGCCGGTGAGGCTACGCCCGACGATCTTGAACAGGTGATCGATGAAGACCGGAGCTTGTTTCCCACAAACGCATTCCGGATGCAGTTCACATCAAACCATGATGAAAATTCATGGGCCGGTACAGTGTTTGAACGCCTGGGAGAGGGAGCCAAAACATTTGCTGTGCTGGCTGCAACCATTGAGGGGATGCCACTGGTGTACAATGGCCAGGAAGCGGGACTGGACAGACGCCTTGAATTCTTTGAAAAAGATCGCATTGAATGGAATGAGAGTCCTTTTGAGGAATTGTACACCCGTTTACTGAACCTGAAATCAGAAAACCGGGCCCTCTGGAATGGTGAGAAGGGCGGCCGTTTACAGCGAATTCAGACCGACCGGGACGATTACATATTCGCTTTTATTCGTGAAATGGAAGATGATAAGGTGTTTGTTGTGCTGAATCTGTCGGCAGAACCTGTCGATTTCAGCACCGATGATTCCAGGATGGCCGGCAGTTACACAAGTCTGTTTTCGGGTGAGCAGATGCATTTTACCGGAAATGTTTCTTTTTCGATGAATCCCTGGGAATACGGTGTATTTGTGAAGTGACGTGAGACGTAGACGTGAGACGTGAGACGTGAGACGTGAGATGTGAGACACAAGACAAGCAAAAGGCAAAAGTTAGATGGCGTGAGGCAAAAGGGGGACCCGAAAACCCACTTCCCCATTCTATATTCTATTGTTCTATTGTTCACTTGTTCAAAAGCATACTGGCAGCACCGGCGTTGCCACCTCCCAAATTGTTTTGCTCGTGGGGGGCTATTGATTTAGTACGGATATGAGCTCTTCGTAGTCGCGGCTTTCGCGGTATCCGATTTTGTAATGGATCATCCGGTTATCTGAATCAAATACGAAAATTGCGGGAATCCCTGGAATTCTCAGATCGTTGTACACCTGTGTTCCATCGGCCTGCCACACATTGTTCCTCGTTAACAGACCCAGATTACGAACTGACTCGGGCGTATCCCGTACAACTGCCGAGATTACAGACACCGGCAGATCCTGCAGTTCTTCCTGCAGCAGTGTGGCCAGTTCAACCGCCCTGTCAGACCAGGGTGCCCAGAATATGATCATCTTTTTTTCGCCATCAAGCCCGGAAAGGTTAACCTCCCCTTCTCCTCCAAGCTCGCGGAATTGTGTTTCAACCAGAACCGAACCGTCGCCGATACGCTCATCGATCCGGACCAGTTGCCGCTGCTGATAATAGAAATTAAAGTAGATAATGGCTATCACACAGAGAAAAGCCACAATCAGCAAAAATTTATTGAAGTACTTCGGATCTATCCGCATAATGTAATGGCTGGTATTATTGAACCCTTACAAGGACCATCCCGCTAACGGGCCCGATTGTGGCTTGTATCCGCCCGCCGGGCAGTAACTGCACTTCCCTGCCCGATACCAGGTCTGTTAGTGTTCCATCCTGATAACCTGACAGAAGACCGGTGCGGATATCGACGGTTTTCTCACCGTTTTCGCTGTTCAGGATCACGATTACGGGATTGTTTTCACCATCGTGGCGGGCGAAAGCAAATACCCTATCCCTTGCAGGTGCATGCAGTGCAGTGAAGTCTCCACTCTGTATAACCTGATGCTGATTCCTGATATCCGCAAGCTGCTTATAGTACTGGTGCAGTTCTTCGTTAAATTCAACCGCATCCCTGTTGCGGGCTCGCGACCAGGGATGATTGATTTCATCATCGAATTCCATCCCAGGCCAGGGCATCGGTTTGCGGTCGTCGGGATCGTCGGCTCCCCACATGCCGGCCTCGGTACCGTAATACACCATGGGCGAGCCTTTGTACATATACTGGAACAGAGCGATCAGTTTCACAAGGTCCCACTCTTTTTCATCGGGGCTGTTAACATTATAGGTGTTGCCGATATCCTCGATTTTGCTGCCCTCCTTGAAGTCCCTGTCCCGGTTAACGACCATCGAAGCCAGACGTTCGGTATCGTGGCTGTCCATCAGGTTTTGCATGGCATGGTTTACCCGGTCAGGAAAGTCGTTTCGCAGGCTTTCCAGGCGGCGTTTAAAATCCCTTGCACTGATCTTTCGTTTTATAAAATAGTCATGCACGGCATAGGTCCATCGGTAGTTCATTACTATACTGAACAGATCATCCTTAATATATTCGCGGGCGGCATCATCCCAGATTTCTGCAACGGTTATCGCCCGGGGGTTGATTTCCCTGACAAGTGCATGCCATTCACGCCAGAATCCGGTACCCACTTCCTGAGCCACGTCGAGGCGCCATCCGTCCACACCGCGGCTTACATCACCGTCGGGGGCCATCCACCGGTGGGTTACGTGGAAAATATGCTCCTTCACTTCCGTGTGCAGGTTATCGCCCGATTCGGTGAACTCGGGAAGGCCTTTATAACCCCACCATCCCTCATAGTCGAAACCGTCGGTGAATTCATCACTGAATCCAGTAATTTTGTACCAATCCCTGAATTCCGATTGCTCTCCGTTCTCACGTATATCGCTGAAAGCCCAGAAATCGCGGCCGGTATGGTTCCAGACCCCGTCGATTATGACGCGTATGTTCCTTTTTTTTGCTTCATCAAGAAGATGCAGGAACAGGCGGTCGGCCGATGTCCACTGCCAGGTTGCCGGATCGGCCGGATCTTCCTGCTGCATAATCGCCAGGTCTCCCTGCGGATCCGGCCCGAAGTGGCGGTCTATATGATGGTAGTGGCTGGCATCGTACTTGTGCATGGATACAGCATCAAAAATGGGATTGAAATAGATAGCGGTTATACCAAGATCCTTCAGATAGTCAAGTTTGTCGATCACCCCCTGCAGGTCACCGCCATACCGGCGCATGCGTACATGATCATAGAAACGTGGTCCAACCCGCTGTTCCCATCCGGCGCGCTGGTACCAGTCGCCGGTCCAGGGTGATATTTTCCAGCCTTCGGGGGCGTTGATACGGGCGGATACCGGGTCATTTGAGGGATCACCGTTGTGGAAGCGTTCAGGAAATATTTGGTACCAGACCAGGCCCGTCGACCATTCAGGCACGTTGCTTCCCGTCTGACCCGATGCCGGTTCGACAAGCTGTACAGAAAAAAAAAGAAACAGGCTCAGCAGTAACAGGTTGAGGGATTTCATAAGCAAGGATGAGTTTGTTAATAACCGGATCAGCATCTTTAGGAATGCTGCATACAGCATCAAAAGGATTTTGGCAATGCTATAATGATCAAGCTATTTGTCACGGCGCGGGGGGTGCCCGTTTACCGCAGATCACAGATCGATACGGCCAAAACAGTTCAAAAAAAAAGGGGCCCGGCAGTTGCCGGGCCCCGGTGGGTTAAATGTTCACTCTTACTTGATCAGCATCATCTGGCGCGTCGACACGAAGTCGCCGGCCTGGATGCGGTACAGGTACATGCCCGATGCA
>JAIVHB010000200.1 GCA_020201275.1 Rhodothermaceae bacterium | reverse complement strand
ACATCTGACCGTCTTTACCGATGCTGAGGATGGTATTCAGACCCGCCGGCACGAAAGCCCTGTTTTCCACTATGCTCCACGGCTGTGTGCCGAATGCGCGCATATCCAGATTCTGCTCCCAGGTTGCGCCGCCGTCTTCCGATCTGAGGATCACCCCGTCGCGGGAGAGGATGAACCCGGTCTGTCCGTTAAAGACCATGTCTTCAAAATAGCGGAACGGGAATGACTGCAGAGACGAGTTTTCGCCTTGGTCGGTCGATCGCATCAGTTCGGAGACACTGGTACCCGACCTGTTGGCGGATATGGCAAGCACGGTGTTTTCGTCAACCATCACCACCTTCTTGACGATCTGGCTGTTGAAGGGGATGGAGTTTGGTAATCGCTCCCACTCCGGTTCACCGTTTGTGGTGCGGAAAACCTCTGAGCGTTCCCTGATGGCAATTCCAATGCTTTCCTCAAAAAAGGCGATGCCTTCGGGTTCCACTTCAATGGCGATGTCATATTCCTCCCAGGTGACGCCGCCATCGGTTGTTAGCCGGGTACGGTGGCCGTACACCAGTGCGGTTCTGCTGTCGATTTTGACGATCCGCTCGGTTGCGCCCCAGTTGAAATACGAGTAATCTGAAAGCACCTGCTGTTCCCAGGTAGTTCCTCCGTCGACCGAAATCGCCAGCAGCTCAACCGGATCGGAATATACGTCCCTCGAGCCGACCGCCAGCAGGGTATCGCCGCCCATAGCCACAACCTGCGACCAGGTTTCATACCAGAAACCCGGTTCAATCCCGCCCTCGGGGATTCTGGAGTTATGCCGCAACTCCCAGGATTCGCCACCGTCTTCGGTGAGCCATATCCCGTTTCGGCCAACGAGTACGCCGCGATCCTCATCCATGAATGTTCCGCCTCTGAGCAGTTCGTCGGCTACCGGTTCACGGGGAATCCAGAAGCTGACCAGCGGTGTTTCGAGCAACTGCGACTGGGCGTTCATAAACTGGCACCAGGCCTCGGACGGTTTTTCGGGATCATAATCCGGATAAATCAGGTAGCTGCCATTACTCAGAAGTCCGGAAAATTCTTTCAGGTCGGAACAGGTTCCGTTCAGCGGTCCGGCACTCAGATTCTGAATATGCTGTACTCCGCGCGCATCCTGAACGATCACCTTGCCGCCAAACAGGGCCTCCGATTCGAACGTGGGGGCATAGGTGTAAAAGGCCGAGTTGGATGCCCTGGAGAGCAGAAGCCGTTGTTCCTGGCCGTTTACGGTAACTTCGGCCCAGACAGAATCGACGGGCAGGCCGGCATCGCTGCGCGCTATCACGAGCACATCACGCATATCCGGGGCATAGGTGGCGACCGGTACCTTCGGTTTGGAGCTCACCGGCGGACTGATCAGAACCATATTCCCGATGGTTTTGGCCGGCAAACCGAGCAGGCTGCCCGGCTGCCCGGCAGTGTTCCATGCATCGATGAAGCTTTGCGAGTCGGTGAAGCTGTACCAGGAATCGGGATAGACATTTCCGCCCAGCCAGGTCTGCCCGTTGCTCTCTTCCAGGCTCATCACTACCGGAAGGAGATCGCCAAGGGTGTGGCCGGGATCAAAGGCCTCGGTTCCGGCATAAATGTTATAGGTAAAAATATCTGTTCCCCGTACCACCTTAAAGAGGACGGTGGCCGCGTCGATCTCGTTTTCGAAGCTTGTCCACGCGATGTTGGAATCAAAACTGTTGTTTTCTGGGTTCCAGCGCACTACGTCGGCATCCACCTGAGTTACCACCAGCGAAAGTGGCGTGCCCATCTGGATCGCTCGCAGTTCATTCATGGTCAGGATGATCTTGTTGCCGCCGCTGTCGCGGTCGATGGCGATGGTTCCGTTGAGAGGATAGCGGCTGTTCTGTGTGTTGGCTTCAGTGAGGGAATTCGCAGCATTTTCTGCACTGATTTTGATTGTGGCTATGGTTTTTCCCGCCAGCACCAGATTGAACGTGGGCCGCACATTGCGGGCGGTTGCATGGCCGCTGTTGGTCATGAACAGGTTGAGACGGAGCTCGGCGGCCTCATTGGGCTGTCGCGACCGGGATGTACTCCAGTTCATTGACGAGGAGGAGGTACTGCTTTCGGTGGTAGTGGTGGTATTCGAATAGCTGAAACCGATGTCGCCGCTCAGCAGTTTGGCCGGATTGACAAACTCTTTGGCCAGGCCCAGGCCAATATCAAAGTCCATGTCGGTCTGATTGGAAGTGGTATTGGTGAATGAACTGCTCTGCTCACCGCCCGTCACATCCGTGATGGTCTCAATCGGGGTCACATCATAACTCGCAAGCCGCACATTGATTACCGGTCTGGCCGCAACCAGCGGATGGCGGAACGGGCTGCGCACACCGGCCGGCATATTTACACCGGTCGCCTCCATAAAGTCGCTGTAGGGGTCGCCATCGGTGCTCCAGCGCAGCGGATCGGTGCGGAAACAGGCGGAGAGTTCCTCGTCAGTGCAGGTTTCAAGTGCCCCGGTGCCCGGGCTGAAGGTGTATCCCTCGATCTCCAGCCAGTTGGGGATGCCGTCGCTGTCGCTGTCCACATCCGACTGAAGACTGATGCCGGTACCATCAGCCCGTGCATGAAAAATCAGATCGGGAACAGATTCGGGCCGTTCAGGCAGCTGGATCTTATAATCGCGAAGGAGCTGCTCCTGGGCGTTTGCCCCGGTCGAATGCAGGCAGGTCATGGCGATCACAATCAGCAGTACTGCAAGTATATTACCGTTTAAATTATCCGGGATCAGGCTGCTGGATGTGTTTCTGAATGCTTCATGCTCTGTTTTCATAATCAGTTTTTCGGTTATTTGATGCGGTACCTGTTAAGGATGACGTTGACCGGATTGATGGATACGGTTCAGGCCTTTTTTAAATACGCGCGGAAAACCCCGAAAACTGGCGAAGTGCCGGTTAATAATAATTTCAGCAGGTATACCGGTCTGTCAAGGCTCGCAATCCGGTCGGGGAATACAGGGGTATCCGGAATGGCCGTCCAGCCGTGATTTATCCATTTAATAAATTTTTTAAAAGAAACTCTATTTATCATTATACTTGTTGATAACATCAAACATTACGTTAGGATACCTTTTTCAGGTCTGAAAACAGATACGTATCAGTGAATCGGCCATGTCAATAAGCCCTGACCAGATTACATTACTGCTAAACCAGATGGGCGATGGAGACCGCAATCCGGTGGAGGTGCTCTACCCGCTAATCTACGATCACCTCAAAGAGGTTGCCCGCGGGCAGCTGCGCGGTGAGCGGCGGGGACATACCCTGCAGACCACCGCCCTGGTAAATGAGGCCTATCTGAAAATGGTCGATCAGCGGCAGGCCGGCTTTCAGAACCGGTCCCATTTTCTGGCCATAGCGGCCATTGCGATGCGCCGTATTCTCATCAGCCATGCGCGCAAACGGTCGGCCGGCAAGCGCGGCGGGGGTGAGATGATGGTCACCTTCGAAGACGGCATGGCAGCAAGGGACGCCCGGGCATCGGAACTCATCGATCTGGATGAGGCCCTGAACAGGCTCGAAGCCCTGAACGAGCGGCATGCCCGTGTGGTCGAATACCGTTTTTTCGGCGGGCTTTCTTACGAAGAGATTGCTGTTGTTCTGAACGATACCCCGCACTCGGTGCGGTACGACTGGCGCGTGGCCCGGGCATGGCTCAAACGGGAGCTGGGCAGTACACCATGAGCATTCGGCAAATAAATGATCCCTGCATTGCCGTTTGTACACGATTTGTGCGCGTATACGGGTGAATGGGAATCACAAGAAATCTGGTCGATTAGCATGGATGCAAAGCGCTGGAACCGGTTAACTTCGCTTTTCAGGGAAATTCTGGAAAAGGATGATCCTGCCCGTACGACCATGCTGGGCAAGCTTCAGGTTCAGGATCCCGGCATGTTCCGGGAGATAAAATCCCTTCTGGACGCTGATAACGACGAAAACTCCATCCTCGACGGCTTTGCCGTAGATGCGATCGACCTCGATGATTTGTTGTCGATTGACGGCAGCCGGATCGGGCCCTGGCGGGTGATCCGCCGTGTCGGCTCGGGCGGCATGGGCAATGTGTACCTTGCCGAACGTGAGGAGGGGGGCTTCGAACAGCGCGTGGCACTCAAACTGATCCGCCATGGTATGGACTCTGTGCAGATCCTCCGCCGCTTTGAAAGCGAACGCCGGATTCAGGCGCGGTTGCAACATCCCAATATTGCCAGACTGCTCGACGGTGGCCTCACAGACGACCGTCGCCCGTGGTTTGCCATGGAGTATGTTGAGGGAGAGCCCGTCGACCGTTACTGCAGCATCAACCGCCTGGGCGTGGAAGATCGCCTGAACCTGTTCATCACCATCGCCTCTGCGGTTCAGTACGCCCATTCCAGCCTGGTTGTACACCGCGATCTGAAACCGGACAACATCATGGTGAGTGGCCCGGCGGATGCACCACGGGTGAAACTGCTGGATTTCGGCATCGCGAGTGTGCTCGATGAAGGGGAGGATGATGCCGTGAAACTGACCCGTGACGGTAACCGGCCCATGACCCCCGCCTATGCCGCACCCGAACAGATCCTGGGCAGACCAGTGACCACTGCGGGAGATGTCTACTCACTCGGGGTGATTCTGTATGAACTGCTTGCCGGATATAAACCATACAGAACAAATGATATAAGCATTCATGATCTTGCGAAATGGATTGATCAGAATCCTCCGCCCAGGCCATCGTCTGTTGCAGTTGCCGATGCCGCCGATGTCGTCGTCACCGATAAACAGAAGCAACAGCCGGATTATCGCAATGATGACCTATCCGGTAGCGGGATAGACCCCGGCGGACCCGGTCCCGGCGTTACCGGACTGAATGACCCGATAGAAACAGATCGAATCCCGGCAGTCAGACAAGCGGCAGATGATCAGGCCCTTACCCCGGCAACCCGGCGACTGCGCCGCCGCCTTGAGGGCGACCTGGATGTTATCATCCTGAAAGCCATGCACCGGGATCCCGAACGACGGTACCAGACCGTGGAGCAGTACATTGCCGACATTCAGCGGCACCTGTCAGGGCAGCCGGTTCACGCCAGGGCGGAATCGAAACGCTACAGGTTGGGAAAATTCATACGCCGTCATAAACCGATGGTGGTGGCGGGCTCGCTTTTGCTCATTACCCTGATTACCGGTATTGTGGCCTTTGCATGGCAGTACAATATCGCTGCGGCCGAGCGCGACCGGGCCCGGGTCGAAGCCGAAACCTCCCACGAGGTGGCGGGATTCCTGCAAGGGCTGTTTTCATCGGTGAACCCGTCAGTATCACGCGGCGATATGCTTACGGCCCGTGAACTGCTCGACCGGGGAGCGACGCAGATCGGCACCGAATTGGCCGGCCAGCCTGATGTGCAGGCGCGCATGCTGGATGTACTGGGCGATGTGTACATCAGCCTCTGGATGTTCGATAACGCTCTGAGTGTGTATGAACAGGCCCTGAGCATACGACAGAACCGGCCGTTTGTCCGGCAGGAGGATGTAGCCCAAAGTTATCACAACCTGGGAAAAGCCTTTAACCGCGATGGCAGGCTTCATCAGGCCGACTCTCTGCTGACCATGGCCGTGGATCTCAAGATAAGCACGTACGGCAAACGGCATCCATCCGTTGCCCTAAGCCTGCGTGAGATGGCATCGCTACACTCAAACCAGGGTCACTACGATGAAGCGATCGACGGGTATCAAAGGGCCATATCCATCTACGAACAGGATGCCAATGCGGATCATGAGGAAACCATTCTGGGCCTCAAAAGTGACATCGGCCAGGCCTACTA
>JAIVHB010000199.1 GCA_020201275.1 Rhodothermaceae bacterium | reverse complement strand
GGATATGGCTTGCGGGTCGGCCTGGAAGACAATATCTGGTTTGATTCCCGAAAGAAGAAAAAGGCCAGAAATATTGAACAGCTGGAGAGAATTCACCAGCTGATGAAGATTCATGAAAAATCGCTCATCACATCGCAGGAATTCGGGAATCTGGGTTATTATAACCGGAAACAAATTCAGCAGAGCCCGGTGGTAAATCTTGCATAACTAGTGCATTAACGCAGTGTTATACGGCAGGATGTGCCAATATTTTTCTTCAGGACATGTATAATGTTGAGCTTGAAAACCAGGTTATCATCTGACTAATTTTTATTTGAAACCGGGCTGAATAATTATTAATGCCTTAATTCAGATCAAAAGACAGGGAAAAAACAAGAATGAAGTTCAAATTCATCACTGGTTTTATAAGGAAAGGTAGAAATTATCCATTCAGGGATAAATGGTATAAAGATGAACCTTTCATCCATATAGATGAGAAGAAAAAAAAAGAGCTAAAAAAAAGAGGATTTCTTGCAAGCATTGATGGGCTCTACGACTTTAAAAAGTATCGCTGTAGTGATTATATATCACAAAGAGATTACCGGCAACTTCACCCCCTGAACGGATCTTTTTCAAAACTGATTGACAACAAGGCATTTATACCTGTTCTTTTTAAGAACCATCTGGAATATCTTCCCGATTTGTGTATTTCCATAGATCAGGGATTCATAAACTATGCCTATGGCATACATTCTGACGCGCCCGATATCAGGGCACTTTTACAATGTGCACTGCAACACTACCGGGAGCTTTTTTTAAAACCGGTGAATGATAGTGGCGGAAATAATATGATTATAGTAAACAATACTAATATCAATGGAATAATTAAAGAACTTGAAAAAAGAAAATCCAGAGTAATTATCAATAACAGATTAAAAAATGAAGAATATTCTGCAAAAATTTATGATGGTTCTATAAATACCCTGAGAGTTATATTTTTCAGGCCGCTCGGGAAACCAGTAAAACTATTCAGAATCTTTCACAGGTTCGGTACTTCAGAATCAGGTAATGTGGATAATTGCAGTAAAGGCGGGATGATTTGTAAGGTGAATGAAAAAAATGGAACATTAACTGACGGTGTGATCTTCGGAAGCAAATATGAAAATGGCTGGTATAACAGCCATACAGATACCGGTTTTCCGGTAGATGGATTTACTATACCTGACTGGGAAAATAAAATCAGTATTATAAAAAGTATCATCCAGAATTTGAATTTTCTCAATTACGGCGGCATTGATATCGCATCTACAGACACCGGGCTTAAAATCATAGAAATAAACTCGTTCCCGAGTATTTCAGGTATTCAGATAAAAGAACCGGCTCTCATAGATGAGGAATTCAGGAAATTTATGTTCTCCAAAGGGCTTCGGGAGAACGCAGATGTACATTCCGACAACTAACCCTGCAAAATACATGTCCGAATATTTAAAAGGAATCATCATCACTTTATAAATGTTCGGAATGGCCCTGTTATAGATAATTGAACCCATATCTTTTTATATATGATTGACATCATCATTTTTAGACGGAAAATATAATGTGCAATAATAATTTTTTGGTCACATCTGTAGGTTCCTTTTCTGCAGAGTGTGTAGTTGAATCATTAAAAGATAACTTCAGGGGTATTGTTTATGGCTGTGATATTTATCCGGCTGAGTGGCACCATATATCAAGAAAATTTGAAAAGGTCTTTCAGGCTCCTTCAGTAAAGAACGAAGCAGAATATCTTGAGTTTATCACTGCGGTTTGCCGGGATTATTCGATTCAGGTTATAATACCATTGACCGATGTAGAAGTCGATTTTTTTCACAAAAACAGAGAAATATTTATCGATAAAAATATTATTGTCACGATATCAAATGAAGCGTTTGTCGCGGTTGCGAGAGATAAAAAAAAGCTTTTTAAATATCTTATCGATCATAAATTTGATCACTGTCCAAACCTATACTGCAGACGAATTGCAGAATGTCGCATACCCGTTAATCGCTAAACCCGCAAACGGAAGAAGTAGTGAAGGGATTTTTTACCTTAATTCCGTGAATGACAGGATATCATCTTGTGATTACGATAATTATATATTTCAGGAAGTAATTCAGGGAAATTTGTGTACCGTTGATTATATACGGAATGCACAAACGAATACAAGTCATTCCATTCCAAGAATTGAATGGCTGAGAACTAAAAATGGCGCGGGAATGACCATTGAAACTATAGATTCTGCAGAGTTTATGGAAATTGCAGATAAAATTGGCCAGAATTTGAATGTGAATGGTTGCATCAATATGGAGTTTATCATCACGGGCAATAATAGCTATTTAATCGACATAAATCCCAGGTTCTCGGCCGGGATCGGTTTTTCTAAATTGGCTGGGTATGATTTTGTAAAGAATCATATTCTGGCTTTTACCGGGAAAGAAATTGATCCTGGTACGGAATACAAAATGATAATTGCAGAGAAGATTATGACTGAAGTAATCAATCAATACACCAGGGTGACCAAATGATTTCCCCTCATGATTGAAGTACCTGAAAAGCCTGTAGAAATTTCCAGTCATGCTTTATCGCCGGATACAGCGCCCCTGGTGAGTATTTCATGCATTACATATAATCAGGAAAAGTATATTCGTGAAGCTATTGAAGGTTTTCTGATGCAGAAAACAGTATTTCCTGTCGAAATCCTAATTCACGATGATGCCTCAACAGATAAGACCGCCGATATCATACGGGAATACGAGGCAAAATACCCGCTGTTAATCAAGCCGATCTATCAGACGGAAAATCAGTTTTCACAGGGGAATAAGCCCGGCAAGTTAAACAGAATCAGAGCCAGGGGTACATATATAGCCATGTGTGAAGGCGATGATTACTGGACCGACCCGCTGAAACTGCAGAAACAGGTTAGCTTTCTTGAGGCGAATCCGGAGTACTCAATGGTTTGCACTAATTTTTCTGTTATCGATGAAAATAATAATCTAATCAGTAAGTGGGGATGGCAGGGCAGTAAAACCACATCATATATTGATCAGGAAACCATTTTGGGTAGGTATACACCAAAAACGTTAACTGTTCTTTTAAGGAACCGATGTGTACTTCAAATTGACCCAAAATTTTCCGCATATCGTTATCCGAACGGGGATGTTGCATTCTTTTCAGCAGTGGCAGAGTTTGGCCCCTGCCATTTCGTGAATGAAATTACAGGTACCTACCGTATGACCAAAAGCGGAATATGGGCAAAAAAGGATATGGCCCAGCAACTGAAAATGAAGATCCGGACATTTAAAAATTTGTTACTATTCTATTCAGATAAGAAGAAACTGCACAAACCCATATACAACCAATTGATCAACATGTGCAGAGTCGTTTCCATCGTTTCCTTTAAAAAAGCTAAACTGTACGATGCAGGAACTTACCTTATGCAATACTTCTATTTTAAAATGAGGGATTCAATGGATCGCAGGTGAATGGCTGCCGGACAGGTAGCAGTATACCGTTGATCCGATATCCACCTCATTTATCAGTCACCGCTTTGTACAGCACTTCCGGCCCCATACATCATTCCCGTTTCCGGATCGACATACAGCATGGCCGAACCGCCAATCCCGCCGTCGGTCGTCTCAGGGCGGTGCCCCCTTCTTTTCAGTTCGGCAACCACCTCCTCAGGAATACGGTTTTGCAGCCTCAGGCTGCCGATGGCTGGTGGGCCCTGACCAAATGAACCGGTGTGATGGTTTGTGTTAAAACGAGGCGACCGCGATGCCTCATCGGGCAGCATCCCGAATTCGATATGGTTCAGCAGAAGCTGAAGCGCCACCTGGTCCTGCAGATCGCCACCCGCGATGCTGATGGCGATCACCGGTTTTCCGTCTTTCAGCACCAGGGTGGGTGTAAGTGTGATGCGCGGACGCTTGCCGGGTTCGATGCGGTTGGGGTGTCCCTCCCAGGTATTCAGGCTCACGAGCCGCGCCCCGTGAATGACGCCGGTTTTGCCGCCCGATCCGGCCTGGCTGCCCAGCCCGCTCGGGGTGAGCGCTACGACGTTGCCCCAGCGGTCGGATGCCACGAGTGTGGTGGTCCCCCCCTGCTCTGTGTAGGGCACCGCGGTGGCGCTGCGCGGTTCCATTATCCACGGATCACCCGGAACCACTTCTTCGGATGCACTCTGCATGTCGATTAAGGGGCGCCGCACATCGCTATACTCCCCCGAAAGCAGCGCCGTCATCGGTACGCTGTTAAAGCGCGGATCTCCGTACCAGGCATCACGGTCGGCCAGGGCCAGTTTCATGGCTTCGGTTACGGTGTGGATGTAGTCCGCCGACAGATGTTCCATGCCTTTGACGTCAAAACCGTTGAGCAGGTTCAGTGTCTGCAGCAGATAGGGCCCCTGGGTCCACGGGCCGACCTTGTACACCGTGTAGCCGCGGTAAGCGACCTGTACCGGATCTTCAATATGGGTCACGTGGGCGGCCAGGTCCCGTTTGCGGAGAAAACCGTCCTGCTCCCGGTACCAGGCATCCAGTTCATCGGCGATGTCGCCGCGGTAAAAGCGGTTCGATACAGCCTGAAGTTTTTCATTACGGGTGCCAATGGCAGTGCGTTCGGCTTCAATAAGTTTGCGCAGGGTTGCCGCCAGATCGGAATACCAGTCGCGGCCGGTATCTACGGTATCGCTCCCTGATGTGTCGATATACCAGGTCGGTCCGCCATCGTCCAGAATGCGGAGGGTTGCTTCAGCCGCATCCTCAAAGGAGATGGTACCGTAGTGCTGAAGAGCTGTTACGGCCAGGTCGATCACCGCCGGAACGGCCGCGGCCCTGATGCTGGTACCGGGAATGCCGTTGGCCATATACCAGGCGATCGCCTCCGGATCGAGTGGTGCGGCACCCTGACCGGAGAGCACTTTGACCTCATCTCTCGCAGCATCATAGACCAGCATGGGTGCTTCACCGCCAATGCAGAACGCGCCGATATGCTTTACACTCAATACCAGAAGAGCGGAGATAGCGGCATCGGTGGCGTTGCCTCCGGACCGGAGTATGGCCGCACCGGCTTCGGCGGCCTCGGGCTTGCCGGCCACTACCATGCCGGTTCCGCTGTTGGATGCTGTATCGTTCAGGTTATTCAGAGAGGATTCGGATGTGCCGTGATTGCCGGAAATCTCAGGATGGTTTTCCGGGATGCCGGGGTTCCCGGTTGCCATTGTTTGGTGATGTTTCGGAACTTTATGTGTCATATCGGCAACGTTTTGTACCTTTTTGGCGGGCTTGCCATGAACAACCAATTCAGGCAATGCAGGTGCCCCTCGCAATATGAATAAAAAAAGGGGAAGTGTGATCAGTATTACTGCAGCCCCTGAAGATGGAAGTGTTTTCATGATGTCCGGTGTCTGATTGTGATCGGTTGGAATACATCAATCAGTGGCTGAGAAGGCCACAGCAAATTGATGCATCTGTGACTACACAGGTGGGGGGCTGGTTGCAAAGTAGGCAGACAGATGCAGCAGTGCAACCGGTACAGGTTTAAAAGGTTGAAAAATTTGAGACTCTTTCCGGAACAGGCTTAAAACAAAAAGGCAGCCTGATTGCAGGCTGCCTCTGTTTTCTGTTATAATCAATCTGCTATCGTGAGCAGATAGGCCGACATTATTTCAGATCGAACCGGTCAAGATTCATCACCTTGTTCCAGGCGGCCACAAAGTCGTTTACAAACTTCTGTTGAGCATCCTCGCAGGCATACACCTCGGCAACGGCGCGCAGCTCGGAGTTCGATCCGAATATCAGATCGGCACGGGTTCCGGTCCATTTCAGCTCTCCGGTTT
>JAIVHB010000065.1 GCA_020201275.1 Rhodothermaceae bacterium | reverse complement strand
CTTCATCCTCGAACCAAGTCCAGTAATACCTTTCCGAACTCGAAGTTGTTTGAGAACCATCAATGCCAAGCTATAAACGCGTTGGGCCATACCGAGGCCCCAACAGGCAGCCAGCCTAAGTGCGATGATCATCGTGACCATCACCAGTAAGGATATCAATGTTCCAGTCATGCGTTTATCCACTTAGGTTTTTGGAGGCAATGTGTGGCAACGCCGCCGTCTGTCTTCCCTGCTAACGTGTTGGCGTTTAATCGGCGCGGCTAAGGCTTCGATTATAAGCAACCAACCGCAAACGTGTCCTTTTGATTTGCATTGTTATGTAGCGAGATTATGAGACAATAATATCCAACGGTTTGGCAGATCTTTCCGGAAACGAACGAAGGATTTGCTTGTCCATGGTTATCAGTTTGATATCCAGGTCTTCTGCAAGACTGATGAATTCACAGTCGTATGAAGAACAATCAGACTTATCTGCCATATTAAAAACTTGAACTGAGTTCACATGAAATTCCCGTTCTTTCATCTGATTTTCTGCTTTTTCAGTTATTTGTATGGCATCCGGCAGATCAATTAGTTTTCTCCTCAAGTATAGAATGACAACGTTCCTGAACTCACTTTTCCACAAAACAGGAGCAACCCATTCCGGGTCCCACTGAAACAGTTGTTCACAAAGTGCGGTATGATCTGATGGCAACCAAAAGTGGGCAAGGATGTTTGTATCGACTACGATCATGGCCTGCCCTGATCTATTGCATCCCGGATCTCTTCGGCTGATAAGCTTCCTCTTACTTTTTTCCGCATCATCCGGGCCTGACGAAGAATCTCATCAGGAGAAACACGTTTTGGCTCGACGCTACGTTCCAAACAGGCAATAATTTCACTGTTCATGCTGCGATGCTGGGCTTGGGCCTGTTGTTTAAGTTTGTTGTAAATAGAATCCGGGATATTTTTGACTGTAATACTTGGCATGACGTTTAGTTTCGTTATGGTGTAAATATGAAACTAATACGAGGAACGAAATATTGCAAGGGGTTAGCCACATAACGGTGCGGCAATTCTGCTGCGTGGCGACCATGTATGAATAAAAGCAAGAATGGCTTACACGTCAGCAGGAAATGCTTGTTATAGAGTACTCTTATTGCAGATATACTTTGAATAAACGGCAATTAAAATAGGTTATTTATAATAGTCTTTAGTTATCCAGGAAATCACATCATTTATATAATCAGTGGGTAACACATGGCCGGAGTTAAAATATTTCACTTCTTTCTGCTGAATGGGCACATCCTCATAAAAAGAAATCACTTCTTCTTTGGTATAGAAAACATCCTGCTCTCCCAGTAATAACAGTATGGGTGATTGCTGCAGGTTCGAATAATTTTGAGGGGTCACAGTAGCAAGGGCCTGTTCAATCTCTTCAGGCCAATTAAGGGTAGCTGCTTCCTTCTGCGGATGATTCAAGGGCGGTGCACAAGCAACAACCGATACAATTCGGTCATCGGATGCATTTAATAGGATAGCTATAGCAGCGCCCATGCTATAACCTACGAGGCTGAATGCCGTTTTTATTTCTTTATTTCTCTGTTGAATATAGTCCATAATGATGCGAATATCCTTGATTGTACTCGTCATCATGACGTTGAAATTTTTCCCATCTTCCTGATTTTTTGACAACATGGGAGGTAGCTGGCCTGCCGGACGAAAATTGAGCTCATAACTCCTCTCTCCATGATATTTGGCATCGGGAATAAGAATATTGAATCCAAGTGTGAGCAGAGAATCTTTTATTGCTGTCAAATCTTTGCTCCATTGCAAATAGGGCATTGAGGGATAGACCCAATCTTCTTTTGAACCTCCTAAACCGTGAAGAAGGATGATATACGGTCCGTTTTGATTTCTCTTATTTTGAAAATGATAGAAAGGAATGTTAGAATCATGGCCATCTATCACGATTTTTTCAAGCATCACTAAGGAATCTATTTCTTGAGTGCTAACTACCTGGCCGGAGTAATTGGTCTTTTTCTCATAGTCAAAAGTATCAGTGATATTTTGCGCATACGTATTAATGGCGAGTATCAGAAGCCCGATAAAATTCACAAGTATTTTCATTGCTTATAACTTTCCATTAAATAAATGCCGGATTTCACAAAGTCTCCATAACGGCTTTCGGTTTGTGCTGCAGGGAATGCCAATTTTGCTGAAGTATTGAATCCAGCACCTGTCAGCACGAAACCGTTGTTATGGAACATAATTAGCATAAGGTGTTGATTTGCAAAATACTATTTCATGAGTTTAAGTGATGGTTTGAACCAAACTGGCAGACTATTCCAAACCCGAAATACATTAATTGCCGTAATTACGAGGTTATATAAATATAAACCCCCAACTATACTATAAAAAACAATCATATATGTTTGAGAAATAGATAATGATACTTCCGTTACAAATGAAAAAGAATATCGGACCCATATCAGATAGCATAACAAGCCGCTAAAAAGAACTAGATTCCAAGTAATTTGAAAATTTATGATTTCTTTCCCCGAATATTCGACACCATCGATTTGGTCTCTCTTTGTAATCCATAGAATGAATGGAATCAAAACCCCTAGTATAGGAAACAGCAAAAAGCTGAAAGCAGATATCTGTAATCCTTTAATATAGCTCATATCCTCTTTTTTCTTGTATTGGAGTAAATCTCCAGGTGATATATCCAAAGCTTGAGCTATTCGAGTTACTGTATCTCCTCGTGGTTCGGTATCGCCACTTTCTAATCTTTGAATGGTTCGCAAGCTGACATCTGCTACTTCGGCTAGTTTTTCTTGTGAAAACCCACGATTTGTTCGGTGAAATTTTATGTTTTCTGTAAACATTGAAGCCTCACTTTTTGTAATTGTTGTTTGAGTTCACAGAAATCTATCTAAAAAAGGTAGACTTGGTAACGGCATTTCTACGACATCTTTATGACATATATGACAAATCGAGTGTTTATGAATGATATTTGGCGTCAATACCGAATAATTATGTTCCATAACGACCCAGTGCATAACGGGCGCGGAGATTATGAGTTAATAAACGGCTAAAAGTTCTAGACAAGCAACTCAGGAAACCAAAATTAAGTCCGCGTCCCAGTTGATGCGCTTGTTATGTGTACATTTTGATTAGTAATTTTTCTTTGATCGTAGTAGTAAACAAGACTAAACCAAACTGCACAAGCAAAGGCACCTGTCTTTTGAACTACAGGAAGAATCTCATAGATGAAATCCCCATAGTATAATGTTGCATTTATCAGTGGTATTGAAATACACATTATACCAATTACCAACAGTAGTTTATTTTTTTGCAGATATAAATTATGCAGCATACTAACAACCGTAACTATAAAAAAAATCAGTGCAATACTAACCATCAAATTGTGCATTGGAGTAACGATTAAAAAAGCATATACCGCAAATCCAATTCCAGCAATTTCAATCGTTTTTCGATGAAATTTTGAAACAGAATTTTTTGAAACAGTGCGAAATATAAATACCAGAGTTAAGCAATAAACTAACATTGCCGGGATGGCAAAATATCTAGCATGATTAGTATCTCCGTTTAAAGCATTAGGTTGAAATAATGCTGAAATAGTGTTGTTTGTCCAGTCGTATCCAACAGTTTGCGCGGAAGCCATTGTACCACCAGGATAAATGTATGCTGCTACTAAAAACAATAATAGCGAACAGAGGGCACCCAAAACTGGCCAATGTTTTTTCATATAAGTAAGATTAGAAATTGTTGGTACACATAACAACTTATTAAGGGTCTCAGAAGTGACTTAACTAAATTGTCCTTTTTTTTTGCAATTCTCCAACTTACAGCGACTTAAATGTCACCTTTTTCAGGTATGGTTTTGATATAGGGTTGTAAGGTTCTGCTTTATCCGGGCTCTTTTATGATAGTTCATTTGAATATTCACCTTTTTTTTAACCGATGTCAGATTCCGTGAAAAAGCCAAAGTTGCTGGAACAAGTCTGAAACAGAATCCGGCTAAAAGGGTATAGCCTCAGCACCGAAAAAACGTACCTGAAATGAATCAAACAGTTTGTGGTAGGAACGGACTTCATCACCCTCTTGAACTGGATGAGTCGCACCTGAAGTCCTGGCTGGAGCATCTTGTCAATTCTTCCAATGTTTCCGCTTCTACTCAAAATCAGGCGCTCTGTGCAGTCCTTTTTATGTACCGACAGGTGCTCGACCGGCCGGATTTTTATGTCAACGATCTTGTCTGGTCCCGCAAACCCGTCAGAATCCCCGTCGTGCTTTCTGTTGATGAAATCCGCCTGTTGTTGGCCAATACCGACCAACGCTATCAGTTGCATTTTAAACTAATTTACGGTGCAGGTTTGCGCCTATCGGAACTGATTCGCCTGCGAATCTGTGATGTGGATCTTGGTCACCATCAGCTTCAGGTAAGGGCCGGTAAGGGGAAAAAGGACCGGTTTACCATGATCCCCTTGTCGCTGGCTTCAGACCTGGCAAAACAGATGGCAGCTGCTGAACGAACCCATAAACGTGATCTGGCCAGCGGCTATGGCTATGCCAGTCTGCCCAACGCCTTGCACAAAAAGTTTGGCACCGCTGTCCGGTCACCGGGCTGGCAATTCCTGTTTCCATCCCGAAATCTGAGCCGTGACCCCATATCTGGATTTATGTACCGCCACCACATCTCCCGTAAATCCCTTCAGAGAACTCTGGCCGATGCTGTTCGTAGTTCTCGCATTCGTAAACGTGTTACCATGCATACACTCCGCCACTCGTTTGCTACCCATCTGCTCCAGCAGGGTTACGACATCCGGACTGTGCAGGAATTACTGGGCCACCGCGATGTCTCCACGACCATGATTTATACTCATGTATTGAACCTCGGGGGCAAGGGTGTAAAAAGTCCGGTCGACAGGCTTTGATGTTGCGAATAGTGTGGATTCACCATGTTACTACCACCATGCTATTCCGGCCTGTCTGCTGTTCCGCCTTTTGATACCCTGTCAGAAAAACCCCGCGATCAGCATGTACCGCCCGATCCGTAGCGTGAACACGATCAGTACAAACCATAGCAAGTTCACTTTCCCGACACCCGCCGCTATGGTGAGCGGATCGCCGATCACCGGTGCCCACGACAACAGCAAGCTCGGCAGGCCGTACTTTTCCGTCCATTCGAGGGCTTTGCGTCCGCTCCGGGATGCCGCCAGCCGCGGGCCGGCTTTATCGCGGATGAAATACCCGATACCGTAGTTCAGCAGGCAGGCCAGGCAGTTAGGATGAAGGGAAGGCCCGCGCCGAATCCGAACAGAAGCCCTCCCCAGGTCGGGCCGATCGTACGTCCCAGCCCCGACAGCCCCTGTGCCGTACCCATCATCGCGCCCATCCGCGAGGGATCGGCTTCTTTGGAGATCAGGCTGTGCACCGTGGGCAGGTTAAGGCTGTGGCCTAGCGCCATGATGCCGATGAACAGCGTCAGCACCGATATGGTACCGCTCCAGGCGATCAGGGCCATGCCAACCGTCATCAGGATGTTGCCAACCAGGAAGACACGCTCTTCGGCGAACCACCGGGTGATGTATTTTATGAGGCCGCCCTGTACGACCACGGCGATCAGTCCGATATAGAAAAACTGCACCCCCACCTGCTCGGCCCCCATCCCCAGCACCTCCTCGCAGAACAGGGGGAAGGCGCTGTACAGGCTGGCCTGACCGAAAGAGAGCAGAAAGATGGAGAGCAGCAGCAGGCCAAAGAAACCGCCGCCGGCCGTATTATCCGGTACCAGGGTCTTCCAGAAGGTCGGAGAAAACACACTGTACCTTTTGTAGACCGGTTCTGTCAAAGAAGGCCCTGAGGGTTGTTGTATCGTTTTGGCAGATCCCGTTTCGACCGTCTCCTCCAGCAGGAACCAGACCAGGATGAAACTGAGTAAACTCAGGCCCGCGGCGAAAAATCCGGGAAGGGCAAATTTGTTGGCCGACATCCACTCTGCAAATTCGACCAGCCCCGTACTGCTCATAAGATCATGAAAACCCGGGTGGATGAGGCCCGTGGCGATGGCCGGGCCCATTACGAAACCAATGCCGAAGGCGGCCCCGATCAGGCCCATGCCGCGGGCGCGGTCCTTATCTGTCGTCACATCCGCGATGTAGGCCTGGGCCGTGGCGATGTTACCGCCCATAACACCGGCCACAGCCCGCGAAAGGAACAGCACGGCCAGCGATCCGGCGAGGCCGAATATGATGTAGGCGATCACGGCGCCGAAGGTGCTCAGCAGCATCACCGGACGACGGCCGATCCGGTCGCTCAAACTGCCCCAGACCGGCGAAAAGATGAGCTGGGCAAAGGAAAATACGCTGTACAACAGCCCGATGGCTACCGGATTGGCCCCGAATTCACCGGCATAGAACGGCAACAGCGGGAGAACGATCCCGAAGCCGATCAGGTCGACCAGTACGACCAGGAATACCGTAAACAGCCTGCCCTTTTTCAAACGATCAGGACTCCTCTCCTGCCAGGATATCTGCAAGGGTTTCATCCGCGGCCTGAATGGTCTGGTCGAGGTGTTCGCTTGTGAGTGAATGGCTCAGGAAAAGCGCCTCATACGCTGATGGGGGCAGGTATACGCCGCGCTTCAGCATCCCGTGAAAAAACACCCTGAAGCGTTCTGCATCGGTGCGGGTTGCCGAATCGAAATCGGTGACCGGCCCCTCGCAGAAGAAGATGCCGAGCATAGATCCGACACGGTTCATCGTGTAAGGAATACCGGCTTTATCGAACACCCGTCTGAGGCCGTCGGCCAGGTACGCCGATTTTTGCTCGAGTTCGTCATAGATGGCCCTGTTCGTGTGCAGTTCGTTCAGCAGCGTGTAGCCGGCATGCAT
>JAIVHB010000127.1 GCA_020201275.1 Rhodothermaceae bacterium | reverse complement strand
TGGGGATGATGCCGGTGCGGCTCCACAGCCCGACCGTGGGCTTGAACCCAACGATGCCGTTAGCCGACGACGGACACACGATCGAGCCGTTTGTCTCGGTGCCGATGGCGAGCGTGGCCAGGTTGGCCGAGGCCCCCGCGCCCGATCCCGAACTGGATCCGCACGGGTTGCGGGTCGGATCGTAGGGGTTATTCACCTGCCCGCCGAGCCCGCTCCACCCGCTCGACGAGAACGAGCTGTGGAAGTTGGCCCACTCGCTCAGGTTGGTCTTGCCAAGGATGATGGCGCCCTGTTCACGAAGCCTGCTCACAATAAACGCGTCGCCCGGCGGAACAGAACCCTCCAGAAACCGCGATCCCGCCGTGGTGGGCATGTCGGTGGTGTTGATGTTGTCTTTCAGCAGAATAGGCACCCCGTGCAGCGGTCCGCGTATACGACCTTCTTCGCGCTCACGGTCGAGTTCGGCCGCGATGGCGAGGGCATCCGGGTTCAGGGCCCGGATTGCATTCAGGGCCGGACCGTTCCGGTCGACCGCCTCGATGCGGTCGAGGTAGGCCTGCACCACCTGGCGCGCGGTAAAGGTTCCGTCGGCGTAGCCATCCTGAAGCTGATCAACGGTGATCTCCTCAAGGCCGAGTTCCACGTACAGATCCTTTTCCGCCGGCGTACACCCGGTAAAAAAAGCCCCAAACAAAATAATGCCGGCAAACGTCAGCATGGATAGTGCAGAAAAACGAGCCATTATAAACCTTTCAAAAAATAGTATTGATGTGCGATAACAATTCCGATTATACAAAAAAATCCACAAACGTCATGTGCAGTGCGCGGCACTGCACATATATGCAGTACACGGCACTGCACATATACTTCGACTTCATTTCGTGCTGCGCCCGAAAATGCGCCCTGTTTAGCTGAGCAACTACTGGGGTTCAGTACGGTTCTCAACCTGCTGCTCACCGGTATCCGGGAAAGGGAACCTGTAACCACCAGCCATGGATCCCGGAAATTGTCAGGTCTGTTACCGTGTCGTTCACCGGTCGAAAGCGGGCGTTCATCGAAAAAAATTGGGCAGAACGGGTTTTATGGAGATCATTGGTGCAGACTTATCAACAATCAATCAAAGACACACTATTATGAACTGCAAACACATATCGGCCGCCATCATTCTGGCAGCAATCATCCTTCAGGGATGCGGCATCCCGTCGGTGCATCCGCTTTATGAGCCGGGTGATCTGATAACCCACGACCAGCTTAATGGCACCTGGGTCAAATCCGGTGAAAACAGCGTCACATATGAAGTGATGAACATTCGAGAACTCCATCAGGTCTTGCTTGATGGGCCGGAAGCCATGAATCTGCGCACACGGATCAATACACAACTCCTTGATGTGAAAACAGCCAGTGAGGTGGCCGACTATCTGGCCGAACTGATTGACACTGGTCGCGGCAATCTCTATGTGATCCAGAAAAGGGAAAATCCTGAAGACATCTATTTTGCGGGCCTGGTACAGCTTGGGGAGAATCACTACCTCGATTTGTATAAACTGGACTTCGATATGCCCGTATTTTCCTACCCGGTACATATTTTTATGAAGGTTTCGATCGCTGAAGAGGAACTGCGCGTACACATGTTCAGCCAGGAGTGGCTTACGGACCTTATAAAAAACAGGCAGGTACGAATCCGGCACGAGATCAATGATATGGATAGTATTCTGCTAACCGCAGCCCCGGGCGATTTGCAAAAGTTCATCATCAAGTATGGCGATGTTGAACAGGCCTATGCCAACGATGAAACCTACATACGGATCAACGACAAGCCGGAGTTCTCATTTGAGGATGATTCCGACGGATGATATGCCGTTGGAAAATCCGCTACCATCATTACCAAAAAAATGATAACCTGCGGCCGGGACAATGCCCAAAAATAACCCGTCCGCCCACATTTTCCACCATAAATTTGTCTCACGCTTTTATGAACAGGAAACAACGTTCAACACAGCAGATACCGGCGCGCAGATGGATTGAATATCTGCTGTTCTGGTCGGTTTCGTTCCTGTTCCTGGCCAGATATTTTGCATCCGGCGAATCCATCGGCAGCATCGACCTGATCTATACGCTACTTTTTCATGTGAGTATCGTGTTTGGCGTGGTTGTAAACAGCTTCCTGCTGATCCCGCGCCTGCTGGCCCGGGGGCGTACCTACCTCTACATCCCGCTGTTGCTTCTTCTGCTTGAAGGGTGTGTACGACTGAACCAGTTCACGTTCA
>JAIVHB010000198.1 GCA_020201275.1 Rhodothermaceae bacterium | reverse complement strand
AGCTCCGCTGCGCCGATCCGATTCCATACGATATGGAATACACCCGCGACCTGGGCTACTGTGCGGCAGAGTTCATCATGAATGGGGGCAATGCGGCCATGATCTCTATCCAGAACGGCAACTTTGTACCGATGTACTTTAAAGACATCCTGGATCCTAAAACCAAAAAGACGAAAGTCCGTATGGTGGATGTAACCTCCGAATACTATCAGATAGCGCGGCGCTATATGCTCCGCCTCAATCTGGACGATTTCAACGATCCGCATGAACTGGCCAAATTTGCCGACACCTGCAAGTTGAATATCGATGAGTTCAGGGAGAAATTTCAGTACATCATCCAGAATGACCGTACCGACCGCACCAGTAAGGCGATCAGTACCCGGCTCACCGAGGAGATGAAAACCGTGAGGGAGGCCGCCGAGGCTGCCACCGATAAAAAGGATAAAGAAGAGAAGGAAAAAACCGGCAAGAAGCAGAAAGCCTGAGCCGCGGTTTTTTGATATCCGATTCATGAGACGTAGCGACCTGGCGATATTCGATCTGTTTTGGGGAAAATCGCTACGTCGTTATATCGGTACGTCTTATGAATCGTTACGTCAAATGGGTCGGGTTTCGGCCCGGTAGCGCGGTTTTTTGATATCCGATACATAAGACGTAGCGACCCCGCGATATTCGATCTGCCAGTGACATCCTTCCAAATCACTTCGCCGTTCAAATGTTCTATTGTTCACTTGTTCCCTGATTCTAAGCATGCTAACAGCATCATCAGTGTCACCTTCCATATGGTGTAGCCCCGAAGTCAGATGCGATCAGAGAAACCATTGTCCGGCTTCGGGAATCAGTACTTTTGTGGCGGTATCGCCTTCAACCCGCTCGCGGAACTCCTCGGGAGAACCGGTTAGCGGAGGCCAGGTGCCGTAGTGTGATGTCGTTGTCGAACCGGATGATGAGTCCGGCAGGATCTCCTGCGTAGCGTCCGCCCAGCGAGGAGCTGTGGTTGGCATTCACCATGGTAACCCGGAAGTCGTCGAGGCGAACAGTGCCGCCCTTGTTCATCTCCATGGCTTGGGATGCTGGCAGCCCGTCGTTCTTGAGCAAACCACTGAGCTCAACGATGCTGAGCACCTTCGCACCGGTTGCTTCGGCAAGAGCGAGGGTGTCGCCAACATGGTCTTCATGGCCGTGGGTGAGCAGAATGTAGTCGATCTCCTTCGGGTTTTTATCCGCATCGGGAGTGGTGGGATTGTCTTTCAAAAAGGGGTCAATATAAATTTTCTTGCCGGATGGGCTCACGAGCGCTACAGCCGAATGGCCCAGCCATCTGGCTTTTACTGTTGTTTCCATAATAATTAATCGATGATTTAAGTTGCTTTTACCACCCGCGCCCTCAACCGGCACGGGCAGGTTAAACCTGAATGATTTCAGTTTGCTTTTGATTGCCGGGTAGTTATAATTAAAGGGAAATAGTTTACTTATTCCACAAAAACCGGAGGCCTGATATGGGGCCGCAGCAAGAACGGAAAAGCAGTACTAAACGTAGATATTTCGGCGATGCGGGGTTACTCTCTGGCCGTATACCTGAAAAATCAAATACTATGAACTAATCCTGATCCCAAAAAGGAACAGATATGGCACAAAAAATTAAACTTCATCCGGAAACCCCTCATCAGAAGAGGGTATTTGAAATTGTCGACCTGCTCAAATCAGGTTCGGTTATGCTGTTTCCGACCGACAGTAAATACGCCCTTGGCTGCGAATTTTCCAATAAAAAAGGGCTCGACCGGATAAGGTCTATCCGTAAGGTCAGTAAGGACCATCTGTTTACACTGCTCTGCGAATCTCTCTCGGGCCTTGCCCGTTTCGCCCATATCTCCGACAATAACTTTAAAATTATCAAACGACTCATTCCCGGACCTTACACCTTTATTTTACCGGCCACGAAAGAAGTACCCAAGCTAATGGTTCATCCCAGCCGCAAGACCGTCGGCTTCAGGGTACCCGATTCCCCGATCTGCCTCGGCATCCTCACAGAGCTCGGCTCACCGGTCATGGCAACAACCGCCAAACATCAGGGGGCTGGCGGCAACGATGTGCAGATAAACAACCCCGACGACCTGTTCCACATTTACGATAAACTGGTCGGCTCGGCATGACGTTTTTTTACTCAAATAATGCGGCGAGGTTCTTTTTGTAGTCGGGTTTTATGATGCCTTTTTCGGTGATGAAACCGGTAATATACCTGGCCGGTGTAACATCGAAAGCGGGATTGTATGTTTTCACCTTATTCGGGGCGATATCGAACGTGCCAACTGTAGTGATCTCTTTCGGGTCGCGCTCTTCGATGGGGATAGAGTCACCATCCTCAATTTTCATATCGATAGATGAAAGCGGTGCGGCCACGTAGAACGGTATGTTATTCTCTTTAGCGAGCACGGCAAGCGCGTAGGTCCCGATTTTGTTGGCCACATCACCATTGGCGGCCACCCGGTCGGTGCCCACTAAAACGATATCCACCTTGCCGGTACGCATGAGCATGCCGGCAGCCGAATCGACGATGAGCTGCATGGGCACGCCCACGCGGAGAAGCTCCCAGGCCGTGAGGCGGGCCCCCTGAAGCAGCGGCCGGGTTTCGTCGACCCACACGTGAATCTTTTTGCCGTCTTCATGGGCGTGGTAGATAACCGACAGGGCTGTACCGTACTGGCTTGTAGCCAGGCTGCCGGTGTTGCAATGGGTTAGGATATTCGCCTTTTTCCCGATCAGCTCCTGCCCGTTGATGCCGATCTGCCGGCATACGCGGCGGTCTTCATCGTGGATGGTGATCGCGATCTTGAGCACATGCTTCTTAATGTCGGGGATCGGTTTTTCACGGTAAGCATGTATGGAGCTCGTGATCCTGTCGATGGCCCACTTGAGGTTTATCGCGGTCGGTCGGGCGCTTATCATGTATTCCGACAGACGGTCGACCTCGAGTTTGAAACTGTCATATCCCGATTCCGGCAGGTCGCGGATTCCAAGGTAGAAACCGTAAGCGGCCGCTATCCCGATGGCAGGAGCCCCCCTCACACGCATGGTTTTGATGGCTTCCCACATTCGGCCAACATCGCGGATGTCGCTGTATACGGTTCTGCGCGGTAAAAATGTCTGATCGATAATTCGAACGTGGTCATCACGCCACTCAATGGATTGTACGGCACTCGGCTGTTCAGATTGCATAACCTGTATTCGGATTAGTTAGGGGCGTCTTTATAGATGCCAACGATAAGCAAAACCTGTGAATGATGCACGGTTTAATCGGGATTTTTCAACCACGCGGGTGGTACATCTTGTGAACCTGATGCAGAAGAGACCGGTCAACATGGGTGTAAATTTCGGTTGTGAGTATGGAAGCATGGCCCAGCATCTCCTGAACGGAGCGCAGATCGGCGCCGCCCTCAAGCAGATGGGTGGCAAAGGAGTGCCGGAAGGCGTGCGGATAAACCGGTTTTTTGATGCCGGCATCCCTGGCTGCCCTGTTTACGATATTCCAGACCGACATCCTTGACAGTGGTGTGCCCCGCTGGTTCAGAAACACCCGGTTGCGTGTTTTTCCCGAACTCCCCATGAACTGCGGCCGTGCATCGGCTATGTATTTCTCAAGTGCCATGCGTGCGTATTCGCCTGCGGGAACCAGCCTTTCCTTGTTTCCCTTGCCGATAACCCTTATCAGTCCCGCTTCCAGGAACAGCTGACTCATCTGCAGGTTGGTGAGCTCACTCACCCTCACGCCGGTACTGTAGAGACACTCCAGGATGGCGGTATCGCGGATACCGGCAGGTGTTTCGGTGCCGGGAGTGCTGATCATGCTGATCACCTCTTCAGGATCGAGTACATAGGGCAACTTGCGAGCTTTTTTCGGAAGCTCGACCAGCTCCGCCGGATTCGCCCGGCACAATCCCTCCACTACCAGGAACTGATGGAAACCGCGGATGCTCGAGATCGTGCGGGCAAGGGTTACCGGCGAGAGTTCCAGGGCGACCAGCTCATGCAGAAACTCCTCAATGTGATCGAGCGTGATGGCGCCGGTATCGGAAAGACCACGGGCTTCATCCAGAAACCGCAGGTAGCGCACCAGGTCGCGGTAATAGGCATCAACAGTATTTTCCGACAGGCTTTTTTCAACCCGGATGAACTGCAGGTATCGCTCCAGTTCAGACTCAAATGCAGGCATAATACCTTGTTTATCGCTCATGATAACACCCGTAAAGCCCACGGCCGTCCCATTAATCCGGCTCGATTGGCGTCTGTGACGCATCCTTTTTCACGACCCCGGGTGGTGACTTTCTACCGGAATCCGCTTTTCTGGGTGCATTGTCTTTCTGGTCCTGGCCGGGATATTTGATGCGGCCGTGGTACATGCCCACCAGAATTTTGAGGAATGAATCCTTGATGATACGCAGATCCTGGAACGTGAGCGGACAGTTGTTGAGCTGGCCCTCCGCCATGCGCTCATCCACAAGGCGGGTAACCAGGTTTTCCAGTTTCTGATAGGTAGGATCTGTCATGGCACGGGATGCGGCCTCTATAGAGTCGGCCAGTAACAGGATGCCGGTCTCCTTCGACTCGGGCAGTGGACCGTCGTAGCGGAAATCCTCCTCGCGGATCTCGGCGTCGTCTTCGGCCAGGTCTTTCGCTTTGCCGTGGAAGTAGCGGATAACGCTTGTACCATGGTGAGTCTTTATAAAATCGATGATCACCTCTGGCAGACCTTCCTCTTCGGCCATCTTGACACCCGTTGCCACATGGTTTTTGATGACCATGGCACTCATTCGGGGTTTGAGTTTGTCGTGCTCGTTCATGCCGCCAGACTGGTTTTCCACAAAATAGTGGGGCTTATCCATCTTCCCGATGTCGTGGAACAGGGCACCCACCCGGCAGAGCAGGGAGTTGGCACCAATGGCAGCCGCTGCGGCTTCCGACAGGTTGGAAACCTGAAGGCTGTGCTGAAAACTTCCAGGCGCACGCATCATCAGGGCCTTAAGTATGGGATGGTTGTTGTCGTTCAGCTCATACAGGGTAACATCGGTGGTTACCTTGAACAGCTTCTCAAACAGAAAAATGACCGGATAGGTGAGCAGTGATACCATGAACGCATTCAGAAACACGTGCATGATGTTCACCAGGAGAAGGTCCCAGCCGCCGGTTCGCGTGAGAGTGAACCCAAGCAGTACAAAAGCATAGGCAATGAAGACCAGGGCCGGTGTGGTCAGGAAAAACTGGCTGCGCTTGCGTATGTCTCTCACGGAGAATACGCCGATGCTGCAGGCGGTAATGGTGGCCAAAAGGAACTCGAAATTATTGCCGTGGATGAGGGCAGCACCAAGCGCGATCACTGTAGTTGCCATGAGACCCACACGCGAATCGAAAATAATGGTGAGGATGATGGGAGCCAGGGCCAGCGGTACCACATAAGCCGGTATGGTGTCGATACGGGCCACAAACAGGCTGGCACCGATCACGATACCAATGGCAAGGAACACCAGCAGGAACATCGAATTGTTGTCGAAAATGGGGCGGCGGTACAGATACAGGTATAACAGGAAGACAATGAATACCGCCAGGATGAGCAGGGTATCGCCGATATAATACTGCCACAATTCGAAGGAGGAGGCTCGCGACATCCTTGCCCGGTCAAGGCTGTACAGAATATTCTGTTTCTCGGCCGTTATCAGATCGCCTTTGCGAATGATCACCTGCCCGGAGGTTACAGCCCCCTTTGATGGTGAGATATTCTCAATGGCCTGGCTGATCTGGGCTTCGGTCTCGCTTTCGTTAAAGATGAAATTCGGCAGTATTACAGTGTCGAGCAGCTGAAGGGCTGTGGGCACGGCCTGATCGGGTAGCTGCCTGGGTAATTGCAGCATGGCCATATCGGTAACTTCCGGCACAACCCGTACCATGTTGATGCTGAAACTGCGCTGGGTACGTTCACGAAGGTCCCGCACCAGCAGCTCATCACTACTGAACCGGTCTTTATCTACATTGATTATGCCCTGACGGAGGGCCTCATTGATGAACCTGTCGAGACGCAGACGAATTTCGTCGCCGATGAAGCGTCTGTCGGTACTTCCGCGGCGCTGCTGGTCCCGACGCATCAGTGTATAATTTTCAAGCAGTATCTGCCATCCTTCATCATTTAGCCGGATGCCGGCTACCGATCGCTGCTGAATATACCTGAGGCTGTCGCGTTCGGCATCCTCGCTGCCGGCAGCTTTGTTGATCTGCCATTCTGCGTAGCGGTCGAGTACGGGCTCCATGCGTGAAAAGAGGGAATCAAGCATGCCCGATATTTTTGCGTCAGCTTCGCTGTCAAGGTGGAATATGGGCGGTGTTATCTCCCTGATTTCCCTGACCTCCGCCTCGATTTCGTCTTCACCCTTAAGAAGACTGAATGTGAATGGGGCCACAAGGTCGTTCTGCCGCCAGGGTTCACCAACCCGGTAGGTGAACTCCTGAGCCGGTGTACGGGGGTAGAGTACTACAATCACGCTTACAAAAAGTATGCTGATCAGCGCTTTGATGGTAATAGTCTTCCACTGCGGAATACCGGTGTCACTCTTTTTGTCGGAGAACAGGGTAACGTGCGTCTTTTTTTTGCGGGCCAGACCCAGCTTTTCCATAATGCTCATAAGCAGAGTATAACGAATTAACCTGTTATTATAGTTTCAGGCCAAAAATTCTGTTGATACCGTGAATCAGTGTTGATACGGTAAAAAAGATTATGACTCCAGTCAAGGTAAACCACGGCCAGGCCAGATTGCTGAAGGAAATTATAAAAATCATGCCAATCACGCAGGCAAACAACCCGGGGAATACCTCGCGGGTGGTATAGCTGGTATAACGGCCAATGTAGAATGCGCCGAGCAATGCACCGTATGTGAACCCGGCAATGCCGAGGCCCAGCTCCACAATCGGGTTTTCGGTATCGCTGAAACTCACGGCAAACATGAAGAAGATGACCGTCCATACAACCATCATCATCCGTGAGATGAATATGGCGTCGTCGCGTTCCGACAGTTTCGGGAACAGGTCGAACAGGGTGGACGAGGAGAGAGCGGAGAGCGAACTGCTGAGCGTGCTCATTGCAGCCGCGAAAAGTCCGGCTATGAAAAGTCCGGCCGCCCCGTGCGGGATCACATCCAGCACATAACGAAGTATGATCTCATCGTTGTTGGCCAGGCCAAGGTCGGCGTACGGCGCACCCTGGTACCAGGTGTACAGGTACATACCCACAATAAGGAAGAGGGTGATCTGTATGAGAACGAAGAACCCGCTGGCAATCAGGGCCATCTGCGACGCTCTCAGGTCACGGCAGGCCATTAGGCGCTGAACAATCAGCTGATCGGTTCCGTGGGAAGCCATCGACAGGAACATCCCCCCGAATATTCCCGCCGCAAGGGTATAGGTGATGGTGTAGGCGTCGCCGAAGGAAGAGGGCAGAACGATAAGTGTTGTTTTACCCGCATCCGCAATGTAGTCGAAAACACTGTCTTCGAGAATGCCGGCGGTATAGAGTAGTATATAAATCGCGCCAAACAAATATACCCCAAGCTGCAGTACATCGATCCAGATTACCGATTTTAGACCGCCGTAATAGGTGTACGCCAGTGTAAGCACAGCGATGATGGCTATGGCAACGGGATAGTCAAGTCCGGTTATCACCTTGATCGGGATGGCCGCCGCAAAAAGCCGTACCCCGTCGGCGAGCAGGCGGGTGATCAGGAAAACCACGGATATTACCTTCTGGAAACGGGTTCCGAAGCGCTCTTTAAAAAAGGTATAGGCCGTTTTCTGATCGCCCTTGAAATAGGAGGGCAGAATGAGCCAGGCCACAACAAAACGCCCGATAATGTAACCGAATACCAGCTGCAGAAATACAAAACTCCCGGTATACGCCACAGCCGGTATGGAGATAACCGTGAGCATGCTGGTCTCGGTGGCAACAATCGAGAACGAGACGGCCCACCAGGGTGTATTCCCGCTGGTACGAAAATAGGTATTCGAATCGGTGGGCTTGCCGCC
>JAIVHB010000126.1 GCA_020201275.1 Rhodothermaceae bacterium | reverse complement strand
CTTTATATTATGCTTTTTGCACTATTCCTGTACAGTGCCGACCATTATCAGCGCCGGCGATTGATTCGCAAGGAACGTGAACGGGCGAAAGAAAAAGAACTTGAGCAGGCCAGAGAAATTGAAAAAGCATACCGGAACCTGGAAATTGCCCACGCCAATCTGAAAGCCGCCCAGGACCAGCTCGTACAGCAGGAAAAACTCGCCTCCCTAGGCCAGCTCACGGCCGGCATTGCCCACGAGATCAAAAATCCGCTCAACTTCGTAAACAATTTCTCGGATGTGAGCCTCGAAATGATCGACGAAGCCCTGGAAGAACTGCAACAAATAGGTGAAAACGAACACGCCGCCGAAACCGCCGCCATCCTGGCCCACATCAAGTCGAACCTGATCAAAATCCACGATCATGGGTCCCGCGCCGACAGCATCGTGAAATCGATGCTCATGCACTCACGTGGCGGCAGCGGCAAAAAAGAACCCACAGATCTGAACGCCCTGATTAAAGAGTACGCAAACACCCGCTCCCCGCCTCGCCATCCGCACCGGCAAAACCAACGGCACCATCACCATCGAATTCGAAGACAACGGCCCCGGCATCCCCGAAGAAATAAAAGACAAAATCCTGCAACCCTTTTTCACCACAAAAAAAGGAACCCAGGGAACCGGCCTCGGGCTGAGTATAACCAACGACATCATCAAGGCGCACGGTGGTGAACTGATCATTAAAAGCGGTACCTTCGGAACCGTAATGACCATTAAATTGCATCTGCCCAATTAAAGCATCTGTCCCATAAACTGATCGAACTGAATGGCAAAATCACCCGACATCGAAAAAAAGTTACAGCAGCGTGAGGCCGAGCTGGCTGTAATCAACAGCGTACAGACCGGGCTTCTGGCCCACATGGAAATGCAGGAGATCTACGACCTGGTGGGCGAACAGATCCGAAACCTGTTCGACGCGCAGGTTGCCGTCGTTTCCACCTTCAATTACAGTGACCACACCGAACAATTTCAATACGTTTTTGAAGACGGTGAACGCCATAATCTTGATCCCCGCCCCATCGACAAGCTCCGCCAGCGGCTCATCGATACCGCCAAACTGATCTGCATCAACGAAAATGCGGATGAGGAGTGGACCCGGCTTACCGGCGAGGAACCCACCGTGGCACCGGGCACAAAACTCACCAAATCCGCCCTGTACGTTCCCATGGCCGCGGGCAGTACCGTCTCGGGCTACATCAGCCTGCAGAATGTTGACCGTGAACACGCCTTCAGTGAGTCCGATATCCGGCTGCTGAGTACCCTTGCCAACAGCATCAGCGTGGCCCTCGAGATGGCCCGCCTGTTCAGTGAAACCGAACAGCGCAACGCCGAACTGGCCGTGATCAACAGCGTGCAAGAGGGCCTGGTGGCAGAGCTTGACATCCAGGGTATATATGATCTCGTAGGCGACCGCGTCCGCGACCTTTTCGACTCACAGGTGGTCAACATTGTCACCTTCAACTATGAGGCGGATACCTTTCAATTCGATTATCTGTTCGAGGACGGCCAGCGCTATTATCCCGAACCGCTACCGATTGATGGTCTGCGACGACACCTGATCAAGAACCGGGAGCTCATCCTCATAAATGAGAACCTGGACCCGGTCATGGAGGCACTCCTCGGCGAAACCATTCCCGACGTGCCGGGCACAGAGGCCCCAAAAGCTGCCGTATATGTGCCTATGCTCGTCGGCGACCGGGTCCGTGGATACATCAGCCTGCAGAATCTGGATCGCGAGCATGCCTTCAATGCATCCGATGTGAGGCTTCTCAGTACACTCGCCAACAGCATGAGCGTGGCACTTGAGAATGCGCGCCTCTTCGACGAGACGACCCGCCTCCTCGCCGAAACCGAGCAGCGCAACGCCGAACTGGCCGTGATCAACAGCGTGCAGGAGGGCCTGGTGGCNNCAGCATGAGCGTGGCACTTGAGAATGCGCGCCTCTTCGACGAGACGACCCGCCTCCTCGCCGAAACCGAGCAGCGCAACGCCGAACTGGCCGTGATCAACAGCGTGCAGGAGGGCCTGGTGGCCGAGATGAACTTACAGGGTATATATGATCTGGTGGGCGATAAAATCCGGGACCTGTTTGACGCGCAGGTTGCCAGCATTGCTACATTCGACCATGAGAACAAGACCGAAAAATTTCAGTACGTCTTTGAAAACGGCAAACGGTATTACCCGGAATCGCGTCCCTACGACAAAATCCGCCAGCGGCTCATTAAAACACAGAAGCTGATCTGGGTCAATGAAAATGCGGCCGAAGCGTATACCACCATAACCGGTGAAGCACCTGTAGCCGTACCGGGTACCGAATGGGCAAAATCGATGGTATTCGTTCCGCTGGTCATCGGCGATTCCGTTCGTGGTTATGTAACACTTCAAAATGTCGATCGTGAACTGGCGTTCAGCGAATCGGATGTACGCCTGCTCAGCACGCTGGCCAACAGCATGAGCGTTGCCCTCGAAAACGCCCGCCTGTTCAACGAAACCGAGCAGCGCAATGCCGAACTGGCCGTGATCAACAGCGTTCAGCAGGGGCTTGTGGCCGAAATGGATATGCAGGGTATCTATGACCTGGTAGGTGAACGCATCAGAACTGTGTTTGACGCTCAGGTTACTGGTATTGTGACTTTCGATATGGCCAGCAAAACAGAGAATTTTGCCTATTTGTTTGAAGACGGTGACCGGTTGTTCCCCAACCCCCGGCCGTATGATAAGGTGAGGGAAAAGATCATAGCCGAACGCAAAACGCTCTTGTTGAATGAAAATGCGGCAAAAACCCTGTCTGAAATCAACGGAAAGCCCTTCAAGCCGGTACCCGGTACACGAATGGCTGTTTCGGCTCTCTACGTACCGATGGTGGTCGGTGATTCCGTCCGCGGCTATGTGAGCCTGCAGAATCTCGACAGGGAACACGCGTTCAGCGACCCGGATGTGCGGCTGCTC
>JAIVHB010000064.1 GCA_020201275.1 Rhodothermaceae bacterium | reverse complement strand
TTGCCGCTTGATAAGGCCAGAATCGACAGAACAAAGTTACCAGACTATTTCTACACAGTTGCCGCCAGGAGTGCTGTCGGAGTCCCGGAACCCGATGAATATCAAAAAATCAAAGAGAGTCTGGCCGAAATCTACAAGACCGGTTATTTTCCTTCAACATCGGCAGAGCGGCTGGGCCTTGAGAAGGGTGATGTACCCCAGCTTGATACCATACCTGCCTGGGTTCGCTACTACCCCTGGGAACCCCTATCCATAGAAGACAAATATAAAGCGACTCACGACTGGTCGTACAAGTACGAAACTGGTCCGACAAGGAAACATTACGGTAACAATCCATCCGAAGAGGAGAAGTTTGAGGATGATTGCATGAGGTTATACAGCCTGTATAAATCCATTCAAACCAAAGGGTATATTAACGATCATCCACTGAGTACCCCGATCGCATCCCAGTTACTGATCAATGACGACCTCGACTACAGGTGGGTGATTACAGGCGGTTTTCACCGAAGTGCTGTCTGCCAGGCACTGGGTTACCACGAAATTGAATCCCGGGTTCAGAATATCATCTATCGTTCCGATGCCGGTAACTGGCCGGGTGTAAAATCGACTGTATTCAGCAAGAAAACGGCATTAAAAGTATTTGATCTCATCTTTAAGTGATGCAATCCGCCCTCATTCCAGTTACGTTTTTTTGCAGTATTTGTGGAATGATTGAAGTATATTGGGACGTTTAAAAGCAAGGATTTGAGAAAAGAAAAGGCCACAGAGCCGCCGCATCCGCAGTTTTATCATTATTTGCGGGAAAAAGCAATCACACTCAGCCTTATTAAGACATTTTTAACCTGTACTATTTTTGGAGTTTCTGTATGACGACAAACGTGAAAGATGAAATCGACATGGCCCAGTATCCTTATATCGACAAGGGGCTTGAGGGCATCGTCGCGTTTTCATCGAGTAAAAGTCTGGTTGACGGGCAGAAGGGCGAACTGATCTACGCCGGCTATAATATAGATGACCTGGCCAGGAACGCCACTTTCGAGGAAGTCTGCTTTCTACTCTGGCACGAACGCCTGCCGAACGAAACCGAACTTGAAGAGCTGAATAAAACACTTGCTGCCGATCGCGACCTGCCCGAGGAGATTTACTCCTACATCCGCAATACCAATCCCGATTCCGAGCCGATGGCCGTTCTGCGCACGGGCGTTTCCATGCTCGCCGATTTTGATGATGAGGCCGCCGATATCTCCGAAGAGGCAACCTACCGCAAATCGCTGCGGCTCACCGCGAAAATGCCGGCCATCATTGCCGCATTTCACCGGATGCGCGAGGGCAAAGAGATACTGAGGCCGCTAAAGGAAGGCAGCATTGCCTTCGACTTCCTCTACATGCTTAATGGCGAGAAACCGGGTGCCAAAGCGGAAAAAACCATGGATATCTGTCTCATCCTGCATGCCGAGCATGGGATGAATGCATCCACCTTTACCGCAAGAGCAATCTGTGCTACACAAAGTGACCTCCACTCTGCTGTTACCGGCGCTCTTGGGTCGCTGAAAGGCCCGCTGCACGGCGGAGCAAATACGGCGGTTATGAACATGCTCAAAGTGCTTGACAAGGATACCGACATCGAAGCATTTGTTCGCGGCAAACTGGCCAACAAAGAGAAAATTTCCGGATTCGGCCACCGAGTGTACAAAACCTACGATCCCCGCGCCCGTCATCTGAGCGCCATGGCCGAAGGCCTCGCCAAAGAGGTCGGCATGGAGTACCTGTACGACTGGTCGGAGCGCATTGTGAAGGTGATGAAGGATGAGAAAAACATCGATCCCAACGTCGATTTCTTCTCGGCCACCGTCTACTATTCGATGGGAATCCAAACCGATCTGTACACCTGCATCTTTGCCATGGCCCGCATCTCGGGATGGACGGCCCACTACATCGAGCAGCTGCGGAATAACCGGCTGATACGGCCCAAAGCGCTCTATCTCGGCGAGAAAAACCTGCCCTGGACCCCGATTGAAGACCGGTAATAAGGATCTTCCCCGTAACCCGGGTGTACCTTCCGGCTTGCCGGAAGATGGTTCCCCATTGGGCCTGGGGACTGATGAAGGCAAAAATCCATTTACCGGTTAAGATGAGCATTCTCATGCCGGTCTCTAATCTTTTGCATCACCCCCAATGAATACCACCGAAAAAAACCAGCGCAGGGTCCTGCAAAAGCTGCTGAAACAGGCCTCCGGCACCGATTTCGGCAGAAAGCACGGATTCGCTGACATCAGCTCTGCCGAGGAATATGCGAAGGCGGTGTATATCCAGACGTATGAGGATGTGGCCCCGTGGGTGGAGCGCATGAAGAAGGGCGAAGCGGATGTGCTCTGGCCGGGAATAGTGAACCGGTTTGCCATCTCGGCCGGAACCACGGGCACGCCCAAGGAGATGCCCCTGCCCAAACAGCGGGAGACCACCGACCGGCGGTTCATGCGCAAGGTGGTGCTCAACTACTTCCTGAAGCGGCCGAACCTGTTCTCTTTGCTGGGCACCCAGCTCAGTCTCGTCGGCAACGTAGAGCCCAGCGAAGAATATCCCGGCGTTACCATTGGCGAGGTGAGCGGATTCCTGGGGCTGATGGCGCCCTGGTATCTGGCCCGGCTGCAAGTCGTTCACCCGAAAACGATGGCAGCTTTACCCTTCAGCAAAAAGATGGAACTGGCCTTAAGGGAATCTGCAAACCGGGATGTACGCGTGATTTCCGCCCTTCCCTCCGTCACGCTGCGTTTTCTTCAGAACATGCTGGAGCGCACCGGCAAAAATTCGATCGCCGAAGTCTGGCCCAACCTGCGCATATTTGTTTCAGGCGGCGAACCGCTCGGCTCCTTCCGCGCTCATATCGAAAAGCTCTGCGAAGGACTTGAGATCGACTTTATTGAGAACTACGGAGCCTCGGAGGGCTATTTTGCATTCAATACCGATCCGGAGCGAACCGACATGCAGCTGGTTACCGACAACGATGTATACTACGAATGGATCCCCAATCCGCCGTCCGACAGGGTAAAACTTCTGGAGCTGGATCCCATCCCCACCTGGCAGGTGGAGGCCGGTGTGCCTTATGCCATGATCGTAACCACCAGTTCCGGAATCTGGCGCTACGCTCTCAACGACGTGATCGAATTCACCGAAACCGGCTCCAGCCCCCGCATCCGCGTGCGCGGCCGCATCTCCGACATCATGGCGAAGTACGGCGAAGATATCGAAGCCGCCCACATCCTGCAGGTACTCGACCGCGTGAGCAAAGAAATGAGTGCGGAGTATTCCAGCTATACTGCCGGTTCCATTCTGAACGATGAATTTCCCAGCCCGACTCACGCCTTCTTCATCGAATGGGTAAAAAAGCCCGACGATATGCACGAATTCGCGGTCCGGTTCGACGAGCAGATGAAGAAAATCAACCGCAGCTTCCAGATCCGGCGCGAGGGCGATTCAATCGCTTTCCCGAAGTTTTTTGAACTGGACAAGGATGTGATCGAAGCATGGCAACAACGATTTTTTAACGTTCGCGCCCAGACGAAGCTGCCAAGGATCATTCACGATCAGGAGAAGGTGGAGGATCTAATGGAGAGGTGCAGGGGAAGCAAAAACAGTTAACTACAAGTCATTCCTGAATTGACTTATTATTTTTGATCCATTCTGCAACTATTAAGCTAACCTCTGTAGCTGAATCTTTGTAAAGATGATTGCCATCGGTATCTCCGCTTCGCTCAGACCATGTTCAGACCATGTTCAGCATGATGTTGTCTGATATCTGATCTCTTGCTTTATAAACCTCAAAAATTATTAGACTTTCTTAAACTTCTGAATTCACCTGTACATTGAATAACATGCTCTCTACATTTAAACAGAACCAATTCATTTGAAATAGCGGACAACCTGTCCGGGAATAATTAACGAATCTGGAGAGATCCCGGTTTTGTGACCGGGAGCCTGTGGTTGGCCTGAACCGCAGACATTGACAAATTGGGCAAAAAATTTAGCGCAGGAAGAGTGAAAGAGGTCGCACATGGCTTTAATTTCACACCTTGACCCTACACCTGATGAAAAACGTTTAGTTTCGCTCGATATACTCAGGGGTTTTGCAGTGATCGGCATATTTGTGGTCAACATTCAAATTATGGGTTGCCATTTTGTGCATCGCGGTGCGTGCAAAGCGCTCTGGACATCTCCCCTTGATCAGGCCATATCCATGCTTATCAAATTGTTTTTCGTGAATAAATTCCTCTCCATTTTTTCATTCCTGTTTGGTCTGGGCATCGCAATGCAGTTTTACAGGCATCTTCGTAAAAATACATCCGTCAATCTGTTCTTCATCAGACGGCTGGGGGGGCTTTTACTGATCGGCGCACTGCACATTATGCTGTTCTGGTCGGGCGATATACTGCTCATTTACGCCCTTCTTGGCCTCCTTTTGCTATATCTGCTCAGAAAATCAAAAAAAGCCTTGCTGGGTGTTGGTCTGCTGGTTCTGGTATTCCCTTTCTATCATCAGTTATTTGGGTTCATCAGCGATGTACTTCACTTTAACATTGTACCTGAAATCGACGGGTATACACATCAGGATCTGCTGGCTGTTAATTTACAGGGATCTTACTTTGACACAATCAAACTGAGGGTCAGCGAGTACCTGTATAACCTTCAGCATATTCACACAGGATTGGTACCAAGGGCCTTTTTCATGTTCACAATCGGGGCATTGCTGGTGCGTAAGGGTGTTTTATCGGATATAGAGCACTATACATCCGTAATCAAGTGGAAAATGATTACAGCCTTTATCATCAGTTTTCTGTTTCTGATTACCCTTTACAACCTGATTCTCCCGAACATGTATATTCTTGATGCATCATCTCTGATCATTCTGAAGAAAATTATTGGACGGGTGACCCACCTATTATATTCGCTGAGTAACATGGTTATTGCCATGTTTTACATCTGGCTCATCACCTATTCCTTGCGATTGAACGTTGTAAAAACCATACTTTCTCCGCTTCAATATATTGGCAAAATGGCCCTGACCAATTATGTGATGCACAGTGTAATCGCATTGTTCTTGTTTTCATCGGTTGGATTCGGGATGTATGGCTCTGTGAGCCCCACTACCGGTATTCTGATAGTCTTACTCGTGTGCGTTATTCAGATATTGTGGAGCAAGGTTTGGCTGACCTATTTCCTGTACGGTCCGCTGGAATGGTGTTGGCGATGTTTTTCCTACTATAAGTATCTGCCAATGAGAAAATACCCTCATGCAGTAGTAAGTTCCCAATCACCAGAAAACTACCACGTGTTGTAAGGCTGGATGCTCTTCCTATTCTACATCTTGATAATAGTAATGCTATTACGGGCGGTTGATCAATCAACTATTTCAGATGGGATGTATACAATACTCATTCCACTCTCAATAGCATTCTCGAATTTTTTTATTACAGAAGCCGGCCAATGTGAATTATAATACTCATGAACTTCATTTATGATTGATTGGTGCAACCGGCATTCATTCCACTCCATCTGCTTTATTTATCCCGTTGATTCCTGAAGATCATCCGGCACATCATCCGGCAGCCGGCACTCCATACGTCCCCAGATCATGCCGATGTATTCCTTGATACCCCCATGTAGCCTGGTTATGTTTGCCGGATCAAGACGGTGAAAGTAACGCCGGCGATCGGGGTGAAATTTCAGCTGATGGTTGGCCGGTGCGGGGTGCGGATTAAGCCCCGTCTGTCGGAAAAGCTGCGGGCATATGAGTAGCAGATGTTACCAGAATGAGGGGTGTACCGGACCCGAACCTGAGGAAGTATTCCTGCGCCTCACGGCAGGTATCGTTTGGCCGGGTAAGAAGGCTAATACGGTCTTCATCCACACCGAGATCAATGGCGGCAAGGCCCATCACTTCGGCCACCGATTGCCCGCCCGACGACGACCAGCCCGAAAAGATGAGCAGGCTGCCCGGGATACGGTTATGCAGACGGATTCCCTCCGTTAACCGCCCGAGAGCGCGGCTGCTCAGTCGGTTCGCGGGTGGCAGCCAGGGGTCGGGATTATGTCCGCCTCCCAGAACGATGATGTGAACGGTTGGAGACAACAGGGTATCCGGTCCTGATTCGTCCGGCACCCGCAGCAAGTCCGGATTATCCTCAGGCCTGAACACGTCGTACCGGTCTTGCAGGCTGGCGGTTACCAGGTCGGGCAGGTAGGGCGTGAGGGAAATAAGCAGAATGATCACAGCTCCGGAAATCGTCGCAACCGCGCCCCGGTACCATTTCAACACCAGCAATACCCCCCCCACTCCGAACAGGATGAATACCAGGTTAAGCGGCATAACCAGATTGAGAATGAAGCGTGCAATGAATTCAAACATTGATCGGTACCGTTCTGGTCAGATAATTATCAACAGGCTTCATCTACCATACTTTCCATGGGCACTCATCGGATTTCCACAGTTCCTCAAGGTGATTTTTATCCTGAAGGGTATCCATGGGATGCCAGAACGCATTGTGCTTGAACGCTGCCAGTTTGCCGTCAACAGCCAGCGACTCGAGCGGTTCCCTCTCCCAAACGGTATGATCACCTTCAATGTAATCTATCGCCTCAGGCTCAAGAACGAAGAAGCCGCCATTGATCCAGGCACCATCCTCTTGCGGTTTTTCCGTGAATGTTTCAATTTTCGTCTGCTCATAACCCAGCGTGAACGTACCAAACCTGCCGGGCGGGTGAACAGCCGTTAAAGTAGCCAGGGCGTCCTGATCTTTATGAAACTGAATCAGTTCCTGAATATTCAGGTTACTGATGCCATCGCCGTAGGTCATGCAGAACGTTTCGTTGTCAAGGAACTCCCTGATACGTCTGATCCGTCCGCCGGTCATAGTGGCATGACCTGTATCAACCAGGGTTACCTTCCACGGTTCAACCTTGTTGCACAGCACTTTCATCTCATTGTTCTTCAGGTCGAACGTTACATCAGATTCCTGCAGAAAATAATCTGCGAAATACTGTTTGATGACCGCCCCCTTGTATCCGCAGCAAATTATAAAATCATTTAGTCCGTATTGGGAATAAATCTTCAGGATATGCCATAGTATTGGCCGGCCGCCGATTTCTACCATGGGTTTTGGCCGCACACTTGTCTCCTCACTCAGTCTTGTGCCATATCCCCCGGCAAGAATAACAACTTTCATAGTTTTTAAGACTCCATAGGTTTTCTAAACCCGGAAGTGAATTCTCTGTTCTTTTAAGAGCTGATCGATGAGGCGGCCTTCCGGTAAAATTACATCATCAACTGTCAGTGCCTGATCTCTGCTGATATCTTTTTTGAGTATACATCCTTCTGCCACACCCAGCGGCAGCAGTTTTTCCTTTTGAACCACATCAGCATTTTCGCAGACGCCATATGTCATATAGTGCCCGATACCGTCTATTGTTTCCCCTTTTTTTAGCTCTTTTTTCGCCTGGGCTACTACTTCCACATAGGGACGGCCAAGCGGCGAAGTGGCGGCATCGTGGAAAAGCGCCGCCCTGGCAATTGTATTGGGAACTTCGAAATGACACAGGTGGTAAGGCGTATAGAAACAGTAGAACGGGCCCTCGCCAAGCTTGTACAGGTTCAGGTAGTGTTGCTGTACCGGGTGATCGTGAGTGCCGACCACAAAAACCCCCGGTCCGGGGGCGGCTCCCACAAGATAATCGACCACTCCGCCCTCACTGCGCAATAATTCATCAGGGTACTCCCTGATCGCCACTTCGAGCGGTGTACCGGTGGGAACTGTGGGACCAAGCATGCCCCGTTTCCCCACATGCATACCCGTGGCATTTGCAACAACGGCCTGTTCAAAAGAGATTTTGCTGCCATCGGCGAATGAGGTAACCATCGCCGGATTTTGTCCCCATTTTTTTGCAAACCCCTCCTGGGTTGTGGGGTTGCGGTAGGGGTCCTGCAGGCCTTTAATATTACCGCAAAGAACCGGTGTAACGCCGATGCCCTTAACAAAGCGGTACAGGTTTACAATTACACCGGGCTGGTCACCATCGGCATTGGTAATGATAACACCCTGCCGGTCGGCATACACTTTCAGGATCGGGCCGACGGTGGCATCGAGTTCCGCATTCATCAGAACCACGTGCTTTTTATTCTGAATAGCCCTCATGGTAACATGGGCACTGAACTCCACGGCCCCGGTTACTTCTACAATCACATCAATATCATCCGATTCGCAAAGTAAAAACGGGTTATCGGTTACGGCTGCCATGCCATTGGCTACCGCCCGGTGAAGTTCATCCGAATTTTTAACCACGGCGATATCATCAACGCCCGACTCGCGGAACACCTTTTCGGCTCTGCCCGTGTTTCGGTTTGAGATGGCAACAAGCTTCATCCCCTTTGTAAATGTGTTAATCTGCAGGGCAATCCCTTTTCCCATGAATCCGGCACCCACCATTCCGACCCTTACAGGATTTTTACCCAGCTCTCTTTTTGCGAGAGCACTGTCTACTATAATCATTGTATTAAAATCGAATCCGTTTGTTGAATTATGTGGAAGATAATTCAGATAGAATTCAAAGTATACACGATAGTTTCAAATAGTGCTGATTTCAAATGGCAGACATGCCGGCTGGCTCCCACTGTTGTTTTCCCGGTTACCGCTGTATTCCTGTCCGGTGTATTGCCATCCATCGTTTGGTGCAAGAAAGGAGAAACAATATTTCCGTTTATAAGTAGTATTTTACAGCCAGGTTTTGCAATCGAGTGCCGGGCTGCAAGTGACGGGTTTAAAAAAATACTTTCTATCAATTTACATATGACGAATATACGGGGAAAAGACAGCACACCACTCGTAAGCGTATGCTGTACCTCCTATAACATAAAGCAATTTATCGGACCTACGCTGGATTCAATCCTGGCTCAGAAAACGGATTTTCCGATTGAAATCATAGTACACGATGATGCCTCAACCGACGGAACACAGGACGTCATCCGCTCTTATGCAGAAATGCATCCCGGGATCATCAAAACCATTTTTCAGAAAACCAATATCTACACCTCACACGATGGCAGAATAGCCCATATCCTGAACCATTACATGCTACCTCAAACCCGGGGAAAGTATATCGCAACCGCCGACGGTGATGATTACTGGACAGATCCGGAAAAACTGCAAAAAAAGATCAATTTCCTGGAATCAACCCCTGAGTGTGTGGCCTGCTTCACCAATGTACGTATCATCAACGAATTGGATAGCAGAATGAGCAGGGAGTACCATAATGACCATAAAGATGGCATCATCCCTGAACTAACCATAGCATTGCGGGGTGGCGGGCTTTTTTCAAACTCGACCCTCTTATTCCGGAAAAAGGATTTTATCGCATCCGAATTATACCCGCATTACAATGAGCTGGCCAGGTATCTCGAAAACGACACCCTCTACATCTATCTGCTCATGTTTGCGGGAAAAGTGGGCTATCTTAGTGATGTTACAGCGATCTACAGGCAGTGGGAAGGCGGGCTTTTTTCAGGAATCATGTATGATGCGGAGAAATCTGCCCGGTTGATTGAAAATGAGATGAAGGGCACTGAAATAATTATCAGGCTGGCCGATCCGGGCAGAAGAAGCCTGTTCAAGAGAAAGTTGTCTTATGACTCACTCAATGTTATCAGAAAACGATCGGGACTCGGCAGATTTAAATATTTAAAAAACCTCCATTTCAAAGAGTTCACACGGCTCGTTACCAGCTTGAATTGATGCACTGGTGCCGTTTCAAATTATTCACGGGGATGCAACTGAAGGCCGGAACAGTTATAATCCACTAATTGAACCATTTATTCACTGCAGCTTCGAATTTTTCCCGGTCCCAGTTTTTCACCTGCTGACGGCTGATCTCAAACATATCCGTATTCTTAAAAACACATTTCTGCCTGGTAGCAAATGCTGCTGAAAATTGCCGGTTTTTTAATATTCCGATAGTTGCTTCATTATAATTGCCCGAGGGGTAGGCGAAAAGATCGACCTTCCTGTTCGTCAGCTGCTCCAGACTGCGTTGAT
>JAIVHB010000197.1 GCA_020201275.1 Rhodothermaceae bacterium | reverse complement strand
GTCTACTACAACATCACGCATGCCGGCAACAAGATCTATTACATGCGTAACGGAAGCCGCGACGAACGGTCCCAGCTGCAGATGTACGATCTGAAAGAGCAGAAGGAGACCGCTCTCGGGCAGGTTAACGGCTACATCATTGCGGCCAACGGCAAAAAAATGCTGGTTACCCAGAACGGAAACCGGGGCATGATCGACCTGCCTACGGCGCCCGTGACCATCAGCGACCGGATAGATCTGAGCGGGATGCGGATGGAGCTCGACCGCCGGGCCGAGTGGGTTCAGATTTTCGAGGAGAGCTGGCGTCAGATGCGGGATTACCACTACGCGCCGAACATGCACGGAGTGGATTGGGAAGCAGTGCGCGAAACCTACCGTCCGCTGGCCGAAAGCGTTCGCCACCGGCACGATCTCACCTATGTGATCGGCGAAATGATCGGCGAGCTGAACACCGGTCACGCCTATGTGGGCGGAGGTGATGTACCCACGCCCGACCGGGTACAGATGGGCATGCTTGGCGCGCAGCTGAGCCGCGATGAAAGCACACGGAATTACCGTATCGACCGTATACTGCAGGGGCAGAACTGGGTCACATCTAGACGGTCGCCTCTTACAGAGGTCGGTGTGGATGTAAGCGAAGGCGATTACATCGTGGCGGTGAACGACCGTCCGGTGAGTGATATGCGAAACATCTACCAGTCGTTGATCGGCCTGGCCGACAAAACGGTGAAACTGCACGTGAACAGCCGTCCGACAATGAACGGAGCACGCGAGGTGCTGGTGAAGCCGATTGCCGACGAAGCCCAGCTCTACTACTACAACTGGGTTCAGGACAATATCCGGAAGGTGACGGAAGCCACCGATGGCCGCGTAGGATACATCCACATCCCGGATATGGGCCCGGCGGGACTGAACGAGTTCCCCGGAACGCTGCCACCACGGTAAATCCCGCCGGCACAATGATCGGCCCTCTGGTGACCCTGCTCGATGAATTTTCGGCCTCCGACGGCGATATTTTCCCCTACCGGTTCCGCAAACACGACCTCGGCCTGCTCATCGGCAAGCGCAGCTGGGGTGGTGTGATCGGTATCCGCGGATCACTTCCGATTGTGGATGGTGGATTCCTGAATCGGCCCGAATTCGGACTTTACGATACCGAAGGTGAAGAGTGGATCATCGAAGGCTACGGCATCGATCCTGATATCGAAGTTGAAAATGATCCGGCCAGGGAGTGGGCCGGCGAGGACCAGCAGCTGAACCGGGGTATCGAGGAAATCCTGAAAAAACTGGAAGAAAACCCGGTCGGGCTGCCCGAACCGCCGCCATATCCGGTGAGGAATTAACCTGGCTAATTAACCGGGAAAATGATTGTTTATGTTGCAGATTTATCACATTCTGCACATGTATCGTACAATACTAATACACGAAGTGGTGCGTTAATTAGAATATCGACATCAATACTCCGTGATTGTCGGTTGGATAACACCTGATGCCGCCGGTCTGCCCAGACCGGCGGCATGTTTTTTATAGGTATGTCCCGACTATTCGTCGGATGGTGCAATTTGAAGATTCAGATAATTAAAGATTAAGATATCCACACAAAACCCGAACCCGATGATTACCCCAATCGACTGTTAGAGAGCTTCATGGTTTCGTAGTTTCGATGCAGTGGCATTGACGAAGCGATTCTCAATTCGGGTTTAAGCAATACAATAATTTGTCTCAAGACTATCCGTGGCTATATTGAGTCTATGAGAACATTTTACCTCGATACTTCTGTATTCGGAGGCAAATTCGATGAAGAATTTGCTTTTTGGACAGATAAGTTTTTTGATCGGGTGTTTCAAACCGACATTATCCTCCTGTATTCAGACGTTATCGACGATGAACTCTCTTCTGCACCCGATGACGTAACCAGTTTTGTCAACTCTATTCCTGACAACATGTTGCAATACGTAAATCTGGATGAAGAAGCCGTAAAACTGGCAAAAAATTACATCGCCGAGAACGTTGTAGGTCCATCAAGTATGGCCGATTGCTTCCACATTGCGATTGCAACAATCCAAAAAGCAGATTTGCTTGTAAGTTGGAATTTCAAGCACATTGTAAACATTGAGCGGATTCATGGGTATAATTCGGTCAATCTTAAATATGGATATCAAACGTTGGAAATAAGAAACCCTCGTGAAGCTTTTATCATCATCCGCCTGGCGGGTATCGTGGAGATTGTATTTTTTAATCTGCTTATTCATACAAGATAGTCGGATAGTATTTCGTAAATATAAGAATTCGATGTGTTTAATAACACAGAAAGACTCATCCGCCTTTTTTCCTATTTTCATTACCATGCTAAAAGAAAAATCACTTACAAGGAAAACGGCTCAGCAAAAAGAGCGTGCACGAGAGCTGCTCGGCAAGCTTTATGAGTACTATCCCAACCCATACTGCGCCTTAAACTATACCAATCCGTTTGAGCTGCTGGTCGCCACAATACTGAGCGCCCAGTGCACGGATGTGCGGGTGAATATTGTCACGGAAAGCCTGTTCCGTAACTACCCGACTCCGCAGGCGTTCGCCCATGCCGACTTGCAGGAGCTGGAAGAGGCGGTGCGGTCTACCGGTTTCTACCGGAACAAGGCACGGGCCATCAAAGAGACGGCGCAGAGGGTGATCTCCGAATTTAAAGGAGAAGTGCCCCGTACAATGGATGACCTTCTCTCCCTGCGCGGTGCGGCACGGAAAACGGCGAACGTTGTGTTGGGCAATGCGTTCGGGATCAATGCAGGCGTAGTGGTTGATACGCATGTGAAGCGGCTTTCGAACCGGTTCGGACTCACCAGGCACAAAAGCAATACCGACAAGATCGAGCAGGACCTTATGGCCCTTTTCCCGCAGGAGGAATGGACAAACCTGTCGCACCTGTTTATTATGCATGGAAGGGCCGCCTGCAAAGCCCGGTTCGCAAAGGCCCCCGACCACGAGATATGTAGAACATTTGGAATAAAGTGCGAATGTCAGAAAATGCGCGATAATGGCTGATCACCTGTTCAATTCGGTAACCGACCCGGTGCCGCCCGTTCGGCACGACATCGAACTCATTGCCGTTGAGGATTCCGGCAAGCACTACATCTATCTGCACGACGGTATGGGCTATGCAACGCCGAATATGGTACTCGATCGGGATTTTGCCGGAATACTGCATTTTTTTGACGGCAAAAGGAGTATCAGCGATATCCTCGGTGATCTGTCGAACGGACAATCGGCCAGCGCGAGCGGCGATGAAGACGGTTATGCAGACGTTGAGGCACATGGTGACAGAGATGGCGACGAAGACAGGGGTGGTGGTAGTGACGGGAACGGTGAAAGTGACGCAGAGGGTGAGGTAAACATCGACGGTAACGGTGATGCCCCCGCCAGGCGCCTGCTCGACATCATCCGCTACCTGGATGAAAACGGCCTGCTGCAATCGCCCTTTTATCGTGCAAAAAAACGCGAAACAGAGGAGTTGTTCGAGGCAGCCACTATCAGGATGCCGGTCTGCGCCGGTTCGTCCTATCCTGATTCGCCGGTTGCCATTCGGGCGCTGTTTGACGAGGCTTTCAGCAGGGTTCAGCCGGCCGCGGATGACGTAATAAAAGCCCTCTACGCCCCTCATATCGACATCCGCATAGGGCTGGATGTGTATGCCAGGGCGTTTAGTCCGCTTAAAAATCTGCGGCCGAAGCGGGTGGTGATTCTGGCCACATCCCACTACGCGGGTCTCTACTATCCGTACTACGATAATCTGCCCTTTATGGTGAGCAGGAAGGATTTTCAGACTCCGCTAGGCAGGCTAAAATGCGACAGTGCATTCTGTGAACGTCTGGCTGAAGCTGGCGATGAGGCGGGAGTGACCCTGCGCGACCGTTCACATCGCATAGAACACAGCATCGAGTTGCACCTGCTTTTCCTGCAGTATCTGTGGGATCACGAGTTCAGCATCGTTCCGGTGCTCGTAGGCCCCCTCGAAGAGCTGATGTATATGAATGGCAGCCATCAGTCGGGGCAGGTAGAGAAATTCAGTGCGCTGCTGCGATCACTGATGGATGATGACACTCTGGTGCTGATAAGCGGCGATCAGGCCCATGTAGGCAGAAAGTTTGGCGACCGTGTACCGGCATCGGAGCTTTTTGAGGATGTACGTGCATTTGACAGGCAGTTTCTGGATCAGGCGGCCGGCGGTTCGGCGGAAGGAATACTCGAGCAGGTGCGGGCTGTTTCTGATGAATACCGTATCTGCGGGTTTTCGCCGCTCTATACCTGGTTAAAAACAGCCGGAAACGCCAAAGGAAGGGTTACGGCCTACGATCTGTGGGATGAGCAGGAGAGGGAGAGCGCGGTTAGCTACGGGTCGGTATTATTTACATCATGAGGTGAGTAAGGCAGGATCAGTTCGCTGCACAATTAAATAGGTGACACCGATGGTGCTGTTAGCATGCTTTGAATTATGGAACTAGTGAACAATAGAACATTTGAACGGCGAAGTGATTTGGGAGGATGTCACTGGTAGCCCCTGATTTTGCCCAGTGCGGGCAACACTATTTGGGAGGTGACATAGCTGCACCCTTAAGAATTGATATAAATCGCTACATCGCTACGTCGTTGAATCTTATGAATCGATAAATCAATAACGTGCATATCAAACCGCGATTATTCCACCTGAAAGAGGTTGTATAAAAAAGATGTCACTGGTAGCGGAGCGTAGTCGAAGTATGTGAGCAGTGCGCGCACTGCTCATTTAAGTGTAAATTTCTCCACAAGGGCTTTTCCGGGGGGGTTAAATGTCCCCACCTGTCGGTTGTTGCTATTTGAAAGCCGCGAATGTGTCTTTTATTATTCAGACCGATGGCTATGACAGAATCACCCTTTTTTGTAGGTTAAATCAGACTGATTAGTCCGGTTATATCAAGATATTGATGTAATAATCAACCAGCCGTGAGATCCATGAAAAAGGTACTATTTGTAATTCTGATTCTCATTCTTGTACTATCCGGAATTGTTCTGGTGAATACACTCACGTTTACATCACGTCAACTGGATGTGGCGGAACAGCCGATGCCGGATTATGATTATGAGGAGGCGGCATACCGGCTGGGAGAGGCTGTTCGCATTCCGACAATATCGACCGAAGATACCACGCTACGGGATGTGGCGGCGTTTGAAGCGTTCATCCGTTTTGCAGAGCGGACTTATCCGCTTGTACACCGGCAGCTTGAACGGGAGATCGTGAATGGGTATAGCCTGCTGTTTACATGGCCGGGAACGGATGCATCACTGGATCCCTGGTTGCTGATGGGCCATTATGATGTGGTGCCGGTGGAGCCTTCATCGGTTGCCAACTGGGACTACGATCCGTTCGGCGGTGTGATTGCCGATGGTTATATCTGGGGCAGGGGTACCCTTGACGATAAAATTACCGTGATGGGCGTTTTCGAAGCGGTTGAGTGGCTGTTGGCTGAGGGGCTTGAACCGAAACGCACCCTACAACTGGCGTTCGGCCACGATGAGGAGATCGGCGGCGAAAAAGGAGCGAAAGCGATCGCATCACTCCTGGAATCGAGAGGTGTACGGCTGGCCATGGTGCTTGATGAAGGAGGCCTTGTAATTGAGGGTGAAATGCCGGGTATTGATGCACCGGTTGCCATGATCGGCACAAGCGAAAAGGGGTACCTGAACCTTGAACTGATAGCAGAAGACGAAGGCGGGCACTCCTCCATGCCACCGTCCATTACGGCCTCAGGGCGAATCGCCCGTGCGGTAGCCCGGCTGCAGGAAAATCCCATGCCGGCCAGCCTTTCCGCCGGTGCGCCCATGTTCAGTTACCTGGTTCCTGAGATGGGATTCGGGCAGCGCCTTGCACTGGGTAATACCTGGCTTTTCGGCCCCGTAATCAGGAAGCAGCTGGAAGCTTCGCCATCCACGAATGCGATTATCCGGACCACAACGGCGCCAACCATGCTGGCGGGAAGCCAGAAACCCAATGTTTTACCGTCGCGGGCCACGGCCGTTGTAAACTTCCGCCTTCTGCCGGGCGATGATATGGAATCGGTGGTGCGCCATGTTGAGCGGTCAATCGATGATCCGTTGGTAGTTGTTGAGCCGATGGGCGCCTTTTCACCCGCATCACCCGTTTCCGATACGGAAACACCGGCTTTCGACCTGCTTCACCGATCGATAAAAGGGTTCTATCCGCAGGCTTATATTGCGCCGTACCTGGTAATGGGTGCAACCGACGCGCGCCATTTTACCGGTATCAGCGACCAGGTATTCCGTTTCATGCCGGTACAAATCCACAATGATGATCTTGTTCGTCTGCACGGCACCAACGAGCGGGTTTCCGTTCAGGGCTACGCCCGTTCGATCGCATTCTACCGCCATCTGATCATGGAGATAGAGAACTTGTGACGACTTTCCCGAAAAAGGTGCTTCCGATTAAGGAGCCCAGGCACGAGAATGAGAAAGAGGATGTGAATGAAGATGAGGATGTGATTGAGAATCTGAGTGAGCATGGAAAAGAGGATGCACCAGAAACAGGATCATCCCGCCGGCATGTGCTCATAGTCGGAGCAGGAGCTGCGGGACTCACTGCCGCGATTTTTGCCGCCGGAGCCAGCGCCCGGGTTACCCTGCTCGAACGAACCGACAAGGCCGGGAAGAAAATCCTGATGTCGGGTGGTACCCGCTGCAATGTGCTGCCGGTAACCATGGAGCTGAGCGACTATTTCACTGGGTCGTCTCCCAACCTGATGAAGCGTATTTTCCGGTCATGGTCACTCGGTGCCTGCCAGCGGTGGTTTACCGAAGATCTCGGGTTGAAACTTGCCTGTGAAACCTCATCCAACAAATGGTTTCCGGAAAGCAATTCGGCCATGGAGGTCCGTGATGTGCTGCTGAATAAAGCGCTCGAAAGTGGTGTAAATGTGGTTTATAATGCACCGGTTGACCGGATTGAACATTGGGATGGGAAGTGGGTGGTCCGCACAGCTCCCAGAGGACTCCGTGAGGCCAGTGGGAAAGGCAGGGCAGAAGCCGTGGAAATACAAACCATGGGGTATGACGCCCTGATAATCGCCACGGGCGGGCTTTCGGTACCGTCGATCGGCACAGACGGAATGGGTCACCGGTTCCTGGCGAAAGCGGGTCACCAGGCGGCGCCGGTCTATGCGGCCCTCACCCCGCTCACCGGGTCGGATGCAGGTCACAGGGAGTTGGCCGGAGTGAGCCTGGATGTGCAGCTGAGCGTGTACCGTGAAGGGCGGAAAGTGGCTGAGTCGAACCGATCGGGTTTCCTGTTCACGCATCGTGGCTACAGCGGTCCCGCGGTGCTGGATGTATCCCATTTTCAGGTGTTGGCCATGGAGCACGGGCAGCCGGTACCGGAATACCGGGTGAACTGGGACGGAACCGGCCGGGAAGCCTGGGAGAAACGGCTGCTCGGGGGCAGGGGGCAGGTGGCCTCGGTACTGAAGAATCATCTGCCTAACCGCCTCGCCGATGCACTCAGTCTGGAAGCCGGAGTAACCGGCAGAAATTGCGCCGAACTGGGCCGGAACGACCGGAAAAAACTGCTGCAGCTCCTCACGGAATATCCTCTTAAAATTTCGGGCCACGAGGGCTATAAAAAGGCGGAGGTGACCGGCGGCGGCGTTCCCCTCGGCGAGATCAATACCGCGACGCTTGAGAGCAGCATCCATCCGCAACTCTACCTTTGCGGCGAAATACTGGATGTTTTCGGACGTATTGGCGGGTTCAACTTCTACTGGGCCTGGGTAACCGGGCGGCTTGCAGGAATGAGCGCCGCGAAGACCGGAAATTGACCAGAGGTTTAAATGCGATTTCCTGCGCTCAGAAAAACTAATATCCGGTCAGGATTTTAGGGCAGCACTGATTAACCTTGCGGCAAACTGGCAGTAAAAAAATTGAATCAGTCTGTAACCGCTTCAGAAATTTCCAAATGAAAATCACAGGTATCCACCATTATGCCATCGTCGTAAGTGACCTTGAACGCTCAGTCGGCTTTTACAGGGATATTCTGAAACTTGGTGAGATCCCGATCCCGGAGACTTTCTATGCCGCCGGTATCTCGGCGCGCTGGCTTGCCGTCGGATCCGGACAAATTCATCTCATAAGCGGTGATGAACCGCAAACAGCCAGCCGCCGCCATGCTGCCCTGATGATTGAGGATGCAGCCACAGCCAGGCAGATGCTGACGGGAAAAGGGTATATCGTTCGGGAAACGACCCCGATTCCGGGTTATGACCGCTTTTTCACTGTCGATCCGGATGGACACCGGTTGGAACTGATTCAGTCGCTATCATGATATTACGTCAAAGTCTAACGCCCTGATGATTCTGAACAATCGAAAAGAAACCAATAATGGCTATACGGGAAGACTTGACCGATCTGCAAGGAGCATCCGTGAACGTACCCGTATATTGCCAGGTGCATCCCAACTCGCAGCGACTCTAACCATGGCAATGCTCCTGATAGCCTGTTCGCATCAGGAGGTAGTACCGGAAGCGCAACGTATTATCGACCGGTCAATAGAAGTACATGGCGGCGACCGGTACCTGAGCTCTGAGATCACATTTACCTTCCGCGATATTGACTACTTGGCCCGGCGCGAAAACGGTCTTTTCTCATACGAGCGCCGGTTTACCGGCGAGCAGGGAGAAATCCACGATGTATACAATAACGCCGGTTTCACCCGCAGCATAAACGGTGAACCTGAGCCCCTTGATGATGAATATGCCGGCAGATACCGCCGAAGCGTTAACTCGGTAATCTATTTCGCCCTGCTGCCCTACGCGCTGAATGATCCGGCCGTACGGAAAAACTACCTCGGCCGTGAGACTATCGGGAACAGTGATTATCACAAGATTGAAGTGACCTTTGAGCAGGAGGGCGGCGGAAGTGATTTTGAGGATGTATTCATCTACTGGATCCATCCCGAAACCTATACTATGGATTATCTGGCCTACGAGTTTTTTACGGATGGGGGCGGGATCCGTTTCCGGGAAGCCCTGAACCCCGGGGAGATTGGTGGTATCCGGTTTGCCGACTACAATAACTACCGCCCGGCAAGCGAAACCGTCACAGTATACGATACAGGAGTTGCCTTCAATGAGGGCCGCCTCGAAATGGTGTCAGTCATCAGCCTTGAAAATGTACGGGTGGAATAACACCAGGCGACCTTCAGGAGTCCGGAGCAAGGCCTGAGCATGTACTGAGCGCAGGCTGAGCAGAGCGAAGCCAGAGTCGAAGTACGCAAGCCTGCGCAGCAGGCTGTAGTCGAAGGGCGAAGCGGAGGTCCCTGAAGAGTCGCAGGAACGCTCCCGGAGCTCGCAGGCATCTAATCAATCACTCAAATCCCATTTCCCTCAACCGTTCCCTGAAATACCCATCCTCCAGATACGGATACAGGTTCTCACCCGGGCAAACCGTATTGGTCGCATAATCCTTGTGCCCGCCAATTACATCCGTTGTGAGATCGAAACGTTCGGCCATAAGGGCCATTAGCGAAGTGACCGCGTCGAGCTGGGCCTGATTGGGTTCTGCCACCTCAAAATTGCCCAGCACGCAAATCAGCGCATGACCGGTCGGATCGTAGTCGGTGTTGGTGTCTCCGGGAATCAGCACGCTGCGCCCCTCATAAATCCGTCCCTGCGGATCGATCAGGTAGTGGTAGGGCAGGTCCACCCAGTCGCGGTCGCTGCGTGACCAGCTCTGAAGATTGCGCAGATAGGCAGGCGCATCAGATGTATCTGCAAACGTTACGCCGCCGTGGTGCAGGGTGATGTAACGCAATTCGTGTGGCTCAACCTCAATATTCACAGCTATCCGTTCCCCGCCCCATTCCTCCTGCGGGATGATGCCTGATTCGACCAGCTCGGGGTTGAATTCTGCTGCGGGTGTGCAGGAGAGCAGGGAGATCAGGGATACGATGAGGATGATTGAGGAAGGGAGGTTCATTGGTTGGGGAAGGTGGTTATTTGTGGGGTTTTAGAGGTCATGGGGGGAGAAACTCTTCAAGGACCGTCGCTTCGCGACGGACTCTTGAAGGTTTCTTTGGGGTTTTGAAGGTTTTTTTTCAATTATTCTTCTTCGGGTTGGCCGGGTACAACGTCGCCTTCCTTCTTTTTACCGAATTCGGGATCGAGGGGTATGAAGTAGGTGATGATGAAGGCGGGGATTGTTGCGATCAAAACCCAGATGAAGAAATTCTGGTATCCGATAATCTCCTGAATCCATCCGCTCACCATGCCTGGAATCATCATGCCGAGGGCCATGAAGCCGGTGGTAATGGCGAAGTGGGCGGTTTTGTGTTCGCCTTCGCTCACATAGATCATGAATAGCATGTAGGCGGTAAACCCGAATCCATACCCGAACTGTTCGATGGCCACGCAGATGTTGATGATGAGGAAATCGCTCGGCATTGTAGTTGCAAGGTAAATATAGACCGCATTCGGCAGGTTTATGGCAATCACCATAGGCCAGAGCCAGAATTTAAGTCCGTGCCGGGCCGCCATGATGCCGCCCAGAATACCCCCGAAGGTGAGGGCCAGAATGCCGACGGTACCGTATACAAAGCCAACCTCACCTGTTGTGAGTGCGAGCCCGCCCACCTCCTGGGTATCGAGCAGGAAGGGCGATGCCAGTTTCACCAGCTGCGCCTCGCCCAGCCTGTAAAGCAGAAGAAATGCGATGATGACCAGTATCCTGTCTTTGCGGAAAAACAGGGCGAAGGTCCTGAAAAATTCGGTGAAAATACTTTTTCCGCCTTCGCTGATGGCAGGCTTATCGGCCACCGGATAGGGCAGCATAAGTTTGTGGTATACAAAGAAGAAGACAAACATGCCGCAGAGCAGGAAGAAGGTGATGGACCACGCGAGGGGGATATTACCCGAACGTGCCATAAAGTTGGCGGATGTGGCGAAATCGAGTTTCGGGTCGATCTGTATGACCGCCATCACCGGTTGTGTCCAGTTATTTCTGGTAATTACAAAGCGTTCGCCTTCGACAAGTGATATGCTTGTGTCGCCCGATTCACGGCCGAAGTTAACGACCACCTCCTCGTCGACGGGCGGCGGGCCCGACAGCCGGAAGTAGACCACGCCGAGGTTGCCGCGCGTGTCTTCGAGCAGCATTTCGTCTTCGGTCGGACCGAAATTGCGCCTCAGGAACGATTCGAGCGGGCTGGCCACAAACCGGCTCCACCATGAGGCCTCCATCCCGGTAGTCGGACGCGCGTCGCCGGCCTGCCGGTCGAGCAGCTCGGCCTGGTAGAAATTGTGACCGGTGTTCCAACGCCGGCTGAAGGCGATGAGCGAATCGGCGTACTCTTTCTGCACCTGTTCCGTTGAAATTTCAAGAATTTCGGGATAGGTAATGATGCGGAGGTCACCGTTGCTGCCGGGGTCGAAGGTGAGCGAGTCGGGATGCGTGAACATGGTCTGTTCAACAGCGGTATTGGTACTTACCTGCACGTTTACGGTGTCGAGCCCGCTGTTGCTTTCAATGTACCCGGCCAATATGATGAGCAGGCCCTGCCCGGTGATCATCGCGATGCGGTAAAAGGTACTCCGCACCCCCACAAACCAGGCCTGATCGTGTTTGGAAAGGCCGAGCATGTAGAAACCGTCGGCGGCAATGTCGTGCGTGGCCGAACTGAAGGCGAGCAGCCACATAAAAGCCAGGGAATACTTAAAGAAGTCGGGCATGGGAATGGTCAGGGCAACCCCACCGAGTCCGGCTCCGACGAGCAGCTGCATGGCGATGATCCATGCCCGTTTGGTCTTCACCAGGTCTACCAGCGGACTCCACAGCGGTTTGATTACCCACGGGAGGTACAACCAGCTGGTGTACAGGGCGATATCGGTATTTGAGATACCCAGCCGTTTGTACATGATTACGGAAACCAGCATCACGACCACGTAGGGGATGCCCTGGGCAAAATAGATCGTCGGAACCCATGCCCACGGATTCCTGAAGGTTGGTTTTTCCTTCGCCATTGGTTGAAACCTTTATAAGAGCCGGTACTGAAAAACCGATCTGAAGACCTGATCAGTTTACATCCACCCGAATGGGAGGATTGAACCGGTGTATGAAAATGAACAGATGGCGGCCGGGCCGTCCGTTTGAAACAGTTTATCGGATAGTTAAAAAACGGGAAATCGGGCAGAAAAAAAACACCCCGGAGGTACGGGGTGTTTTTAATGGTTGTGTGTCAGAAATGCCAGCGAACGAACAACTCCATCGCTTCGTATTCGGCGAGACCGAGGTTGTCGTAGGCCTGGGCGGTTGTAAGGTTGCGGTGTTCGGCGCGTTCCCAGAACTCCCGGCTGTCGGTACCCTGGAATACGGGTCCGTCTTTTTGAGAACGGTGCCGGAAGATAGCCTGACGCTTCCTGATCAATTCGTCGGGACTGATCGGAACGGCCATGTCGGCGCGGTCCACATCCCATTCGGCCCAGGCACCACGGTAGAACCATACGTAGCAGTCTTTTGCCCAGTCGTCGTCTTTACAGATGCGCATGGCCTCCATTACGGCATTCAAACACACCCTGTGTGTTCCGTGCGGATCGGCGAGGTCTCCGGCCGCATAAACCTGATGAGGCTTGATCTTCCTGAGCAGGTCTACGGTTATCTTTACGTCTTCTTCTCCGAGTGGCTTTTTCTTCACACGGCCGGTCTCATAGAAGGGCAGGTTCAGGAAGTTTATGTGTTCATCAGTGATTTTGCAATAACGGGCTGCTGCCTTGGCTTCATTCTGGCGGATCAGTCCCTTCAGTTGCCGCAATTCCAAAGAATCGATATCGCCCTGTTTTTTATTCTGTATGTGGTTTTGCATGTTTTCATACAGACTCAGGGCATCCTTTTGTGCCAGATCGAACGCCGAGCTGAAATCACTCACGAAATCGGCAAACTGCAGGGCGTATTCATCGTAAACGGCGATGTTTCCCGAGGTTTGATAGGCAACGTGCACATCATGCCCCTGGTCGACCAGCCGGAGCAGGGTGCCGCCCATGGAGATTACGTCGTCGTCGGGGTGAGGGCTGAAGATGAGGGCCCGTTTCGGGAATGGTTCGGCGCGTTCGGGGCGCTGGCTGTCGTCTGCATTCGGTTTGCCGCCCGGCCATCCGGTGATGGTGTGCTGCAGCATGTTGAATACCCGGATGTTGATGTTGTACGCCGGACCATGCTCGGTTACCAGCTCTCCGAGACCATATTCATTATAGTGCTCATCGGTCAGTTTGAGTACCGGTTTGTCTACCTTCTTGCAAAGCCAAACAACGGCTGAACGCATAAGTGATGGAGTCCAGTCGCACGGACCAACCAGCCAGGGTGTTCTGAACCGGGTAAGCTCACTGGCAGCAGCATCATCCAGGATGAAAACGGAATTCGGATGGTTCTGAAGGAAGGATGAGGGTACCTGCTCGGTCACTTCACCCTCTACCGCTACCCGTACGATGGGGGCTTTTGCCTCGCCCCAGGCCATCAGGATGATGCGCTTGGCCTGTAAAATCGTGCTCACCCCCATGGTGATGGCGCGGCGCGGTACGTTTTCCTCGCCGAAAAAGTCGCTGGCGGCATCCAGGCGGGTAAGACGGTCGAGCGTGATGAAATCTGTATATCGAGCCCGCCGAGCGATCGGATCTTTTTCTCATAATTCATGCAGAAATCGAACACCTTCTCGCGCGGCAGAGTGCCGTCGGGGATGTGGATGTTCTCCGGTTTGATGTCGATATGGTCAAACAGGTTTTCGTTCATGAACCGGACATAGCTCTGCAGGGCTTCCGGATTCATGGGGTAGTATTCGTCGAGGTTGAAGGTAATTACGTTTTCAAAGCTGAGCCCTTCCTCACGGTGGATGCGGATGAGTTCATCATACATCCGTGTGGGGGTGGAACCGGTGGCAAGGCCGAGAACCACGGGCTTCCCCTCAGATTTCCTGGCCCGGACAAGATCGGCGATTTCTTCAGCAACAGCTTTGGACGCATCCACCGAATTTTCATAGATTTCGGTAAATATTTTTTCGTACTGCTGCTCCTCGGTGATTTGCGGATTTTCTTTTAACATGTCAGAATTGATTAATAAGTTCGATAATAATTTCTGCCAATTCTGGAGCATCGAAGGTAGGAATGCAACTCTTTGACCTGCCCCCGTTGCCATTAGCATCACGGAGCCGGAAAAATCGCAATTTTTTAAGCTAATTCAAAGATAAGTATGAACGTCATGGTGAGCGCAGGCCCCCTCCGTCAAGAGCGCAGCCCCCTCCGTCATGGTGAGCAAAGCCTCCTCCGTCAAGAGTGCAGCCTCCTCCGTCATGGTGAGCGCAGCCTTCTCCGTCATGGTGAGCGCAGCGAAGCGAAGTCGAACCATGTGGGGGGCTTTTTAAAAAGCCCCAGCGTGCCTCGACTTCGGTCTTCGATGCTCTCAGACCTGCGCTCGGCATGACGTTGTTTTAGTATTCACCAACCCCGACATTTATCTCATCTGCACGCAATCGTTCCTGTTCCTGCAGGAATTCCTTGCGCTGGCGTATCCGTTCGCGTTCCAGATCATCTTCGGGCTCGAGCTGGTGTTCCCAGTCGAACTCCCGGCGGTACCATGAAAGCTCCTCATCCCGGGTTTCGAGCACCGTGTACCCTGGATTGAATCCCCGCCAGTTGCCGCCCCACCAGGCCGCACTCACGCTCTGGCTGGTGATGTACCAGATCCCGTTGAAGTAAAAATCCTCGATCTGATGGCTGTGACCCTGCAGGACTGCTTTCACGTTGTGCCTTTCCAGAATATGGCGGAACGGGAGGTTGTCGGCAATCACCATATGGTTCATGGAGGGCAGGTTGGGATCGGCATTGATCTGACCGATATGGCAGAAAGCCGCGATGTGTATCACACAGACAGTGGGCCTGCCCGCGGCGGCTCCGAGGTCGAAACGGAGCCACTCGAGCTGCTCCTCACCCAAGCGCGGTTCGTAAGATGGCCCGTGTTCGGTCTCGACGCGGTGAATCGTATCCAGAACCACAAAATGCCACCCGCGGTGATCAAAACTGTAGTAGCTGCGGTCCATGCCCAGGCGGTCCATGATCATTTTGTGCCCGATGTCGGGATCATCCACCGGAACCTTGCGGCGTGAATTCAGGCCCAGTACATCGTGGTTGCCGATGCAGTTGTAATAGGGAATATCCATCGTATCGGTTATCGTTTTATAGAGTTCGATCTGGTCGGCGAACTCGTCTTTTTCGTTGTACAGGCCGTCGAAGGCCATGTCACCACCCATCAGGCTGAAATCGGGTGCCCGTTCCATTGCCTTAACCGATTCGATGCAGGCCCGGTAGCCCTCATGCCCCTTCCGCTTGCGCCGCACGTGCATATCGGTCATGTGCAGGAATGTGAAATCGGCATCACGACGCACCGCCTGCGCAGACGTGCATCCGCCGAGCAGGGCCAGTCCCGCACCACCAGCGGTGAGTGTTTTCATGAAGCCCCTGCGGGAGAGACCGTTGGTGTCGGGATTGCCTGATGCGGCTGTCCCGTAATTGCCGTTGTGGCCGTTCTTGCCGTTGCTGCCGTTCACTATTCTGTTTTTGAATGATAATCTGTTCATAACACTATAGATTGTTTAGTTGGAATGGGGGTGACGAACAATGGAATGCCCCATCTGTCGCGGTTATCCTGAAGAAAAGTTGTTCAGCCGTTGCACCGGCCCTGGCGGCCAGGCGTGCCGTGGTTTGTTCACCGATGAGAAGCCGGAGTCCGGTTCCTGCGGGGATGCGGTCAATAAACGATGTAAAGGCAGAATCGGCGGCCACATCCACCGAATAGAAAACCGGTTCTGCGGTAAGCGGATGCACGCGGTTCCAG